>JADLGB010000142.1 GCA_020849535.1 Candidatus Hydrogenedentota bacterium
CCCCACGTTTCCGAGCGCACGATAGTCCCGCCGTTGGCCGTGACTAGATTCTCGACCTCCTTGGCTACCGTCTGGATCTCATCGTCTTTCAGGTCGGGCCTGACGATGTAGAGCGCTTCGTACGTTCTCAATGCAATTCACCTCCTCCGTTTTTGTGCATAGTGTGCCCAGGCGGCCGGGGCACGAACGGGCAAGCGTAGCAGAAAACGGGGACCTGCCGCAACTTCGCGCTGACCCACGGGATAGGAGAACCGGGCAGGGGCTTCTCCCCAGAATCGGAGTGGCGGACCGATCCGTCCGATTTCCCCTTCCTTTCCCGCCGCGCACGCGCTACAATACCCGCTTATCAAGCGCATGGCCGCCGGCCAAGGCAAACCGGTCCACGGCAGCGGTTTGCCGAGCTGGCGAGGTAGATTCCAGTAAGGAGACAAGGAATGAGCACCACTGTCGAGACCTTTGAATTCCAGGCCGAAGCACGCCAGCTACTGGACCTGATGGTCCACTCGATCTATTCGAATAAGGACATTTTCCTTCGCGAGCTGATTTCCAACAGCTCGGATGCCCTCGACCGCCGGCGTTTCCAGTCGCTCACGGAGTCCCACCTCATGGCCGAGGGCACCGATCTGCACATCTTCATCGAGAGTGACCCTGCCGCCCGCACGCTGACCGTGCGCGACACGGGCATCGGGATGACCCGGCAGGAGGTTATCGTGCTGATCGGCACGATCGCGAAATCGGGCACCCGCGAGTTCATGAACGCCGTCCGCCAAGCCAAGGAATCCCATTCTCCAGAACTCATCGGACAGTTCGGCGTCGGCTTCTACTCTTCCTTCATGGTCGCCGACAAGGTCACCCTGGTCACCCGGCACGCGGGCGAGACCGCCGGGACCCGCTGGGAATCCGCGGGCGAAGGCACTTACACGCTGGAAGAGGTCGATGTTCCCGAGGTGGGCACGTCCGTCACGCTGCACCTGAAACCCGTTGACTCCGAGGATGGCCTCCACGACTACACCCAGGAATGGCAAATCCGTCAGATCGTGAAGAAGTACTCGGACTTCGTGGCCTACCCCATCAAAATGCAGGTCTCACGCACGCGCGTCCCTCGCGACGCCGACGGCAAGCCGATTGAAGGCGCCAAGGAAGAAACCGTCATCGAGGTCGAGACGCTGAACTCGATGAAGGCCATCTGGCTGCGCGACAAGGACGAGGTCAGCGAAGACGAGTATCACGAATTCTACAAGCACGTGTCGCACGACTGGACAGCACCTCTCGAGATGATCCGCGCCAAGATCGAAGGCACCCTCGAGTATCAAATGCTGCTGTTCATCCCGGCGCGCGCGCCCTTTGATCTGTACATGCGGGAAGGACGCCGCGGCATCCAGCTCTATGTGAAGCGCGTCTTCATTATGGACGACTGCAAGGAGTTGCTGCCCGAATACCTGCGTTTTGTGAAGGGCGTCGTGGATTCGGAAGACCTCTCGCTGAACATATCCCGCGAGATCCTCCAGCAGAACCGCCAGATTCAGCGCATCCGCAAGGGGGTCGTGAGT
This sequence comes from Candidatus Hydrogenedentota bacterium, assembly GCA_020849535.1. Classification (GTDB taxonomy): domain Bacteria; phylum Hydrogenedentota; class Hydrogenedentia; order Hydrogenedentales; family SLHB01; genus JAHDWY01. Next base: position 1,551 of record JADLGB010000142.1, read on the forward strand.
AAGATCCTCGATACGCTGAAGAAGCTGCGCGAAACGGATAAAGAGAAGTACCTGAAGTTCTGGGCGGAGTTTGGACCTGTGCTCAAGGAAGGCCTGTATCAGGACCACGACAACCAGGAGGCCCTGATGGATCTCGTGATGTTCCAGTCCACAAACGATCCCACCGCGCTCACCTCGCTGCGCGAGTACGTCGATCGCATGAAGGAGGACCAGGACAGCATCTACTACATGTCCGGCGAGTCGCGGCAGGCAGTCGAGAACTCGCCGCACCTCGAGGCGTTCAAGGACAAGGGCTACGAGGTGCTCATTCTCACCGACGGTGTGGACGAAATCTGGACCCAGTCCGTCCATGAATTCGGCGGAAAGCACTTCCAGTCCGCGGGAAAGGGCACCGTCGATCTCGGCTCCGAGGAAGAGCGCAAGAAGGCCGAAGAGGAACGCAAGAGCAAGCAGGAGGCGCACAAGTCCCTGCTGGAATGTCTCAAGCAGCACCTCGACGAGTACGTCAAGGAAGTCCGGCTCTCAAGCCGCTTGACGAGTTCTGCCGCGTGTCTGGTTGGCGACCAGTTCGACCTGAGTCCGCAGTTGGAGCAGCTCATGCGGGCGGCCAACCAGGATATGCCCCGGAGCAAGCGAATCCTGGAGCTGAATCCGAACCACCCGATCCTCGAGAAGCTCGATAGCCTGTACGCCGCGGATTCAGGCGATCCCAAGCTAAAGGATTACGCCCAGTTACTTTACGGCCAGGCGGCCTTGGCGGAAGGCACGCCCCCGCCCAACCCCGGCCAATTCGCCAAACTGGTCGCGGACCTCATGGTCCACGCGGGCTAGGCGCCACCGGCTATTGGTCTCGGGGCCGCCGCAGGCTGCCATCAGTGTCCGTCCGTGGAAGTCTGTGTTCGTCCGTGAGATGGCCCCGGTTTCGTGAAATAAATCGCGTCTTGGCGCGGTTTTCCCTTTTGTGTCCCGGTGCTTCCTGGTGCGCCGGGACATTTCTGAAGTCAACAAAGCAAGCGAGTTTCCTTTTCATGAAGACGCTGTATGCCCGTCTGCGTGCCATCCCATTCGCAGCTTACGTGGACCTGACCAAGCCCCGCATCACCGTGCTGGTCCTGGTCACGGCCACCCTCGGCTATTTCATGGGGGGCATTGGATTCCACGGATGGGATTCGCTGGAAGGACTTCTCTTCACGCTCATCGGGGTTTCGCTGACCTCCGGCGGTTCGGGCGCGCTGAACCATTTCCTCGAGCGCGACGCGGACGCCCTGATGGCCCGCACGCGCAATCGCCCGATTCCTTCGGGCGCGGTGCCCGCGACGCACGCTCTGCTGCTGGGTGAGTACATGGTTCTGGGCGGCGTGATGCTGCTTATGTGGAAGGTCAACCTGTTGACGGCCTTCCTCGCCCTGCTGACGGCGTTTCTGTACGTGCTGGTCTACACGCCCCTCAAGCGCGTTTCCTGGCTGAACACGCTGGTCGGCGCCATTCCCGGCGCGCTGCCTCCGATGGGCGGCTGGACCGCTGCCACCGGACAAGTCGAGGCCGGCGCCTGGGTGCTCTTTCTGATTCTGTTCATTTGGCAACAGCCCCACTTCTACTCCATCGCCTGGATCTTCAAGGACGACTACGCGAAGGGCGGCTTCAAGATGCTGCCAGTCGATGACCCGCAAGGCCGCCGCACGTTCCGGCAGATCATCGGTTTCGCGGCGCTGCTGATTCCCGTGTCGCTGCTGCCTACGGCGATTGGGTTGTCCGGAATCGTCTACCTCATCGGCGCGGCAATACTGGGCGTGTACATGCTCGCGTCTTGCTTTCCGCTGGTACGCACCGGCAGCGTCGTGGATGCGCGCCGAGTCTTGAAGACCTCGGTGTTGTATCTGCCTCTCTTGTTGATGCTGATTGTGATAGACTTCAGCCTCTGACCGCGCCGCCCCAGTGGCGCGCTATTCCAGTTTCAAGCAGTACGGGGAATCGAATCATGCACTCGCGCCGAATCGCCCTCATCGCCATCCTTGCCGCCATCCTGGTGGCCTTGAGCATCACGCCGATGTTCCTCAAGCCCACCGCCGCGGTGAAGTCCAATTTGAACGTCCAGGTTGAGCCGGAATCGCTCTACGACGTGGGCGCCCTTCCGGATTTCACGCTCACAGACGCGACAGGCGAGAAGTTCTCCGGCGCGGCATTGGCCGGAAAGATTTGGGTGGCGGACCTGTTCCTCACGTCCTGCCAGGGGGCCTGTCCGGTGATGACGAAGAACTTGAAGATCCTGCACGACAAGTATGCGGGCAACGACCAGGTGCGTTTCGTCTCGATCTCGGTCGACCCGGACACCGACACGCCGGCCGTCCTCGCCGAGTACCAGAAGTCGCACGCAATCGACCCCAATCGCTGGCACTTCCTGACCGGGCCCATCGAAGACATCCATCGCCTCGCGAGTGAAGAAGGCTTCAAAGTAGGCGTGCCCGAAACGCCCATGGCCCACAGCCAGCGCTTCGTGCTCATTGACGCCAAGGGCCACATTCGCGGTTACTACGACGGCATGGATGAGGCCGACGCGCTGCGACTCGGCGCCGATATCGACACCCTCCTGAAGCAGGGTGGGGCGTAATGGACCTGCCTGTTCTTCCGACTATCAACGCCTCGTTGAACGGACTCGCGGCGGTGCTGCTGTTCTTAGGCTGGCGCGCCATTAAATCGGACAATCGCGAGCGGCATCGCGCCCTCATGATCGCCGCGCTGGCGTCCTCCGCGGCTTTCCTTGCCTGCTATCTCTACTATCACTTCACGGCCGTGGGCCTCACGCGATACCAGGGACACGGCGTCCTGCGCTACACGTATTTCTTCATCCTGCTGACCCACACCCCGCTCGCGGCGCTCATGGTGCCGTTCATTCTCGCGGCCGTGTGGTTCGCAGCCAAAGGCCAATTCGCCAAACACACCCGCATCACCCGCTGGCTCTGGCCGGTATGGATGTACGTCTCCGTCACGGGTGTCGTCATCTACCTCATGCTCTACATCCTGCCGCAGGCGGTGTGAAAGAACAACACCGGGTCCCGACCTGAGTCAATCGTCGTCGGTTCAGTGCGGCACCTGAATCCGATCATTTCGCTTGCCCAATACAACCCCAAGCCCAAGAATTCACAACACCAATTGACGATGGGCTTGACCATAAACAGGCAGAATTACGTGCTTGCGGACGTCAGTGACAAGAGGGTCTTCGGAGGCCGTTTCTCAACCGAATGTTGCGAAGTGTGGCGGCAATCAGGATGATGAAGCAGCCAGAATATGGCTGAGTTATGCAACTCCGCAGGATCGACTTTATAGATCTTATATATGTGCACGTGGACCGGGTGCATCGACACGCGCATTCCTAGGTTGTCACAGTTTACTTCGAGCGTGAGGTTTCGGTAATGCTCCAGTATTTGCAGGCGCTGGAAGAATTCATCGAGGGGCACCAGGAAGTAGTGATGATTGCCCTGACCGCCATCTATGTTTTGGCTACAACGGTCATAATGATGTTGAATGCTCGAACCGTACGGCGCATGGAAGAGTCAAACAGGCTATCAAGAGAAGCCTTGCAGCAGAACGTACTGATTGAAAGACAGCGCAGCAGGCCCTATGTGATAGCAGATCTATTGATAGAGAAGCACCTTGTCTATGCGACACTGGCAAACATTGGCCGCACTCCAGCCCGGGAAGTAGTCGTCAAATTTGACCCCGTGATCTATAGAGATGGCTCCCCCCGTTATTGCGAGATATGCTTTGTTAAGGATGCCGTTTCGTTCCTTGCTCCAGGTCGAGAGATTCGTGATTTCATCGATAGCTCTCCGTCTTTCCTTGACCGTTACGGCGCTCTGACTTTTCAAGTCAATGTTAACTACAAGGATACGGATGGGGAAGAGTTCAGAGAGAGCTGTCAGATTTCTTTGGCACCTGCATTGACTCACATGACAGTTGACGATGAAAGGGATGTTCGAGACGCACTGAGGCTGTTGAAGGATGTCGGTCATGCGGTTCAAGGCATAGAGCGATTGGTAGATAAAGGGGTAGCAACTCTGGAATTGTCGAGTAAACTGATTGCTGGGCGGAGGCCAGGTAGCAACGTGGAGCCTACGGAGCTTGTCGACAAGCTTGTCGATTTCGAAATAGAGTTGTTGAAAAAGATAGGTAGCGCAGGCAGCGAAGGCAGTGTCTATAAGCGTCTGCTTAGCAACGAGAATTCCCGCCTGCAATGGGACTATAGGGAAGCTCTTGAACGACTCGCTATTCTTGGAATCTTGTTAGAGGAGCCGACGCGCTGGCAACTGACAGCGCTGGGGTGGAGAGTCGTAGACGCGATGGAGCTCAAAAAGCCCCAGGATCATTGAGCGAGTCACAATCGCACTGCCTATTTCTTGACTTGGCCTTCTGTATCGAGGAAGACGGTGAAAACCATTCTTCTGTGATCACCGGCTGCTGGCGATAGGCATGCCGGCCATGCCGTTTCATATCAGCGTTTCTCGAGACCGAAGAGTCGCGCAGATACTGGCCCTATACGTTCAGGTCGCCAACCGGAAGGTGAGAAGAAGTGTGGAAATGACCGAGTGAGTCATGCATGTAGCGCAGGCATCTCGCCTGCTCCGAAGCACCAGTCTTCCCTCCCTCCTTTCCGACGCCGCGTGCCCGTGATACGCGTACCGCTGCGCATCTCGTGTCCCGGAGGGACAATCGAAAGTAGCCCAGGACTTCCAGTCCTGGGTCTGGCTCCCCTCCGACCAGTCCCGGAGGGACGGCAGAGAGCGCACGTCCAGTCACGGACCGGGTGCGTTCCCTCTGACTTATATGTCCACAAACCCTCTGAAGTGGTATACATGGTGCCGCATGATGGGCTCTGCCGTCCCTCCGGGACTGCACGAAGAGAGGGCACAGAGGACCCCGGATTGAAATCCGGGGCTACTTTCTGTCGTCCCTACGGGACTTGCAGGCGGGACTTGCGGGCAGCGCTACGGGGTAGCCGGACTTCTGAATCGCGCTCCTAGATCACAGCCTGCCGGTTCAATTGTCGCGGTCCTTTGTGGCCTCAATGTCGAGACCCCCTTCGTTGATCGTGAGCCGATAGGTGAAATGCCCAGGTCCGAGCGGCTTCTCACCTACATAGTCGATAGGCTGGATCTTCATGGTGGTTGTCCCTACATCAAGAGTAACGGCCGCGTACCGATACGCGCCGGGAATGACCTGATACTCCGTAACGGCGCCACTCGCAATGTTCCCAAAAGCCTTGCCTGCCACCCCAACGTGTTGAAAGTCTTGCGATGAGGCGTTCTGGACGCGTATGTAAGTCGACTTATCAGGCTTGGTGCATGCCGCGGACAGTAAACAGAGCGCGATTGCAGCAACAAGGGTTGGGGTTTGATATCTTGGCGGTTTCCTCATCACCGGAAGACTCCTCTGTGTGACAAGCACATTGGGTTCAGTAAGTCCTTCAAAATGATGCGCGTTCAACTGCGGGTTTTTGGGGTCACAGGTGGCCCCCAGCAACCGACAGAAGGTCAAACGTGGGAACTCTGATTGACCTATTCCGTATTGTAATTGCACGAAGTATCACGAGGGTACCGGATTCTCCAGCCGCACAGCGGCGCGAAGTGACCGGAATACGCATGTTTCCGCCTGAGCCTTCGCCTTGGGTGAATTCAGCCCGTAAGGGCGAAAGACAATAGCCCAGCGATTCATCGCTGGGTAGCCTGGGCAACCAGAAGACGAGTCCCGTCAGGGACGACAGAGCAGGCGAGGTATCATCGGAAGACGGCGTTCAAGGAAAGGCTGGAGGATTTGCATGAGAAGTATGACGTGAAATACGCGGTACTGGAGCTGGTATGGACTCTTTCGCCCCTGCCGGGGCTTGGGAGGTATGGGGTCCCGCGGACCCAGCGATGAATCGCTGGGCTATTACCTGTCGTCCCTATCGGGACTTTTTCACCAAGCCCAGACTTTACGAGAATCGGCAAGAACTCGGAAAATGTCCGAGAACACACGGGAAGCAGCATCCGGGAACTCGGTACTCTCAAGAAGTATCATTTGAGCGGGTTTAACGTCTGCGCATCTGTGATCGACTATTGGATAATCCGTGCCACAGAAAGTCCTACGCCTGATTTAACGCAGGCCCGTCAACCTGCGCAGGAGGTGTCGACAATGAACAGGCTGCTGGTTGGGATACTGACGATCATGCTCGTCGCCGGGAGTGCCGCCGCCGCTACCTGCGAACCCAAGACCTGGGACGACATGTTCTGGTGGGGAAACGGCGCGGCACCAGAACCATATCCGGACCAGGGTACTGCAGGATGCCCCGAGTCTGAGGCTCGCTCATGTTACTGGTGGTGGCCGGAGGAACCGGACACCAATGCGGAAGACGCGGAACTCTGGGGCAACCGGGGCGTGGTATATCACTGCTGGGTGAAATCTGAAGAACCGCCATTGCTGCCCCCAGCGCCGGCTTCGCAAGATTCCAAGACACTTGGCCGGCAGCGTGACATAGTCGATTACGACTACAACGTCCTCTTCGATTTCGACAAATCCATCTTGAAACCGGAAGGCAGAGCGGCAGCGGACAACATGGTCAAGTATATGAAGACCCATCCCGGCGACACGGTCGTGGTTGAAGGTCACACCTGCGACCTCGGCAGTGAAGACTACAACATGACATTGGGTCAGCGCCGTGCCGACGCCGTAAAGAAGTACATGCTGGAAAGCGGAATCGCACCAGAACGAATCACCACAATGAGCTTAGGAGAGAGCCAGCCGGCGGTTCCGAACGACAGTGAGCCAGACCGAAAGCTGAACCGGCGCGTGCAGTTCAATGTCACGATGGGCCCCGAATAGAGATGAGATGAATCGAAGTCATCCCCTTCGCACTCATCGAGAATGAGATACGAGGCCGTCCGCGCTCGGATACGCCGCGCGTACCCGGCAAGCTATCCGCGGCGTTGTTCCGCCGTTGCGGGAAGGGTCAGGGTTGCCTCCGCTCCGCCTTCGGGGCGGTTGACGAGGCGGATCTCTCCTCCGTGGAGCGACGCCACTTCCCGCACGAAGACCAGCCCCAGGCCGGAACTCTTCTTGCCGGTGTCGGGACGCCGCAGCGAGTAGAAGCGGTCGAAGACTTTCTCCAGCGCGTAGTCCGGAATACCTGGGCCGTGGTCCTGGATACGCAGGATAACCCTCCCTTCCTGCTGTTCGGCAAGGATGCGGATTTCCGCGCCCCGGGGACTGAACTCGACGGCGTTTTGCAGCAGATTCGCCAGGGCCTGCCGAAGCAAGAAACGCTCTGCGTGCACGGTGACCCCTGGAACTTGGTTTACAGACACCTTAATCTCACGGCTCGACAACACCGGCTGCATGCCCGCGATAACATCCGCAATCAGCTCGGCGATGGAGACTTCTTCGACATCCCGAAGCTCACGCCGGTTTTCCAACGCCGACAATTGGAGCATGCGATCGACCAACCCCTGAATGCGCTCGGACTCCGATTTCAGGTTCGCCAGAAACTGTCGGCGCTGCTCGATCGGCATGTCTTCTTCAAGCAGTTCAATCGCGCCGCGGATGGCCGAAAGCGGACTCTTCATCTCGTGCGTCAAGGTCTGCACGTACTCCTCCACGTACTGCTTGCCTTCGAGCGCGGTGCGCATTTCTTCAAACGCGGCGCCCAGCGCCGCAATCTCGCCGCGGCCCAGTTTCGGCAATGCCGCGCGCTTGCCATCGCGAATGGACTTGGCATAGTGGGTGAGTTTCTCAATGGGCCACGTGATCCAGGCGGAGATCACGGATCCGAGCAGAATCACGGAAACCGCGGCGATAATACCGGCCACGGCGACTTTGTGCTGGGCGGCTTCCATGAAGAGTGTGAGACTGCCGGAGGGCTTGCAGATCGTCAACACGCCCGCGATCTCGCCGTCGATGAGAACAGGCGATGCCACGTGCACAATGGACGTTCTCGGGTCCTCAGGTATGAGACGTGTCGCGCGCGCGCCATACTCGCCACGCAACGTGCGAATGACATCGTTCCAACGCGAGTAGTCCTTGCCTTCATCGTTGCCATGGTTGGAGTCAAAAAGCACGATGCCGTTGCGGTCGGTCACATAGACGCGCATGTTTACTTTCGTCTTCGTCATTTCGAAGATCTGCGCTGAGAAGCGCCGCTTCTGGGCATGATCGAAGGCGAGCCGCAGGTCGTCCGTGTGAATGCCGTCGCGTTGGGATTTCTCCGATATCAAAGAGGCCAACAGCGTCGCGGTGTCGACCATGCTTTCTTCCATGGTTTCAAGATAACGGGGCCGCAGATCTTCGCGGATCCAATCGACAAGCTGGTAGAACCCCACGCCCGCAACGAGTAGAAACGCGATGAACATGCGTGTGCGGATCTTCACGGCGTCTCCTTCAGTGAGTAACCCAAACCGCGGTGGGTTTGGATGGGGTCGGATTCGGGCGTGATCCGGCGCAGTTTCGCGCGAATGGTCTTCACGTGCGTGTCCACCGTGCGGTCCATGCTGGCCTCGGGTTCTTCCCAAACATGCTCCATGATCTGCTCGCGCGAGAAGACCCAGCCGGGCCGCCGCAACAGCAATTCCAGGAGCCGGTACTCATAGCGAGACAGGTCGAGCGGTTCACCGCAATAGGAGATTCGCATGCGTTGCGCGTCGATTGCGAAACGCGAGGGCGGGCTGGTCCTGCCATTCGTGGCGTCGGTTGCGGGCACACGCCGCAGCACGGCCCGCACGCGAGCCGCGAGTTCTCGAGGGCTGAACGGCTTCGGCATGTAGTCATCGGCGCCGATTTCCAACCCGACGATCCGGTCGACTTCCGCCGCGCGCGCGGTGAGAAAGATGATAGGCACCTCGGAAGTCCTGCGGATGTCGCGGCAGAGTTCGAAACCGTTCCGGTCCGGCAGGCCGACATCGAGCACAATCAGACTGATTGTGGAGGATTCGAGGCATCGGAGTGCTTCGTCCGCCGTGGTGCACCAGTCCACCGCGAAGCCTTCCGTTTGGAGGGCATACGTGATGTTGTCGGCGATAGCCGGCTCATCTTCCACCACGAGGATCCGCTGCACTGATCCGTCTCCCGATTTCCCCGCGGCCATGTATTCCACGGAGGTAGACCACGCAACCCATCTTCGCATGGGGTCGGAACTACTCGCAAGCACTCGAAAACTGACCACGGGGACACAGGGAAACGCGGGGGATAGACAAGTGCTGGATGAAGAGACAGGCGATGGGGTTTTGCCCCACATGCGCTTGTTTTTCCGGCCGAGCTGTCCGATCCGTCGGATGTCCCGACGAAGACACAGGCGAGGGCGCCTGCGCCACATGCGCTTGCTTTGCCTCGCGCTGTTCTTCTTCTCTTCCAGTCTTTGGTTTACCCATAGGCCTCAATGATTCTAAGCCAACGCAGAATGAAAGACAGTCGTGCGGCACAGGCGCCCTCGCCTGTGTCTTGAATGCTTTGATGCGCCGCTTGAACGTCGATAGGTTGCGCCGAAGCAGACGGTGCACTATAGTGTGCGCCGCCGTTCGGTACGAGCCAAACTCGCTGCTTGCATCCCTTTGGAGGATCCACATGAAGCCAATCATCTTGGGCCAAGGCCGTCACACATACGAACTCGTCAGTGGGTGGGGCCGGCTCCCCTCGGGAGTCCACTACGGATACACGCACGGCGTTTGCGAAGACCGCAGCGGGTGCATCTATATTCATAATCAGAGTCCCCATGCGATGATGGTCTTCGACCCCGACGGCCAATTCGTTTCGTCCTGGGGCGAAGAGTATGAGAGCGGCGCGCACGGTCTCCAGCTCAACCGGGAAGACGGTGAGGAATTCCTGTACCTCGCGTTGACCAGCCAGAACCGTTGCGTGAAGACCACGCTGGACGGCGAAGTGGTCTGGGAGGTTGGATGTCCCATGGACTCCGGGGTCTACAAGGAGCCCGGCGAGTTTGTGCCCACGAACATCGCTATTGCGCCGAATGGCGACTTCTATGTGGCCGACGGTTACGGGTTAAGCTACATCCATCAATACAACGCGAAGGTCGAGTACCTCCGCACTTGGGGCGGAAAGGGCAGCGCACCCGGCAAGATGAATTGCCCACACGGCATCTTCGTAGATACCCGCGGCGCACAGCCCGTGCTCGTCGTCGCGGACCGCGCCAACGTGCGTCTCCAGTACTTCGACCTCGAAGGCAAGCACCTGGGCTTCGTGACCGATGAACTGCGCTTCCCCTGCCATTTCGACATCCTCGAAGGCGACCTGCTCATTCCGGACCTCTACGGCCGCGTCACCATCTTCGACCGCAATAACAAACTCGTGGCACATCTCGGCGACAATCCCGGCGTCGAGAAGCAGGAGGGCTATCCCAACCTGCCGCACGCCGACCGCGTGCCCGGCAAGTTCATCTCGCCTCACGCCGCGATCTGGGATCGCGAAGGCAACCTCTACGTCGTCGAGTGGGTGAGCGACGGCCGCGTGACAAAGCTGCGGCGCACGTCATAGTCATGTCCAAGCAGGACCCCATCATGCACGCCAGCGGCCTCGTGGCCAAGCTGGGGCTTTTCACTACCGTGATGATCATCATGGGCAACATGATCGGCTCGGGCATCTTCAAGAAGGCCGCGCCCATGGCGGCGGAGTTGCAGTCGCCCGGACTGCTTCTCATCTGCTGGCTCATCGCGGGGGTCATCACCTTGTTCGGGGCGCTGACCTACTCCGAGATCGCCGGCATGATCGCCGAACCGGGCGGCCTGTACCAATACCTCAAGCGGATGTACGGACGCGGGTTCGCGTTTCTCTTTGGCTGGTCGTCATTCACCGTCATTCAGACGGCGTCCATCAGCTCCATCGCCTATGTCTTTGGCGAAAGCGCGAACGCGCTGTACGGATTCCCCCGGCTCGCGCCCGAGTACGAAGCATGGTCCATCTTCGGATTGTTTCAACCGCTCGATAACCTCGGCGTGAAGCTGTTCACCATCGCCACGATTGCGGCGCTCACAACGGCGAATTACTTCGGCGTTGTTTTTGGAGGCGTCATCGCCAGCATCTCGACGTGCGTGAAACTCGCGGGAATCGCCGTGGTAATCCTGCTTGGGCTGTCGCTCAGCGGCGGAACCTTCGACCACCTCGCGCCCCTGCTTGAGAATCCTTCCGCCGAATACCGCACCTCGCTCGGCCTCTTCGGCGCGATGTTCGCCGCGTTTCTGGGTGCGTTCTGGGCCTACGATGGATGGACCAACGTAGCTTCCCTCGGGGCGGAAGTGCGCAACGCGAAACGGAACATCCCGCTCGCACTCGCAATCGGGACCTTCGGCGTCATGGGCGTGTACATGGCCATCAACGCGGCGTACCTCTACGTCATGCCGGTAGAAGACATGGCCGCGTTGACTCAGACCAAGAACAGCATCGTTGCCGTGGAAGTCATGCGCCGCGCGCTGGGCGAGGGCGGCGCCACCTTCATCGCGGTGCTCATACTCCTGTCCACCTTCGGCGCGACCAACTGCCAGTTGATGCCCCACTCGCGCGTGTACTTCGCCATGGCACGCGACAATCTCTTCTTCCGGGCCGCGGGCAACTGCCACCCCCTGCACCACACCCCGTCCACCTCGCTGATCATCCAGGCGGTCTGGGCGTCGCTGCTGGTGTTGAGCGGCACCTTCGACCAACTCACCGACATGGTGATCTTCGCGTCCTTCATCTTCTATGGCGCGGGCGCCTTCGGTGTGTTCGTGCTCCGGCGCACCATGAAGGACGAGCCGCGCTCCTACCGCGTGACCGGCTACCCGTTTGTGCCTGCGGCGTTCGTCCTGTTCTGCTGCACGCTCGTCCTCGTGACCATCTACCAGGACCCGAAGAACGCCTGCATCGGACTCGTACTCGTGTTTTCCGGCATTCCGTTCTACTGGTACTGGCGCGGACGGGACGGGGCGCAATCCCGATACTCGTGAAGGAGAACCTACGCTACCATTGAATGTGTTGCGCACACTCAAACGCGCAATGTATTCTCTATCTCAAATTGGAACTGCCTTATCTATCTAACCTTACCAGGTACCCGACCGCCACCAAGAGGAGTCCTCATGCACTTTGGATCTACTCAACTGTTGGCAGCATGTTTGCTTGTTCAGGGACTAATGCCAGGTGCTTGGCCTCAAGAAGTTCTCAAGCCGAATTTCGCTGAACTAGAAGCGCGTTGGGAATCTGCACGCCAGACGATCGGGCTGCCCGGCATGGCCATCGCAGTGGTCAAGGATGACAACGTATCATACGAGAGAGGCTTCGGATATCGCGATCTCGACTCGAAGGCACCATTCACTGCGAACACGGCATCCTACATCGCCTCCGTCACCAAGACCTTCGTGACATTTGCCGTAATGCAGCAAGTAGACGCTGGCAGAGTGGACCTCGATAGGCCCGTGAAATCATACCTGCCGAGATTCCAGCTTGCCGATCAGGAACTTACCCAGCGCATTACGGTGCGGGATTTGCTCTGCCATCGCTTTGGGTTGTCCAATTGGCCCATCACCTTCGCCGAAGCGTACACAGGCATTCTGAACGACGACTTCTTCTACCGAGAGCTTTCCAGGACCGATGTGAAAGGGTCCTGGGCTTACAGCAATTTGCACTTCACGCTGTTAGGGCGTCTTGTCGAAGCGGTAACCGGCCAATCCTGGCAACACTACCTTCAGGAGCATGTGTTCCTACCGGCCGTGATGGATCACACCACCGCGCGGGCCAGCGAGCTGTACGCCATCGCCGATCACGCCACGCCCTATATCTGGAGGGACGGCGTATGGCGGGCAAGCTCTTTTCGCAAGGCCGATAGCACCATGCACGCAGCGGGGGGTATCGGCTCGTCAGCCCACGACCTGGCGCTATGGATCCTGCTGCACCTGAATTCGGGAGCTCTCGAGGACAGGCGCCTTCTTAGCGACGCGGCTGTGACGCAGATTCTGACTGCGCAGGTCAAGCCGAAAAGCCGTTACTTCATGTTCGGCCGCAAAGAAATGGGGCTTGGGTGGTATCTTGGGGATTACAAAGACGATCTCCTTGTACATCACTTTGGTAGTTACGCGGGCGCCCACGCCCACGTCTCGTTCATGCCTGAGCACAAGCTGGGCGTGGCAGTTGTCACTAATTCCGACGAAGACATGGCTATGCTTGTGCACCTCATGGCGGCCGATGTCTATGACGCGTATCTCGGGCGTACGCCAAGCAGAGACCTGGGCCGTTTCGTCAGGAAAATGAAGCGGGGACGTGAAATGGCCAATAGGAAGATGAGGGAACTGCCGGCACATACCACCGCCTTGGCATTGCCAAAATCCTGTGACGCCTACACGGGGACCTACCTCAGCGAATCGTGGGGGATTCTCGAAATATCTCGTGATGGCGACGGCCTTGCAGGACATGACGGCAACTTCCCCCTATCATTCTATCAGGATGACCGCGGGGACGTTGTTGCAGACACACCCCTTGGAAACTTCCAGGTTGAGTTCATCGATGGAACTGAAGGCGGCATCGCCGGGATTCACATTGTCATGAGCGGTGAAGCGACCATGTCCTTCTATAGGTGCCTGGGCGGGCCAAACACAGCCACAAAACGAAAGAGTGCTGAATGACCACGGGACATACCAGCAACGAAATCGGGCAGGCACCTGACAATCCTCCATCGGCAAACGCTGAGGGACGGTCGAGAAGGGGCCGTATCCTTCGCGTCATTGTGCTGTTCGCCGCACTGCTTCTTGTTGCCGGAGTCATCATCGTCCGAAAGACTCTTGCATACACGATCTGGGGATTCGACATGCCAGCGCTGCAAGGAAACTACGAAGTCGGCAGAGTATCGTGGGATGTTTTGAGTCCGGACCGCATGGAAGTCTTCTCCGAAGATCCCGCAGATCGCCGTGAGATACGGGTTGATGTTTACTACCCTGCAAAGGACAGTTCCGTCCGGCAGCCCGGAGTGTACCTTGAGCCCCAAATCGCGGAAGGCGTCACCGGTTTGCCTGCTTTCGTCGTGAGCAAGATCCGGCCCAATTGGCGACCCGGCGCCGAGCCCGACCGCTCCGGCGCGCCCTACCCCGTTCTTCTGTTTTCGCCGGGCGTTGAGGGTCCTCCGGTGTTCTACACGAGTCTCCTCGAGCAACTTGCCAGTCAGGGTTACGTGATTGTTGCGTTGTGGCACCCATACACAACCTCCCGGACCCTTTTCTCCGACGGACGTATTGTGGAATCAAAATACGAAGCGAATGGCGCCATGTGGGAAGGGGACGAAGCCTCGCGTGAGGCGGCCAAGCAGCGCGTGTCCGCAGTCTGGGCTGAGGATGTACGCATGGCCCTGGACGAAGTGGCGAAACGGAACGAAGACGAAGAGTACGGAGGCCTATTCGACCTCCAGCGCGTCGGCGTATTCGGGCACTCCTTTGGCGGACAGAACGCCGCAGCGGCCATGACCATCGACCCGCGCATACGTGCCGGCCTCAACATGGATGGCACCGCTGTCTATCAGCCAATCCTGGACAAGGGGGTCACGGGCGCCTTCGCGCTCCTATACGATACCTTCGAGCCGCCGCCGATTGAATACTTACAGTCCAAGGGCAAGAGCACGCGCGAGTGGTGGATCGAAGACTGGAGCCCTCGAAACTGCCCCAACGCCCTGCGTCAAAACGCCTCACAGTTCTACGCCTTCCAGATTGATGGTCTGAGCCACGAGGGCTTCTGCACCGATTTGTCGCTGCTTCAGGAGGTCTTCCCTTTTGCCATCACACAGGATATGGTCGGCACCGTAGATGGACGACGCCTTTTGGATATGCTCAGCACCTTGGTCCAGGGATTCTTTGACAAGCACCTCTCCGGCAAGGAGGTGCCATTCCTGCAGCAGCCGCAAGAGGCCTTCCCGGAGCTGCACACGGGCATCAAGGGATATCCTGATCCGTCGCTGGCCCCGCCAAATTGAATCGTAGCCGAGAACCGAACAACCGCGCCATCCACGCCCCTTCCCCTGTCTTGACAGGGCTTACCAGCGTTCGCTACCATACTGGCGGCGATGCCGGATGGCCAAATTGGTAAGGCTCCTGACTCTGGATCAGGCAATTCTAGGTTCGAATCCTAGTCCGGCAACCATGTTGATCCCGGGCGCTTGCACGTGCCCGTAAGAACCGCGGCCCGTTCATCTAGCGGTTAGGATGCGGGATTCTCAGTCCCGTCACAGGGGTTCGATTCCCCTACGGGCTGCCATATTATCATAAGTGTGGCGGCTAAAGGACTTACAGACTTTGGCCTCCCGCCTTCCTCCCGAAAACACCTGAGAATATGCGGAATCCGGGCCGGGGTTCCTGGAACCGGGTTCCAAAATCCCGCTTGGTTCCGCGAATCCCGGACGTCATCACAGCCCGCGCGATCACCCAAGCCGCCGCAGGTGCCTCCAGGCACCTCGATAAATCTTGCTGAAAGATCGCCCCCCTCTGTTGTACAATTCTGGAAGTGGGGGACACGCCATGAAACTCGTCTTCCTATTTGGATTCTCAACTGCCCTCGCCCTCCTTATGCTCTACCCCATGTTTGACGCCAGGGAAGGCATGCCCTCGGCGGACGGTGTGATCATGGCATGGAACCGGTGGCATTGCGCAGAGTGCGTATTAGCCTGCCGGAACCCTCTTCACACAGACCTCTTTCTCTACCCACGCGGTGTCTCCCTCGCAAAGCATACATTGTCACCTGGTTTTGCGCCTGTGGATATCACAGTCAAATGGCTGTCAAACAATTCACCCTTCTGGCCTTTCTACGCGCTGCGGGTTGTCGTATTCGGCTCATTTGTAACCCTGTTTGCCCTGACCTATATCCTGCTTCGAGAGCTGTCCTGCGGTCGCGTGGCGAGCGGCGTTGTGTCCGCATGTTTCACCTATGCAGACTTCTTCATCAGTCACGCGCAATACCCGCAGTTCGCCGCGATGTGGCTTTATCCACTTTGTACTTTACTTCTACTCAGGCTCTGCCGCCGGCCATCATTCGGGTGGCTGCTCGCATTGGCCATCACGGTCGGCGCCTCCGTCTACTTCACGGAAATGGTCGCGCTTTGGTGTCTCGGCGTAACGCTTGTGGCTCTACTCCGTTTTCCGCAAATGCTCGCAGTGTTGCGGCAAACGCGCCCGTGGTGGTGGCTGGCATCCGGCGCTTGCAGTGCGATCATCGCCGCGCCATTTCTCCTGGCGTTCGCGGCTTCGGATGGAGCCACGCAGGCCGACACGGCCCGGTACCTCAGCGCGGATTTTACGGGCTTTCTCATTCCAGCGGATCAGCTAAACCCATTCGCAGCCCGTCTGGTTCAGACAATACTTGGGGTCCAATACGATACTCGTGTCGAAATATGGCTTGGTTGGATCTTGCCATTGGGAGCCCTGTTGAGTCTCGTCATGACCCAAGAACGCCGCAGTAGTTGGCCGTTTCTTGCCGTGGCAGGCGGGGTTCTGCTGCTTTCAGTCGGACCCGATCTCAGAATGGGGGAGACCGTTTACCAAGACGTAATGCCTTGGGTTGATTTCGCGAGAGTTCCACCATTCTGTTGCTGCCGGGCGCCTTATCGGCTATTGCCTGCCGCGCTCTTCGCCTTGTCAATTCCCGCGGGCCTGGCGCTGAGCCGCATCGGCTCGGCAAAGCACGGCAAGTGGGTGCTGACAGCGTGTGTTGCCCTCGCGGCCGTTGAAGTATACGCGCCCGACAACAACGTGGCAGCCAGCGATCGTTCAGGATTCGCGCTCTGCAATGTCTTTGCGACGCCGCCGCCCGAATTCGTCGAGCACATTACGTCCGAAGGTGTGCCGGGCCCATGGGCGACGTTTCCGCCGAGTTTCTATGATACGGCGGGGGTCTACGCGCAGATGTTCCACCACCAACCCATCTGCGCCGGGCTGTGGGTGTCGCGGTGGTCTACGAGGCAGGAAATGGACTACTGGGAGTATCACGCCGTCTATGCTCACGCTATCCGGGAGCAGAACCCAGAGATACTTACCACGTGGCTACGCGAGCGGGGCGTTTGCAATCTTCTCGTCACGCGGTTGGACGCACTGGATGGATCGGGATTGGATTGCATGGCACATACCATTAATGTGGTCGATTGCCGCCACGTGTTCACGCCTGAGAACGACCCTTTTGCGCATGCTATCCGGCAGGTGCGGAGAATTGAGATCCCCAGAACTGCGACAGCTACGCCTGGATCGGCGGCCACGCGGGGGCTGTGAATCTGCGATGCAGAGCGATTGGCGGCGGGTCTTCATCCTGGAAACGGCAGTTGCGCTATCTCCATGTTGTGAGGTTGGTATTGCACAACGCATTGAAGAGAACGGTACTGTCACCGTCTGGGAGCGTACCGTTCGACTGGCGAGGTGCTATCTGCATGGTTAGCCACGTTGTCCCCGCGTTCGCGAGGATGACGAGCGTGGCGTTCCCAGGCTCGACTGCCGTTCTTAGGTTCATACCGGATGCAGACAAAGGGCCCGCGTAGGGCCCCTTCCCAACGGGAAGGAAGGGGAGTCTCCACTCCTGCCCCCCCGCCTTTCTTGACGTACGTATCTGGCTACCCATTCCCCTCTGTATCTCCAGTCCTTCTTCCGAACCCGAAGGTACGTCCTGCGCATTCCTCTACACACCGTGGTGCACGTGCCGCGGCATGCGACACACCTGCGGCAAGGGTGATCTCTGGTGGACAATAGTTGGTCATGCCTGACAATGCATTGCGTGGCCACATACCCAATGGCGATTATCTCAGTATTCTTAGTTAATGCAAACCCTTGCCGACTAACACTCATTCCCAGTACATCGAAAAAATTAGACAGGTATGGAAATTGCTTCGATGCAGTACAACTGCAAGGTTTACCAATTCGCGTGTAAGTAGAAGTCTGCGCATTCGCCGAATGACGTGGGGACTCGCTGTATCTGCGAGGGACGGCTGGCCGGAGCGTGCTGCGGACCGTTTCGCCGTGGTTGCGGGCGTTCACCGGCGCTCGCGACGCCGCAGCGCCACATGTGAACTCCCGGGCCGGGACCGCCTCCGCGTGGCGAGCAGCCCGCCCGGCCGAGAGAGCATTCGACGGACAAGGAGATCCCGAACCGCATGAGTGTCAGTGCCGCCAGCATTTCAGCCCCTGGAGTACAACAGGATTCGCGATCGTGGCCGTTAGGCAGTGTACTGAAAACCGGCACGGTTGCCCTCCAATTCGCGCTCGTGGCGTTGGTGTTCACCGCGGTGCGTCTCGAGAGCGAGGCCTTCCGCCAGGTGCTCTACATTTCGGTCGCGGCGTTTCCCATCAACCATTTCCTGCCGCTGCGATTCCGGCTCCCCTTCTTCGTGCTGCTGAGCGTGGGGATCATCATCAAGATTCTCGGCGTCGAGAGCGCGGCGTGGGTGTTCGGGATCGGGCTGGTCTTCATTGGCCTGTGCCACGTGCCGGCACCTGTCAAGGTCCGCGTCGGGCTGGTGGCGGCCGCGGCACTGGCGCTCGCAACGTTTCGCGCGGGATGGGTGGACGCGCCCTGGCCCGGCGGGATTTGGCCGATCCTCGGGGCCATGTTCATGTTCCGGATGATCGTGTACCTCTACGACCTGTCTCACCAATCGGCGCCAACCGGTCCATGGCGCGCCCTGGCTTACTTCTTCATGATTCCGAACGTGTGTTTCCCGCTCTTCCCCGTCGTGGACTATCAAGCCTTCTGCCGCACCTACTACAACGAGGACGCGTACAAGATCTACCAGACCGGCATCAAGTGGATGCTTCGCGGCGCGCTGCACTTCATTCTCTACCGGTTCATCTACACGTTCCTCCTGGTGGGTCCGGAAGAGATCCAGGGGGCGGGTGACTTCTTCCAGCATATGGTGACGACGTACCTGCTCTACTTGCAGGTTTCCGCCATGTTCCACACCATTATCGGTCTTCTGCATCTGTTCGGATTCAACCTGCCCGAGACCAATCACCACTACGTGCTAGCATCCAGCTTCACGGACTTCTGGCGGCGGATTAACATCTACTGGAAAGACTTCATGATGAAGGTCTTCTTCTATCCGCTGTTTTTCCGGTTGCGCAAGCGCGGCACAACCCAAGCCATGATCCTGGCGACGCTAATCGCCTTTTTCGCCACCTGGTTCCTCCACGCGTACCAGTGGTATTGGCTGCGGGGCGCCTTCCTGTTCACGACGCCGGACGTCGTATTCTGGTTGATCCTCGGCGTCCTGGTGACGCTGAGCGTGTGGGCCGAGGCCCGGTCAAAGAAGAAAGTGGTGCCCGCGTCGGGTCCCGAGAGCGCCAAGCTCGCCGCCGCCCTCGCGCTGAAGACGGTGGCTACCTTTCTCACCATCACCTTCCTGTGGTCCCTGTGGACCTCCGAGTCGCTGATGGAATGGAAGGCCATGCTGCTTCAACTGCGCCACTGGGACGCGGCGGGTGTGCTGAAGATCGGTGTCGCGTGCGCCGCGCTTGCGGTTGCCGCGGTCGCCGTCGGGCGCGACCAGTGGATGATCGGCGCCGCCGCCCGGCAGCGCGCCGCCAAGGCGAAACCGTTTGACTTCTGGCGCAGTGCGGCCGCCAATGGCGCCGCGGGCGCATTCATCGTGTCGTTGGCCCTGGCGGAGGTGCAAAGCCATCTCAGTCCCACGATGGTGGCGGTCCTTGAATCCATCGAAGCGCCCTCGCTCAACGCGCGCGACGAGGCCGCGTTGCAGGGCGGTTACTACGAAGACCTGATTCAGGTGGACCGATTCAACCCCGAACTGCAAGCGAAGTATAGCAGGCAGCCGAAGGATTATTTCGACGAGTGGCGCGCCGCGATGAACACGAAACGCGACGACTACCTGGGCATCGAGTTGACACCTTCCGCGGCGATCACCTACGCGGGCGTGACGTACACGACGAACGAGTGGGGCATGCGCGACAAGCCGTATACGAGGGAGAAGCAGGATGGCGTTTGCCGGGTTGGCATCATCGGCTCGTCGCACGTGATGGGATGGGGCGTGAACGATGGCGAAGTGTGCGATGCGGTCGCGGAAGCCCGATTGAACGCGGAGGGCCTTCCTTGCGAGTTGCTCAACTTCTCGGTGAACGGGTACGACCCGATTCAGAAGACGATCACCCTGCGCGACAAAATGCTGGATTTCGATTTGGATGCCGCATTTCTCTTCTGCCACCGGATTGAAAAGCAATGGATCGTATCCCATCTCGTGCAGCGCGTGAAGAGCGGATTGGCGATCGTCGAACCGCGCATCCAGGAAGTGTTGGCGGCGTCCGGTGCGACCAAGGACATGAGCGAGCCCGAGATCAAGGTGCGGCTGAGCGGCTCCGGTTCCGAATTGCTCAGGTCATTCACCACCTTTGCGGAGGCCTGCCGCGAGCAGGGCATCCAATCGGTGTGGATCTTCATGCCGGAGAAGGGCCGCGTCACCTTCTTCGATCGCGACATCAAAGAGCTGTTTGAATGCGCGGAAGCGGCCGGCTTCGATCAAATCCTGGACTATTCCGACGCCTTCAAGGGATATCCGGAAAAGGAGCTGGCCATCTCGGACTACGACGACCATCCGAACGCGTTGGCCCACAGCCTTCTTGCGCATCGCATTTTTGAAACCATCAAGACGAACGACGCGGTATTTGCCGGCGGCTTGGCGCCGCAGGGCGAAGCCCCCGCGGCAACTTTGGCCCAACGATAACCATAGAGGAATTACAGCATGAACGATGATGCCCAGAGCATTCAGAATTCTGTAAAGGACTACCTCCTGAAGACGTTTCTTCCCGGCGAAGATCCGGATTCGCTCACGCCGGACACCCCGCTGATTTCCGGCGGCATTCTCGACTCGATCTCGACGGTGAAACTGGTGACCTTTCTTGAGGAGCAATACAAGGTCGAATTTCAGGCCCACGAGATCAGCTCCGATACCCTCGAGACATTGACGGACATCGCCAAGACCATTCAGCTCAAGAGCGCGGCGCGCGCATGACGCGGCTTCACCAGTTTCTCGAACGGTCAGCGCAGGCGTATCCTGAAAAGACCGCGGTGGTGGACGCCGAGCGCGGCGTCTCCGCGACGTATAGCGAACTCCAGAAACAAGCCGAAGCCATCCAAGAGCAACTCGCGGCGGCCGGGGTGGTCGCGGGCGACCGCGTGGGCATTTGCATGCCGAAGTCCATTGGAAGCTTTGCGGGACTCTTCGGCGCCCTGCGTGCGGGCGCGGCCTACGTGCCGGTGGATTCCACCGCACCGGCCGTGCGCAACGCACTGATATTCAACGATTGCGCGGTGCGCGCCATCCTTGTGGCCGGGAATCTCGCGGAGAGCCTGTGCGCCGAACTGGGCGATGGGCGTTACCGAAGCGCGGGTGAATTGGCGTTCCTTGCGCCGCATGGCGTCCCCGCAGTGCTCCTCGTCGCGGAGCCGCGAACGGAGCAACGCTTCGATGGCGTGGACACCTCGAACCTGGCCTACATCCTTTACACTTCCGGTTCGACAGGCAAGCCCAAAGGCGTGATGCACACCCACGCCAGCGCCCTGGCTTTTATCGATTGGTGTTCGGAACTTTTCGCCCCCAATGCGGACGACTGCTTCTCGTCGCACGCGTCGTTTCACTTCGACTTGTCCATTCTCGACATTTACGTCTGTATCAAGCACGGCGGCAAATTGGTCCTTCTTGGAGAGTCCCTGGGAAAGCAGCCGGCGAAGCTCGCGGAGGTCATCCTTTCCGAGCGCATCACCATCTGGTATTCGACGCCGTCCATCCTTCGGCTGCTGGCGGAGTACGGGCAAGATGCGCAGCACGACCGCGTGGCGCTTCGCGTCGTGTTCTTCGCGGGCGAGGTCTTCCCCGTGAAGCATCTGCGCGCCGTGATGGCCATGTGGCCCAAGCCACGCTACTTGAACCTCTACGGGCCGACCGAGACAAACGTGTGCACGTACTATGAAGTCCCCGTCACGTTCCCCGAGTCACGCACAGAGCCTTTCCCCATCGGCAAGGATTGTTCCGGGGATGTGTGCATGGTGGCCGATGAACGAGGCCAGGAAGTGCCGCACGGAGAAGAGGGCGAACTCTTCGTCAAGGGCGGCTCCGTCATGCGTGGCTACTGGAACCTGCCACAGCGCAACGCGGAAGCCTTCTTCATCGACAAGCAGGGTGGACACTGGTACAAGACGGGCGATGTGGTGAAGGTCAATGCCGACGGCGACTACGAATACCTCGGGCGGCGCGATCGCATGGTCAAACGGCGCGGTTATCGCGTGGAACTCGGTGAAATCGAGGCGGCGTTGTACACGCACGAGTCCGTTTCGGAGGCCGCGGTGGTGGCCACGCCGGATGTCGAGAATGGCGTGGTCATCCGGGCGTTTCTGAACTGGTCGGGGGATAAGTCCCCATCGCTGATCGCGATGAAGCAATTCTGCTCGAAGAAGCTCCCCCTCTACATGATCCCCGACAAATTCATCCCCGTGGTGGCCCTGCCCAAGACGTCCACCGAAAAGGTGGACTATCAGAAGCTGCTGGAAATGGAGTAACCAAAGAAGCGGCCGCGAGGATGCCTTCCCTGCGGTGACACGAAGTGACGGAGGAGTACCCTGTGGATTTTTCGTTGACCGAAGACCAGCGCCAGCTTCGCGACCGCATGGCGAAGTTCGCACAACTTGAGCTGAACAGCGGGGCGATCGAACGCGATAGGGATCAGGTTTTCCCGCACGACCTGTGGAAGCGTTGCGGCGAAATGGGCCTGCAAGGCTTGCCGGTGCCGCCCGAATATGGCGGCGAAGGGCTCGATCCCTTGAGTACGGCCATCGCCCTGGAGGGTTTTGGCTACGGCTGCCGCGACGCGGGCTTGCTGTTCGCGGTTTGCGCCCACCTTCTTGCATGTGTGGTTCCCATTTCGTTGCACGGCAGCGGCGCGGTCAAAAAGAAGTACCTTCCCGGCTTGTGCAACGGCACGCTCATTGCCGTGAATGGAATGACGGAGGAGACTTCGGGCTCGGATGCGTTCCACATGGCGAGCAGGGCGGCCGCCGATGGCGATGGGTATCGCATCAGCGGCGTGAAGACCCTCGCCACCAATGCGCCGATAGCCAACCTCGCCGTGATCTATGCCGTGACCGATGAGAAAAAAGGCGCACATGGTGGCATCACCGGCTTTGTCGTGGAAACGAATACGCCGGGCCTCCGGCAGGGTCAGCGCTTCGACAAGTTGGGCTTTCGCACCGCCCAGATGGGCCGCTTGGATTTCAAGGATGTCGTCGTGCCGAAGGAGAATGTCCTGGGCGGCGCCGGTGGAGGGTCCACGATATTCACGCAGTCCATGGAGTGGGAGCGCATCTGCATCGCCGCATGCCACGTGGGCGCCATGCAGCACTTGATGGAGCGCGCCATCGAGTATGCGCGCACCCGCACTGCCCAAGGCAGCCCCATCGGCAAGTATCAGGCCGTTTCTCACAAGATTGCGGATATGAAGATCCGGTTGGAAACGGCGCGTCTGCTCGTGTACCACGCGGCCTCGCGCATCGGCAAGGCGCGGGATAATGCCATGAACGCTTCCATGGTCAAGGTGTATGCGAGCGAGTGCCTCCAAAAGACCGCGATGGATACGATCCAGATCTTCGGGGGCCATGGCATCCTGACGGAGAATGAACTTGAGCGGGCGCTCCGCGATTCCATCGGGAGCAGCATCTACTCAGGCACCAACGAGGTACAGCGCAACATCATCGCGAGCTGGCTCGGCCTCTGAGCCGGTCGTTCTCCAGAACTTCCACAGCAACGCTTCGCCGGAAGAGCCGGCCAGTGCCACCCTTTCGCCAAGAGCGTAATCCTCCTCGTAGGGCGGGATTGATTCCCGCCTACCTCATCTGGCGGGCACGGATCAGGCCCAACGTGCAGAACGCGTACCTTGAGACGGCCCCGTCAATCATTAGTCATTGGTGGATAACATCTTACAGGCGTCCTAAGTGGAATCCGCACTACCTGTTTTGTAAATAATTGCCAACATTTGATTTTCGCGTAAACGCACTATTGGCGCTTTTCTTGCTTCCTCTAAGCGGGGTGGTAACCAAAACTGCGGGGGAAGTAATCATGAAGACTGGGGGAAAGATCCGTCCTGCGTTCGCCACCTTATGCGCGATTCTGCTGGCCTGCGGCTCAGCGTACGGGCTCACCTTGGAACTCTACAATGACTTCGGCGGGGCTCAACCGGTAAGCGGCCAGTCCACCTTCGACTGGGACTACGACTTGTCTGCGTATAGCTTCCTCAGTGCGAGCTACGTGACCATCAACAGCGCGACACTCGAGGTATGGGCCCAGAGCGTCGACACGAATGCGGACATCCCTTCCAACGTCACGTGGGGAACGTCCTGGCAGTATTACTCGGGAAGTTTGGCGGACCTGCTCATCGGGGAAGCGGATTCGGGCTCCACTGCGTTGGTCAGTCCGCTAACCACGCTGAACCTGCTGCCGGGAGTCACCACCTACGCCTACTTGGAGGATGGCGATTTCCTGGCCGAAGTCCACGTGAACGAGACGAATAACTGGCACGTGGTTTCGTCCAATACCGTCGGTCACTACGAATGGTACGAATCGGGCGGTTACTGGGTGTACTACGGTCCTTTCAACATGTGGAGATACTGGCAGCCGACGTACAGCCAGCGCTGGGTCTACGATTACACCCAGTACTTTTACAACCCGAACTACGACGGTATGCTGACCCTGCTGAATTCCCGGCTGCTCATCGATTACACGATTGATACCAATCATCCCGACTATCAGACGGTCGTGCCCGAGCCGGCCTCGCTGATCATTCTAGGTTTGGGCCTTTCGGGCCTCGCCGTGCGCAGACTCCGCAAGAGCTGACTCCTGTCCGCTCTCGGTTCTCCTCTGCCCCCGCCTTGTGGCGGGGGTTTGCCTTTGTCGTGGAGACTGTATGTACGAGACGGCGGGCGCGCGCCACAGGGAATTCCGGCCGGCAAGACTCTAGCGCTGTGCCCCAACGGGCCTCAGTGCTCACTTCCGAAACATTCCACGGGGAAATGTCAGGCGAGTTGTCTAGCCACGGGGGTGCCAAGAGGCTGCCCGACTGCCGCAGAATTTGGAAGACGACGGCGCATCATGCGTTTATGGCCTGAAAGGCCAAAATACCCAAAGCCCAGGGTTGGCCGTAGCGTCAGCGAAGGCCTACCCTGGGTATCGGGATGCACATTCTTACTACCCTGAAAGGGATGCATAGCCGTCGAGTCGCCAATCCCAAACGCGCCGTTCATCAGATTGAACCGTGAGTTATGCACCCCTTTCAGGGGATGCTCCTGGAAGGCGCTGACCCTGGGTAGTCCCGCCGTTTCGGCGGGCCAACCCAGGGCTAAGAGTACATAGGCCCTTCAGGCCATTGCGGCGGCTCAACGCCGCCGATTCGCACCCATCTTGCCGGGGCTCAACTCACTCTGAATCACCGCGATAGATTCCAAAGAGAGGCGTACCAGCCAGAGTTTGTGAGGATAACGGAACGGGCAGATTTAGTGCGATTGCCCTGAGAAAGTACAAACGATGCCAGAACGAACGGCAAAGTCACGTGGATAGAGATGCAACGCCGACGCAGCGATCTCAAGGCCCCATTCACGACGCGGCCGAAGAAGTGGGGCATCCCCCTGCACCTTTTCGCTTCAGAGAGACGCACGCGGTATTCTTCTCTTGCGTCATGTCAGCAGCACGGTCAACATGAGGGACGAGACCATGTATATCGATGACCTAGTCTTTGTCGGGCTGAATGGATATGCCTTGGCCTTGCACCGGGAAACAGGCGAGATCGTGTGGTCGAACGATCAGATGCACTCCGGATACGTCACGCTGTTGCTCGATGGCGATCGGCTCATCGTTTCAACCAACGGCTACATCTACTGCCTCGATCCGATGACCGGCCAGATCCTTTGGCACAACCCTCTCAAGGGGTACGGCATGGGTGCGCCCACTTCGCTGGTGTCGATCCGCGGCCAAAGCATGCAGGAGGTTACCATGCAAGCAGCCGCGGCGCAGGCCCAGACCCAGGCAGCGTCAACGTCGTCCGCGTCAAGCTGAGGGGATGCCGTCTACGGTGAAGACGCCGCGGGGGGCTCCGCCGGAGCAGGAGACGCGTCGCCGCGCAGCACGCTCAGGGCCTCGCTCGCGGCGGCGTTTGCCGGGTCCAATCGCATGGCCTCGGAGAAATGATGGATGGCTTCTTCCACCCTTCCCTGATTCGCAAGAATCGCGGCGAGATTCTGGTGCGCATCCACGTAGTTGGGGTCCAGATCCAGGGCCGCTTGCAATGCCTTCTCGGCGGGTCCCGCTTGACCTAGGAGATGACAGGCAATGCCGAGGTAGTACTGCGCGGATGCGCTCTTCGGATCGAGCCGGACCGCCTCCGTGGCTTCGGCCTGCGCTTCCGCAAGCTGATTCAGCAGGAGCAAGGCGTTCGCCAGACCCACATGAAGGGTGGCATCTCCAGGCTTCAACTTCGCCGCAGTCTTGTATTCGGACACGGCGGACTGCACATCGCCTTTCTGCGACAGGGCGACGCCCAGATTGTAGTGCGCCTCGACATTCGCGGGACTCAAGGACGCCGCGCGCTGGTACAGGAGAATCGCCTCATCCACGCTACCACCTGCCAGGCGCGCGTTCGCGACATTGATCAGGGCGTCGGGACTATCCGGCGCAAGCTCGAGCGTCTTTTGAAACGCCTCGAGACTGCCGTCCTTTCCTTGGAGCATCAGAGCGATTCCCAGGTTGTTGTGCGCGTCCGCGTAGGCGGGGACGATGCGAACGGCCTCACGTAGATGCGATTCGGCGGAGGCGTAGTCAGCCTCGCCGTCCTGCGCGGCGCGGGCGCGTTTCATCAGCGCAACACCGAGATTATTGTGGGCGACGGCGTTGTCCGGGGTCACGCGCAAAGTGTGCTCGAACAGGGTAATCGTGTCTTTCCAGTAGCCGGCCTGCACATAGGAGACGGTCAGGAGAGGCGTCAGCACGGCCACGGCGCCCGAGGAAAGGATCACCCGGCGCGCTGGGAGTTTTCGCGTCAATTCGTCAATCCCCCAAGCCACCATGATGAAAAGCCCGATGTGCGGCAGGTAGGTGAAGCGGTCGGCCCGCGCGAAACTACCGATCTGCACGATGCCGATCACCGGAAGCAACGTCACAAGCCACCAGAACCAGCCCGTGAACAGATAGGGGCTCTTGTGCCATCGCGACACCGCGAACGCGGTCACCGCGATAAGGCCCGCCACGGCTGCCAACACCGCCCACAGCGAGATCGCGGCGGGGTAGGGATAGTAGGGCGCCAAACCCGCGGGCCACACGGTGACCCAGACGTACATCACATACGAGATCATCGCGTTGCCGAGGCGCTCAAGGAATCCCACTTCCGTCAGGGTGCGCACCGCACCGCCGCGACTCTGGACGTAGACCGTGATGATACACGCGGCGAGCGACGCGAGGAGAAACGGGATCTTCTCGCGAAAGAGACCCCTGAAGATGCGCCTCTTCTCGGAGAACACCGGCGAGGCGGCCAGGCGTCTCAGCGGCCATGCGTCCAACAGCAGGAGTAACACGGGCAGCGTCACGACCATGGGCTTGCAGAGCAGCGCGGGAAGGAAGTGGAAGAATGAGAGGAGATAGGGCTTCCATGTGCCGCGCTCCGCGTATTGCATGTAGAACTTCAGGGTGAGTAGGAAGAAGTGCATGCTGAGCACATCCTTCCTGCTCGAAAGCCACGCCACGGGCTCGACATGCAGGGGATGCAGTGCGAACAGCGCGGCCGCGAACGCACTGGGCCAGAAGACGCCCGTCATCGCGTGCAGCAGCATGAACAGCAGAACGGTGTTGGAGCAGTGGAAGATGACGTTGATGACATGCGGGGGGCCCGGATCGAGACCGAACAAGTCCACATCGATCATCTGGGTCAGCGTGCTGACGGGCGTCCATCCAGCGTTGATCGGCTGCGTGAACGCGGCGATGACGCCGTCCCGGGTGACGCCGTTCATCACGTAGGGGTTTTCGGTGATGTAGACGTTGTCGTCGTAGTTGAGAAAGTCGAAGGCGCGCACCTGATGGTATACGGCAAGAATGCCGAGGACGAGCGCCGCGGCCACGACGGTGGTCTTTAACTGGTCACGGGTAATCTTGATCATGGTGGCGGTAGTGTGGTTCAGCGGCGCGGGGTTAGTCAACCGGAAGCGTGAAGACGAAACGCGCCCAATGGCCTTCCATCGACTCGGCCCAGACTCGCCCGCCGTGCCTGCCCACCAACTGTTTCACGATGAAAAGGCCCAGACCGGTCCCTTTGCGGCCGGTCGTCTCGTCCACATCGAAGCGCTCGAACTTCTGGAAGAGTTGCGGTAGGTGATCCCTGTTGATCCCTTTACCCTCGTTCCAGACGCTCAGGGTGACCTCCTTGTCATTGCGGTCCGCCTGAATCAGGACGGTCCCGCCCGTGCGCCCGTATTTGCCTGCGTTCCCGATGAGATTGTCGTACACCACGCGGAGCAAGTTCACATCGCCGGTCACGACGAGACTATCCGGCACGGTAACTTCCACGGTCATCGAGCGTTCGGCAAACTGCCGGCTGTGGGCGCGCACCGTGGGCGCGATCACGTCCGCCACAAGCTTCACGCGCGATTTGATGACCTGCAATTCGCCGCGCTCCAGCCGCGATAATTGCAGGTAGTTGTTTGTAATCTCATCGAGGTAGGCAAGGCTCTGCGCGATCAGTTCGACACCCTCGCGCAAGTCGCCCTCGAGCTTCCCGTAGGATCCGTCTTTCAGCAGTTCGGCATTGAACATCGCGGCGCTGATGGTACTGCGCAGTTCGTGCGTGACAAAGCCGAGCATGTCGAGGTAGTTGCGATTGGCCGTTTCCAGGGCGCTCTTCTTGGCCACGATTTCATTGTGCCCATCTTCGATCTGGTCGGCCATCCGGTTGAACGACGCGGCTAGGTCGCCTACCTCATCGCGGCTGTTCACGGTCACCCGCGCGGCGAAATCGCCCTGGGCGATCTGCTGCGTCGTCTTGTCGAGCGCCGTGATCTGGCGCATGACGCCGCGCGCACCTAGATAGCTGGCGAGAAAGGCCAGCGCCGTTACGATGGCGAGGAGCGTGGCGATCGTCAGCACAACCTCTCGTTTCATGTCTTCGTAGATCAATTCGAGTTCGCCCACGTACAGCATGCCGATTGGGGTGCCGGTGGGGTCAAACATGGGCTCGTAGCGGGACAAGTACCAGTCGTTCACAACGAGCGCGCGTCCGGTCCAGGGCTCCCGTTTTTCGAGCACTTGATGCGCCACTTCCGGCGACACGGTGGTTCCGAGAGCGCGTTCTCCATTGGGAAGCAAAACGGTGGTCGCAACACGGACCGTGCCGAGAAAGATCGTGACCGTGCCTACCCGGCGGTCCTTATAAAGACGGTTGGAAAAGACGTTCCCCTGGACTTCGTCCACGATGCCCGTGGCGCCGTTCAAGAGGGTCCCTACGAGGATGTGACCCTGGACGTTGCCCGCCGCGTCCAGGAGCGGTTCCAGGGCGAACAGGATCATCCCAGTGCCGTTCTGGCCCTCAGTACTGCATCGCGCGGCAAGGGCGGCGCCTTCGCGGGCCAACGACTCGGGTGCGAGGAGGAAGGTGCCCGACACGCGTTCGTCGTGGCCCCAGAATCGTTCCAAAGGGGGAGCATTGAAGCGGTCACCCGCTTCGTCTGACTGGGCGCGCTGGACCACGGTGGCATCCGGTTTCAGCCACAGGACCAAGTCCAGAGACCAGCGCTCGCGCGCGCGTTCGAGAAGGGCGCGGCCCTGTTTGTCCGCCGTGAGTTCCTCGGATTCCGCGAGAAATGCCGCGACGGTTTCCAGGAGACGGCGCTGGTCGTCAAGCACCTGCCACGCCGAGCGAATGGTGAGTGTCATGCGCTCGTTGGTTTGACGGATGATCAGCGTGCTGACCCAACCCACCTGAAGCACGGCGATGACCACAAACAGCACCACGAAGACGCTGACGATCACCAGACCCACTTTGGTACGCAGTTTCACGCAAGCCTCATCGCATGATGCCCGGGCGAGTGGCGCCCTCGATCAGGTGTGCCATGCGGCGTCGAAGAATCGGTATTCGAGTTCCATGGCGCGCCGGTAGTTGTACCTGATGCGGTCCGTCGGAACCGCATAGCCTTCGAGGAGATCCTCCAGGCGCGTCGCGAGGCCCTCAAACTCGGGACTGCTGTACGTGATCACCCAGTCCCGGTAGGGGCTGTCCGGCGCGAGGCGATCCGCGAGTTCCTGCCCCAGCCACGCGTAAAGGCGCATGCAGGGCGTCATCGCGGCGATGATCTCGCCGACGGTCGCCAGCGCGGCCACGCCCATGAGGAAGTCCGTGTAGGCCAGCGTAGCGGGATTGGGCTCGGGATCGGGGTTCAGGTTATGGCGTTTGGCGATTTCCTCGTGAAGGTCCAGCTCGTCAAGGACGCCGTCCAGCAAGTCCTTGAACGCGAAGAAGCCGGCCCGGTCGGGGCTCTTGGCAAGGGCCAGGGCATAGGCCCGCGCAAAGGTGTCCAGAAAGTACGCGTCCTGTTCCATGTAGCGCGCGAAGCGTTGCGGGGGAAGCGCACCCGAAGCAAGACCCTGAACAAATGGATGTTCCAGACACTGCTGGGCGAGATCCTGATTCTCCAGCCAGAGTTCTTGAGCGTTCATGCGCGTTCCGCCGCGTCGAGGATGGCCTTCATGAAGACCGGGAGATCGCGCGGAATCTGGGCGGACACCATCTTGCCGTCCACCACGCAGCGCTCGTCAATCCAGATCGCGCCCGCGTTTTCGAGGTCATCCTTGATCGCGTTGACGCTGGTCATGCGCTTGCCTTTGACGATTCGCGCGCTGATCGGCACCCAACCCGCGTGGCAGATGGACCCGACGACCGCGCCGGCCGCCCATGCGTCCGCCACGAAACGGTTGCACTCGGGGTAGCGGCGAAGCTTGTCCGGCGCGAATCCGCCGGGGACAACGAGGACGCGGACTTGCGCCGGGTCTATGTCGGCGAAGGTGCTGTCCGCCATGACGGGGTAGCCTTCCTTGGAAGTATAGGTGGCGCCCTTCTGGGGACCCACGACCTTCACGTCGTAGCCGGCTTCCTCGAGACGCAGCTTCGGATAGTGCAGTTCCAGGTTTTCGTACATGTTCTCGGCCAGCACGACCGCCAGCCCTTTGGAGCGCTCTCCCATTCGCTTCTCCTTGAAATACCCAGTTCACCACGCCGTTAATGAAGTCATTCGCACCGAGGCCATGGAATGAATTCTACTCTGACGCCCAGGCAGTGAAGAAGGACTTCGTGTGTTTGGAGCCGATCCGCCGCATCTCATTGCCCTGGTGCCATTACATATAAACATGGTGTAGCACAATTACCCCTTTGAAGGGGGTGGCCCGCAGGGCCGGGGGATGTTCTTCTCCCTCTACTCGTTCCGGCCTCACTCCAACTCCGCGAGCGACGGATCCCATATTGTCGCGGCGATGTAGCGCTCTTCCTGTTCGCGTCCATGGAAATAATACACGGTCACGCACTTGCCGTCCGGCCGCTGGATCATCCGCGGATAGCCCAGGTCCCAACTCGCGCCGTCATCGCGCAGGATGATCTCCTGGCTCCACGTCACGCCTTCGTCCGCGCTGATACGCGCGCGGATGCCATACGGCGGCAGGCGGTGTCCGTACGTCAACGCAATGCGGCCGTCCTTCAACCGGATCATGTGGGGAGGGTTGCCGGCATTGTTGATGAACGGCCGCTTCAGCAGGTACCAATGCACGCCGTTATCGTACGAAAGGTACGGCTCGATCCACCATTGCTTCTGATCGTCGAGCGTGCCCCGGCGCCGGATCATGCAGAGGATGCCGTTGTCCGACAGGCGCAACGCCGATGGCATGATCGCGTAATCGCCCCGGCCCGGTTGCGCGCCGATCCAGCCCACGCGCTCCCAAGTCTTCCCGCCGTCCGTGGTGCGCGCACACAACGGCCAGCCCTCAGCGCCGTCGTCCTTGGCGGCCGCGAGAAACGCCAAAAGCTGGTGTTTGCCTTCCACCATGTAATCCGTGCGCGCCAACAGCTCGGGCTGACCGAACGTGGGCATGACATAGGGACCTTGCCACGTCTTGCAGCGATCGAGCGAGTAGTAGTACGTGCTCATCCGGAACTTCAGCGCGAAATCCGGGTGCGTGAAATCGATGCCGCCCGGCGGATCGCTGGGTGCGGCTTCCTTACCGTCCGGCGCCGAGGCCGAGGGGTCTTCGATAGTCCACGTCTTGCCGCCGTCGAGACTCCGCGCTTGGCGCTCCACGGACGGGCGCTCGCCATCGATGTCGTGACCGCCGGTCGGGCTCTCCTTGTAGTAGCCCCACTGGAACCCCACGACAATCTCATCGCCCCACGACCAGATGCCGTGGTTGGCGGGCCAGCCGCCGAAGCGCGTGGCCTCCTTGGCGACCACGACGTTCTCCCAGGCATTCTCTGGCGTCTGCGCGCTGCACAGCAGGGGGAAACATAAGACCGCGAAAAAGCAAAATCCTCGCATGTCACCTCTCCTCGGTTAAACCGCCTGAAGGATAACCAGCCGGCGCGAATTGTTACGCGCCATCATATAACGGGAGGGGTAATCGCACCAAGATCGGCAGGCAAGGCATCAAGGGCCACACGAATCCCTAAACGAACGCACACCGTAGGGCGAGATTTGTTCCCGCCTTCTTACCTTACCAACTGTGAATCGGAGGGAGACTCATTCAGGACCTGTATACCCGTGTGCCCCACTGGGAGCGCCGGCATCCCTGTCGGCTCTTCGACAATCCAGAGGTAATCCCCACCTCGCAAAGAGGGCGGGAACAAATCCCGCCCTACTTAAGGCTTCGCCCGCCCAGTCTTCTCTTCGACCTCGAAGATCTCCTTGCGATCGAAGTCCGCCCACACGCCGTACGAAGCGTGTGCCACCGCGTGGAAATACGCTGGCGTCAGATCGCCATATTGCGCGCGCGCCTCTTGAATGATCTGGCCGATACGTTCCTGATACTCCGGTTTCAGGCTGAGCCGGATCGTGCGCTCCTTGTATGTGAACTGCGCGGCTACCTCGCCTTTCTCCTTTTTCGGCACGCGGATGAGGTTCTGCCCCAGCGTGCTTCCGAGCCCAACCTGGAGCCCATCCAGCATGCAGGACAGCGGCTGTCCGGACCCCGTCTCCGCCGTGACGGCAACGGCACGCATGGGCGCTTCGAGCACTTCGCGCGCGCGCACCGCCATCTTCGCGCCGAGCACGGTGTAGATGCCGACATGCTGGTGGAACTCGTGCGTGAGCACGACTGCCTCCCACTCCTCCAGGCCGTAACGCTCCGGCACCCGCTCGCGCACCAACGCCGCCGTTGCCCCCTCGTAAGCCTCAGGCGCCGTGGGAAACTCGCTCAGGACATTCAGCGGCCGCACGCCAGGCGGCGCAGGCGCTAGCGATGGGTCGTCGCCCATCGCGGAGATTCCCGATACCGCAAGCACACAAAGCACGACTTCAAACCTCAAGCGCATTTTCATTTCACGCACCTCTCTCTACTAACCCAAACCATAGTGCCCGATCTGGCGGGGGATCCCGTAATTGTGGTCCTTATCGTCGATCACGGGGAATTCCGTGGGGTACTTGATGAACTCGACGTGGCCGTCCATGTACAGGATGTTGCAGCCCCCGGGAATGTGGTTGAACACCACGCCGCCCGCCGCCGCGCCAGCGTCGCCGAAACTTCCATAGGTGTCAAACATCACGACCAGATCGCTCTGCGCCTTCGCCCCCGCAGCCGGATTGTTGATGTCGGTCACCGCGAACCGCTCAACGCCCTCCTTCAAGCGAACCGCTTTGTCGCCCCCGGCGTACCCTGTGCCCAGGATCGCCGTCCACGCCAGCTTCGTGGCGACAGAGAGGTCCTGGTCCCAATCCTTGGGCGTAACCGGCATGATGACCGGCGCCGTACCCTGAATCGTGTTCGCGGGATACACCGCCCCCGAAGCGGGCGTGGTGCCTGTGGCATTCCACATGCCGTAGAACTCGTCTACATTGGTAATCGCGAACCCATGGTACCAATACGAGCGCCCAATGTACGCGGCGAAGAAGTACTGCTCGCTCAGGTCGTCCCCGTTTGCCCGCGCGGCCTCGACATGCCCGTCAATCGAGCCCGAGGGCAGACGGTCCGCGACCATGGCGCCCGCGCCATCCGCTTCGGTATCTGACGGACACTTCGACACCGCGAGGTCCGTCAGATACTCAGGATAAACCTCAAACGGATCCGGCGCGGCGAACACCGGTACGCCGCCGGGATTGGCAAACGGCGCCACCGGCGGAAATTCATCCCGGTTCTCGCCAGCGTACATCTTGTAGATGATCCCGTACTGCTTCAGATTGCTCGCGCACGACGCGCGGCGCGCGGCCTCACGCGCCCGCGCCAACGCCGGCAACAGGATTGCCGCGAGGATGCCGATGATCGCAATGACCACCAGCAATTCGATCAACGTGAACCCTTCTGCAAACTTCTTTGACACGTGCATGGTGACATCCTCCCCCTCAGGTTCGTATTACGAATCGCAGAATCGTAATACTATCGGCCCCCAATGTCAAGTAACCTGTGCCCGATGGGCTGACAGGCGAGGGCACCTGTCCCACAAGTCTTTGTTCGTCCGCGCTGGTCCGTGCTTGTCCGTGGAACTGGTCTTTGCCCTGCTCCTGCGTGCCTTGCCAGGAAATTGTCCCACCCCCCCCTTGACTTTTGATTACAGATGTAATATCTTATGAATTACACTTGTAATCCAAGGAGGCCGCCCATGCCGAAAGTCCCCCAGATCTCCGAGGCCGAATGGGAAGTCATGCGCGTCTTGTGGGCGCGTGCGCCGCAGACCGCCAACGAGGTGTGTGCCGCGCTCGCGGACTCGACCACGTGGAGTCCGCGCACGATCAAGACCCTCCTGAACCGGCTGGTCAACAAAGGCGCGTTGAAATACAAGCCGCAGGGCCGCGCATACCACTACCTGCCCGCCGTGAGCGAAAGCGCGTGTGTCCGCGCGGCGAGTAGGAGTTTTCTCAAGCGTGTATTCGGCGGCGCGCTGACGCCCATGCTTGCCCATTTCCTCGAAGAAGAAAAGCTGAGTGCGGATGAGATCGCGGAGCTGAGGTCGATGCTCGACGAGCGGAGGGATTAGCCATGTCTACGTTCCTCTCAGGGCTTACGTCGGCGTTTGATGCCGTCATCCAAACGACGCTACAGGCGACGGTCCTGGCCGCGCTGATCCTCATCTTGCAGCGGCTGCTGCGCAAACGCCTCACGCCGCGCTGGCACTACGCGTTGTGGCTGTTGGTGCTGGCGCGATTGTTCTTGCCATGGACCCCTGAAAGCCCCACCAGCCTCTTCAACTATGTCCGCACGGAACAGGCATCAACTACCCAGTTGCTGCTGGCGATCCCTGACATTGAGTACATGTCATTTGATGGGCCACCTGAGGTGAGCGCCATGCCGCCGCTACCGGACCGGGCAGTCGAAATCACGGACTCCACGCCCGCTATCGGCCTCTCGTGGAACGATGGGCTGCGCCTGGGTTGGCTGGGCGTCGCGGCGATCCTCTTCCTGTACGTGTGCGCGGTGAACGGTTCGCTGTGGTGGCGCGTGCGGCGCGAACCTGCCATCGACGACGGCCCGGCCGCTTTCGAGTTCGCGTCGTGCAAGGAAGTGATGGGGGTTCGCGATGCGATCCGCCTCGTGCGCACGAGCCGCGTCTCCACGCCTGCCCTGCTCGGCCTGCTGCGTCCACGCCTGCTCCTGCCCGAATCGATGGAGCGCGCGTTGTCACGCGAAGAGCTGCGCCATGTGTTCTTGCACGAACTCGCCCACTACCGCCGCGGCGATCTCCTCGTGAACTGGCTGATGGTCGCCTGTAACATCGTCCACTGGTTCAACCCCGCGCTCTGGTACGCCTTTCACCGCATGCGCGCCGATCGCGAACTCGCCTGCGACGCCCTCGCCATGAGCTACATCGCGCCGGAGGACACGTCTTCCTACGGCCGCACCCTGCTGCGCCTGCTCGAACACGTCGCCCGCCCGCGCCCTTTGCCCGGCCTCGTTGGCGTCCTCGAACGCAAATCGCACCTGAAGAAGCGCATACGCGGCATCGCCGGCTTCAAACCCGGCTCCTATCGATGGTCGGTCTTGGCCGTCGTGCTGATCGCTGTGTTGAGCGCCGTCGCGTTGACCAATGCGTCATCGAAGGAAGCGGCGGAAGGAATGCCAGCGTCTTCGCTCGCACCGGATGACAATGCTCCCGAACCGCTTGTGAGTACTATCGGTGTCGTCGAGACCGATAGCCAGGACAAGTCTCCAACGCAGCTTTCGGACCTTGGCGCCCTGCTCACGGAGGATCAAACGCGCATCGAACCGATTGGGGATCCTTCGTCACATGAGCCGTTCGACCCCAGCGGCCAAGGCGAGAATGTGGCTACGGTCAATTCGGATGCGGCCTCGACGCATACCGGTGAACTGGACGCACTCGTTGAGAACACCGGATACCGAAACGAGACGGCCGAAGACGCGCACGATGCGAAGCCCGAAAGTGAGGCGGCGTTACCCTATCCTCCCGTTCAGATCGATTTCGGAGAGGGAAACACGTTGACGGCCGATTCTGCCCGGCTGGACATGGCCACGTTAGAACTGGAGCTCGTGGGGACCATCTTTCTCGACAAGCACTCGGGGTCTGATCTTCGAGTCAGTAAGGGCACGGCTTCACTGACACTGGATGGACCTCAGAAAGGCGCCCTGCGTGATATCAAGGGCGAAGATGTCGAGATGTTGGAGGACCTTTCTCCAGTAACTCCCGATGAGACGAAGGTGCTCAAAAGTCGTGACGAGAGCGAGCCACACGGGGTCTACATTCGGCACGGGGACGCCACGTTCATCGCCGATACGATGCTTCTCGATATGGAGTCGAGCGAGATCAAGCTGGCCGGACATATTCAGTTCAGCTCCGATACCGTTCGCGAAGGCCGCGCCGGCGAGGTGCGCCTCAACTTCCTTACGGGCAAAACAGAGATGGCAGGCCTGGTCGCTGAAAGTATAGAGCGGGAGGGTTCACGAGAGCCTCGACAGGCAAGCCCCGGCGCACTCTACACCTTGTCGGAGTCCGAGCGAATTCGTGAGGGTCTTCCGAAGCCGCAAATAAACGTCCTTGTGCCCCCTTCGGATCAGAACCCACGCGGGTATGCACTGATCAATTCCGAGAAGGTCTACGTTGGGGACAGGATTCCTGAGACTGGAGATGCGCCCACCCAGGCCAATTCGAAAGAAATTGTGCTTAAAGACGTCGATCTGGACGGCATCATTGTGGAGCGCGATGGGCGAGGGTACCGCGTCGGCACGCAAGGCTCCGTGTGGAGGCTGTTGCCGAAGGACAATGGTGCGGAGCACACCTCTGTATCCGCAAAGGAGGGTGATTCTGCAGCAGCCAGCCCGAAAGACTTGACTGGAGCAGGCGAGACAATCGGTACGGATCAGGAGTTGTTCACGATCGAGTTTCAATCGTTCCGCCTATCTCGAAAGGATTTGGATAGCGTAATCGAGGATTGGGTTGAGTTGCCGGAAATCGAGAGATTGTACGGTGAATCGCGAGTCTTCTCAGTGCCTTCGTCATTGGTTCGTCCGGTCGAAGCTGTCACAGGCGCAACGCGGTTGGGAGGACAAATCTGTTGCGTACCGTGTGGGGCGCTGGAGAAGTATGGTGTGACCATTAGCGATGGGGAACCTGGGTTTGCCTGGGATCTCACGATTCCACGCAGGCATGCCTCAGACAACGAACATCCCTCCGCTCCGATACAGATCAGAAACCCTATGGAATCCTTCATGCGAAACATTGAGCAAAAGTGCACCGACTACGGCGAGGCCGAAACCGCAATTACCCTCCCTGGGATAGAAACGGGTCCAGGCGGCAGGATGCTACTTGAGGTGCTCTGGCGAACAAAGGACCTCGAGTTCGGTGATACCAAGTACCACGGGGTCTTCGCAAAGTTCCCCGTTCGGTTCGGTGAATGGACCGCAATCACCTTCCCCAAGACCCGCATGCAGCACTATCTCGTCTTTGCCCGCGTAACCGAAGGCAGGGCCGGTTTTGACGCCGCAGCGGCAGTCGCTTCATCCATGAAGAACGCGTCTGAGCGCTCCGCCGAATCCCCGGCGCTTCCGAGTCCCGACGTGACAGCGAAGCTGGATAGTCCGATCTCACTCGAGTTCGAGGGCGAGCATCTCACCGCGATCACGGCATTCATGGCTTCCTACTTAGGATTGTCTATCGAGCTGGACAGCAAGGTTATTGCGCCGAAAGGTAGTACGCCCGCCGAGAGCGCCGCGTACGCGACAAATGGCATCGTGCCGTACGTGAAGTTGGCGGACGTTCCATTCAAAGACGCTTTGAAGGCCCTCCTCCGTCCGCTGGGTCTTGCCTACGAGATGCGCGGCAATACGGTGTACATCTCGACCCCCGATCGCTTGTCCGCGCAGGAAGCTGTTGACGAATCCCAGGAGCGCCCGAAGGTGGAGGACGTGAAAGTCTCCGTCACGTTTCCCGAAAACACGACGCTCATGGAGGCCGCCGCCAAACTGGTTGACGCGGCCGATGTGAACATCGTAGTCGACCGCCGCGCCGTCCATCCCGAAGGTGGCAATGGCTCCGACCCAACGGAATGGATGGTGCCACCGCGCGAGATCAAAGGCGCGCTCCTCATCGACGTGCTCTGGGAAATGCTCGAGCCCCTGGGCCTGACCTTCGCAGTGCAACCCGGTTTCATCTGGATCAGCACCCCGGATCGCATCGCCACCGAGACTTTCGAAGTACTCGAAACGCGGCGCTATCCTCTGGAACTCATCCGCGAGCTGAACGGCAATGCGGCCAGCCGCGCGGAGTCTCTGGCTGACATACGGCGCATGGTTCGTGTCACTGAACCGGACTCGCTGAAGACGCTGTCATTCGCGCGCATCATTGAAGAAGATGGCGTACTCGAAGTCCGCAGCGCGCCCACCCATTTGGATCAGTTGGAGCAAAACCTCCTCCTTTACGAGAGCGCGAATTCGACACAGACTGCTGAAAACGCTGGTGCTGAGGCACATGAAGATGCGGCTGCCGGGACCGGGGACGAGACTTCACTCGAGCACCATACAGCGAGCCCGGTAACAAGCGCCACTATCGACTCGAGTCTCCAGCAGGCGTGCAACGAACTGCTCCGCGAATTGGAGGGTTCGATCGTGGTATTGAATGCGGACTCCGGCGCGGTGCTGGCCATGGCAGGCTCAGCGGCGGCTGAGTCCAACGATATCCTCCATCCCGCCTACCAAGAGGCCTATCCGCCGGGGTCCTTGTTCAAGGTGCTGCTGGCGATCGCGGCCTTGGAGGAGGGGATCATCACAGAAGAGACGACTTTCGGGTGCAGCGGGAAATTCTATCTACCGGGTGTTGCGCGGCCGTGGCGCTGCTGGCGCTTAATGTACGGCGGCCACGGCGGGGTGAACGTCGTCGATGCGTTGGCGTACAACTGCGATGTGTTCTTCTACAACGTCGCGCTGAAACTGGGACCGGAGAAGATCAAGGAGTGGTCAAGCAGACTCGGGCTTGGCGTGCCTACGGGGATCGATCTGCCGGGAGAGGCCGTCGGACTCATCCCCGACCCCACGTGGAAGAAAGAAGCCGCATCAGCCGCCGGCAAGACTGAAACTTGGGAAAAGAACTGGTACCCCGGCGAGACCGTCAATCTGGGCATCGGCCAAGGTGCGGTGAGCACAACCATGCTACAGAATACCGCCCTGATGATGTCCATCCTGAACGGTGGACGTCGCGCGCAGCCCTTCACACAAGGAGACGTGCTCCCCACGCTTTCCGAACCCCTGGTGAGCGAAGAGACTCTGCGCATCGTTCAAGCGGGGTTGCGCAAGTGCGTCGAGAGGGACAAACCCCCGCCAACGGGCACGGGAAAAGAGGCCAGAATTGAAGGATTCGACATCCTCGGCAAGACGGGCACCGCGCAGGTCGTCCAAACCTTGAAGGCGAAACACTACTCAAATGAAGAAGACATGCCCTACGAACAACGCGACCACGCGCTGTTCATCGCGGGGGTGATGGACCGGTCACCGCGTATCGCCGTGGGTGTGTTCATCAAACACGGCCTGCATGGCAGCTCGACCGCGGCGCCTATTGCCCGCGCCGTGATTGCGGAGTTCTACGGAGGCGGCACCTGAAAGAGACCGGCGGGGGTGCCTGCCCCACATGTCTTTCTCCAGCGGTATGTACGCCGCGATCCTTGAAGCACTGGGGCAGACTTGGGCAGAAGAGAGAAAGACAGAGGCCGGGCAAGCGCGTGTGGCACAGGCGCCCTCGCCTGTGTCTTTGTCTGCCATCTGCCTGAGTTTGAAATCCATTTCGCTGTCTTCGCGCGAAACCATAGATGGCCCTGCAAGAGCCAAGGTCCTGGCGCCGCACCTTCAGCGCTCAAGAACAAGAGCTTATCGGATACCCAGGGTGGCGCTTCGCTCTGCCCTGGGCTGATATGGTTTCGGCCCTTCAGACTTCAAGAGTGGGGGGCCACATTCTCGTTGGATTCCCTCTTCATTCTCTTCCTTAACGTCTTGGCGAGAGGTTCTTCTTCGCACGCCCTCAGGGTGCCGTGCAGCAGGCGGTGTCGATGAGATGGAGCAATTCGTTCACGACCGTGCGCTTTTCTGCGTCCATCTCGTAAAGTGCGGACACCTTCTTTCTCGCGGCTCCGACATCGCCGCAGGCTTTCCCGCGCGCGATGAGTTCCCGGCAGTCACCGGGCATGGGACCCCAGCTTCCGCATTCCGTAAATTGCTCGCTTAGGAAGATGAACTTCGGGATCGCCTCGCCGCCGTTCGTGAGGAAGCGCACAAACACGTCCGGGTGTTGTTGCCGGGTGATGTAGCGCACCTTGAGCTGAGGAGCCGTCTGGGCCAGGCGCTGCAACACCGGAACATGCCGCACGACATCGCCGCACCAGTCCTCCGCGACCGCCACCACATACACGGGCCGCGGCAGCGCGCCGAGATACGCAACCGTCTGCGCGTCGAGTTTCTGGCCCTTGACCGCGGTCTCCATCGCGATCGCGTGGTCTTTGTTCTCCGCACCCGCGATCCACGCGAAGTAGTCGATCCCAGAGTCAAACACCTTCTTCCAATCAATCACGGGCAAAACGGGTGGGCGTGGCATGGGTCGTACTCCTTATGTAGTGACTGCGCACCTTCGCGTCGCGCACGACGCGGTAGGCGGCTCTCCAAATGAACCGTGCACGTGGCAAGGCTATTCCTTTTCGAGGCAGCGGGATCGCTGCAACTTCCGCGTGCCCGTTGGCCGGGGCACGTATCTACGGGTTGTGGA
Organism: Candidatus Hydrogenedentota bacterium; assembly: GCA_020849535.1. Classification (GTDB taxonomy): domain Bacteria; phylum Hydrogenedentota; class Hydrogenedentia; order Hydrogenedentales; family SLHB01; genus JAHDWY01. Next base: position 42,983 of record JADLGB010000142.1, read on the forward strand.
TGCGCTCAAGTTTCTCCGGATCCAGCCGATATACATGGTGTAGCCGAGGCACGGAGGCTAAGGCGAGAATGAGACACGGATGTCGCGAAAGTTGAACCCGGGGTTGGGCTGGGCGTACCACCCAACCATCGAAATCACGGCTTGATGCGCATCCCCGCAGCGGCCTTGATATAGGTATCCGGTGGCCATCCCTACACCGGGTATTGCAGTGTGGTGAGGCGTCCATCCCTACGTTTCACCTGAGATTTTGCAGATAGTTTTCCCTCCGAGAGTGGCGCCACAATCCCATAGTTGTGGCGTCCTTCCTTTTGTCCCGATTCGTTCTATCCCCAGTCAGAAGCCTCGTCCACGCCGGTACATATGCACTAAAGATCTCGTGCAAACAGCCGATAAAGGAAGTGCACGGCCGAGACACGGAGGTCGAGGTCAACTGACACGGATGTCACCCCATTTTAATAGACCGTGGACTTGCCGGCGCGAGCTGGCGCCGGGCGGCCAATCCCACCGCTCCGGAATTATGAAGCCCATTGGTCTTACCCTCTGTAGAGTGCGCTATGGCCCGGCGTGGCATAGCGCATTTCTCTTTTCTCAGTAGAGCACTTCCATAAGCGTGAGGCCGTGCGCGGGCGCCGTGTAGCCGAGATAAGGACCCGGCGCCGCCAGGGCTTCTTCCAAGCGCGATTGTGGAAGATGCCCGCGCGCGATCTCCATCAACGTCCCGGTCATGTTGCGGACCATCTTGTAGAGGAAACCACTTCCAAAATACTCGAGCCGCCAGACATCCCGCGCCGAGGGATGTGACACGACGCCGCCTTCCTCGAGCGTGACGCGATACAGGGTGCGCACCGTCGAGTGTTTGGGCGCGGCGCGGCTGCTTTCAAATCCCGCGAAGTCGTGCTCGCCTTCGAGCCTGCCGCAGATCGCGCGAAGCAGATTCACGTCGGTGTCGCGATGCGCCGTCCATACGTATGGCGCCAGAAACGGGTCGGGCTCGCGCCCGGTGTCGAACGCGTAGCAGTACCGTTTCGCCTTCGCGGATTTGCGCGCGTGAAACGCTTCGGGCGCCGGCTCCAACGTGTCGACGCGAATGTCCGGGCTCAACATGGCGGACAGGGATCGCCGGAGGCGTTCGGGGTCCACGTCCTTGGGCCAACGGAACGAGCACACCTGGGCCAAGGCATGCACGCCCGCATCCGTGCGGCTTGCCCCGTGAACCCGCACGGGCTGACCCGCGATGCGCTCCATGGCCGCCATGAGGTCCCCCTGCACGGTGCGCTCAGCCGGCTGCACTTGCCATCCCGAGAATGGCGTGCCCGCATATCGAACGACGGCTTTGTAGTTTTGCATGCCTTCCAACTCGCCGGAGCGCTCCATTTGAACGCTTCCCGTCAACCCCAGATTTTACGGCAACGTAATCCTACACAGACGCATACGCCGTTTGACAGGCCGCGGGGCCGTGGGCTACCCTGTGGCATCGGCTACTTTACGCGGGGAGACTCTCAAATGAAACGCACACGTGCGATGTTGGCGCTCATGTTGCTGGTCGTGGCGGCGGTGGGGTGCAATACCCTGGGCCGTCAACCCAAACTCCAGGATGCGGCAATTGTTCCCGCTACACTCAAGCCCGGCGACAGCGCGGTGATTACCGTGAAAGTCGTCGACAAAGAACACATCATCGATCGGATCGTGGGCGTGGTGCTGGAAGATACGCGCATGAAGCTTCCGGTGTACGACAACGGCGTGGCGCCGGATGCCAAAGCGGGCGATGGCGTCTGGTCTCTCCAGGTGGATGTACCACCGATGGCGCTCGCGGGCCAGTTCACCTTGGAACTGACGGCGTTTGATTCCAAGGGCGTGGCCATCGAAGTGCGCAAATCCAAGCATGAAAAGGGACCCCTGACCGCGACGTGCACGTGGGTCATCACCGCGCCACCTGAAGAAGCCGCGCCCGCGGAGGCCGCTCCGGCGGAACCTGCGCCTGCGGAACCTGCGCCCGCCCCGGCGCCCGAAGCCGCGCCCTCCCAGGGCTAGAGGATTTCAACCATGCTTTGCCTCCTTGTGGCGGCGTGCCTGAGCGCGCCGGACATCGTCTTTCTTTCCGTAGACACGTTGCGGGCGGACCGCCTTGGGTGTTACGGGTACGAATTCGACACCTCGCCCAATGTGGACCGCTTGGCGGAGGGCGCGCTGCTCTTCGAGGATTGCGTCACGGAAGTGCCGCTGACCTCGCCCTCTTTTGGCGCCATGATGACGTCCCGGTTCCCGCGCATGAACGGTGCCGCGCGCAACGGTCTTCCGTTGCCCGACGACATCCCCACGCTCGCCGAAGAACTGAAGAAGGCTGGCTATCAGACCTTCTGTGTGCAGAGCAATTGGACACTGAAAGCGCCGCTGTGCGGGCTCGCGCGCGGATTCGACACCTATGAGGACGGCTTCAACAAGAAGCGCTGGGGCGTGTTGAAGTCGGAGCGCTACGCGGATGAGGTCACCCGCATCGCCCTGGATCTTCTGGCGAAACGCGACCCGGCCAAGCCGCTGTTCTGCTGGATCCACTACTCGGATCCGCACGCGCCGTACCGTTTTCACAGCCGCTTCAATCCCGGCGATCGCACCCTGCGCAAGCTGGATGAAACCGGGCAGACGCGGGTGCGGTATGACTCGGAAGTCGCCTACACGGATTCGCACATCGGTCAGATTCTGGCGGCCGTGCCGCAGGAAGCCGCGGTCGTGTTTGTCGCGGACCATGGCGAGAGTCTCTACGAGCACGATTACCTCGGCCACGGACGCCGCGTGTACCAGCACGAAGTGCGCATCCCCCTGATCATTCGCGGACCCGGCGTGAGCGCGGGAAGATCCCAAACGCCGGCGCGCGGTATTGATATTGCCCCGACGATCTTGGGCCTCGCCGGGCTTCCCAAGGTGGAAGGAATGCTGGGCGCCGACCTTTTGAAGGATTCGCTGCCCATGGATCGCGTGCGCGTGATTGAAACGTACGGCGGGGCGGTTCCCCGCATTCCAGGCGCCAAGGCGCTGATGGCCTCGCGGCCGCCGATGCGGCAGGCCGTCCTCGCGGAGCGCTGGAAGCTGATCCTGGACGGAAGCCGGCCCGAGCTGTTCGACCTCAGTCAGGACCCTTCCGAGTTGACGGACCTGGCCCAGAACCAGCCTAGTCACACGGAGAACCTGACCAAGCTCATTGCGGATTGGGATCAGGCGGTCTCCAAGCTCGACGCGACCGAAGCGGAACTTAACCAGGACGATATCGAGGCGTTAGAGAGCCTGGGCTACGTGGAGTGAGTCGCCGTTGAACAGCGGCAGCGGATCCACGGGGACATCGTTCTTGCGCACCTCAAAGTGAAGATGGGGCCCGGTCGCGCGGCCGGTGCTTCCCACCTGGGCGATGGCCGTATCGGTCGTCACCACATCACCCGCCTTCACCAGATTCTTCGACGCATGCCCATACACCGTGTGCATGCCGTTCGGATGCTCGACAATCACCATCTTCCCGTAACCGGGCCGCCACCCGCTGAACGTCACCTTGCCCGGCATGGAGGGATAAATCTCGGTTCCCGCCTTCGCGGCGATGTCCAGTCCCTGGTGGAACTGCGGACGGCCCGTGAAGGGGTCGGTTCGCATGCCGTATTTCGAGGTGAGACGCGCCGGTCCCCCGAGCACTTTGGACCACGGGCTGCCCGGCAAGATGACCGTGTCGGAGAATGAGCCCGGTTCCAGGATCGATTGCATGAGGCCGGTGATATCGACGCCGCGGCTGGCCGCCGCGGGCTCGACGACGGTGTCCTGTGAAAGCGCGCGGGCCGCGGACGTGCCGTGGGGAACGATTGGAGGCGCCGACGCCCGGGCCCTACTCGTCGCCATCGGCAGATTCATCTTTCCGTACCCAACGCGCCGGGGTTCATTGGGCATCTTCAAGCCGGCCTTCTCCTGAGGCATTGCGGGTCCGCCCTTCTGGGCGGGCATAGAGATCTGCTCCGGCTCCGCGCCCTTTGGGAGGGGCGCCGCGCGAAAAGCGCTCGACAATTGGCTCAGGGTGGGTGCGGGGCGTTCCGTCGTCAGGGCGGCCAAGTCCAACTTCTGACCCACCGACAGGCGGTCAGGATTCTTGAGCCCGGCTTCCTTCGCAAGGCGCGTGACGGCGGAGTGGATTTCCGCCTTGGTCGGCTTCTTGCCCTGAGCACTGAGGTGGTCACGGCAGATCTGCCACAGGTTCTCGCCCTCAGTGACGGTGTGGGTGACGGTCTTGCGGCTCGAGGAATCGCTCCGCACCTTCTCGATGAATTCGTGAAAAGCGGCAGGGGGCGTGGTCGCTATCGGCAGCAGCCCCGGAACCGGTTGCGCGCCCTGTTCGCCTGTGATTGGTACGATCCGCATCCTGCCTCACCCTTGTTGGGGAATACCCGCAAAGGCGAGAGAGCAAAGCCTATGCCTAATCTGGGTAATATGCTAAGTAATTGCAATACAAGAGATTACACAGGCTTCGCGCTGAAACCAGACTGAATCCCCGGAAGAATATTCCCCCCGGAGGGGAGAATTCTGCTTGTTTGCTCTCAGCGTTCCACCACTGCGAAGAGCCGGCACCCGCTCGAATCGATGCCCTTGATCTTCAGCGGCATGGCGAAGAGATAGAACATGTCGCGGTCCAGCGCTTGCCCGTTGGCCGGGAATTCCACGAGCAGGCAGTCACGGCTTAGCAGGAGGTCGTGGAACGTCTTGCCGTCTTCCAACCCCTGCCCGAAGTTGATGGTGCAATCGAAAATGAAGAGTTTCAGACCGAGTTCGGCGAAATACGGCACACAGTCCATGTCGAAAATGAGGGGGTTGCGCGGGGTGTCATTACGCACAAACAAGACCTCGAAGGAGCCCCGGCGCGGTTCGAGCTGCCGTTTCACGAAGTCCAGCGTGACGCGCGGCGCGCACTCCTCGATGTCCGTCTTGAGCAGGGTCGCCTTGCCCATGAAATGGTCAAGCGGATAATCCGTGCAGGTCTTGCCCTTGAAGTAGAAATGCACGGGCGATTCGATGTGCGTGCCCACGTGGGTGTGCGTGTTGACGATGTCGTACTTGAGCGTGCCATCGCCCAGGCGGCCTTCTTTCACCTCAAAGGGACGGCCCTCAGTTGTTTGGTTCGGCACCACCTCAAGCGACAGGTCCACCAGTTTGTATGCTTTCAAGTCGATATCGAATAACATGGCTTCTCCCCTCTGATTCAGCAATGGTTTCTCGCGCCGTACATGTGCCGCAATTGCAGAGCATGGCTCACGCAAAAACGAGTCTAGCACATTCCCGATGAGCGCCACACAAGAGCCGCATCAGGAGCGCCGGCACCCTGCCGGCTTCTTCATATCTGCGGCGCTATCGTCAACATCAAGAGCCGGCAGGGATGCCGGCGCTCCTGATGGGCATTCCTGATCTTGCCATCTTCTTGCATGCCATCCTCATCCTGCAAATCCTGTCCAATACAACGCCATGTCAGCAGAATTGTCATTGACGAGGTTAGATCAGGCCAATATAATGACATGAACCGGGCCTGTAATGGTCCCGTGCGCTTCCACGCGGGAATTCAAGGACAATCACAGGCACTGCGCAGGAGGGTAAGCCCGTGAATATGCCGTTGGGCGTTCTGCTGGTTCTCGCGGTTGTGAGCGTCTTGGTACTCTGCCTGATACTGGCGTTTGCTGGGATCGTGCTTTGCATCCGGCGTCGTGCGCGGAAGACAGCGATTGCGCTGGTAATCGTGTCCGCCGCAATTGCCGTGCTTTGTGTGTGGGCGGTCTACTGGGTTGCGCCGAAGGGTGGCCGGACGATTGCGCAACTGGACCTCCCCGACGGACGTACGTTCGTCGTTCGCCACTACCGCTTCGGGTGGACGGAGTACCCGAAAGTCCGCTTTTACGCGCGGAACAAGGAAGGGGCCTGGACGAGTTTCATGCTCATTGCCGAGTTGGTGAATCCCAATGACACGTCGCTTGTGATGGACGCGTCGCGGCAGGAGGTTGAGGTGGCCCCAATTGGCGGCTGGTATCGGATCAAAGAGAACGGCTTCTTGAACATTGACGGTTCCTGGGGCCCAACGCGGCAGCTCCCGCCGGGTGTCGAGCCGGGGGCGGAAGACATCTACGATCGCGCGGCGTATTCCCAGTAACAAGGGGCGGATCGCCCACCAGCAGATATGCGTTTGAGCCCAAATCCAGCAGGTGAAAGGGTCTGACCCATCCACGCACCCCCGAGTCACATCAGGAGCGCCTGATCATGCCATCCTCTTGCCTTCCGTCTTCATCCTTCAAATCCTGTCATCCTGTCCAGCTCTTCGTTCTTTTGCAGGGAAAGAGGGCGAGCGACTCGGAGATGTAGTCTGCCCGATCTCAAGATTTCCCTGTCGGCTTCGCGCCGGCCCCGGTTGCGCCGAACTCCCGGCGGCCTCGCCAGTCCATGGGCTGTTTGGAGAGGATCTGGGCCATGAGCGATAGCGCGAACCAGACGCGGAGCACGCCGGAAACGGGGTGTAGCCATGGCACGATGGGATGAAATTCGGCGATCTTCTCGATGCCTTTGTACTCGCGGACCTCTTCCACGTACAGCGCGAGCCCGGCCGCGGCGAGCAGCGTCAATAGCGGGTCGAAGCGGCCAGCGCTCAGTTGGGGGATGATGCCCGCCGCCATCACCGGCAACGCCGCGAGCGTGGTGCTGAGGCGCAGGGCCATCATCGTGAGCGGCAGGTGAATGTGTTCGCCGAAGAAGATGCGCATCTTGCGCAGGGTGTTCTTCTTGACCTCGCGATATCCCTCGTAGAACCGGACGCGCATGAGGTCAGGCGTCCATGCGAAGCCGACGCGTCCGCCGATGTGTTTAACGGCGGCGGCCATCAGGGTGTCCTCGGGATGCCACTGGCCCAGCGCCTTGTGGCCGCCAAAGGCCCGATAGCTGGCGCAGCGCACCATCATGAACGCGCCGATTCCGATCGGGAAGGTGCGGGGATCGTTGAGGCGGTCAAAGTGCGCGCCCTGAACGATCCCGCGCCAGCCGGTGGGGAGCAAAAGCTGCTCTGCCCAGGTCCTGGCAAGCAGGCGCGGCATGCAGGTGAGGAAATCGAGGCGTTCGCGTTCGGCGAGGGCAACGGCCTGCTCCAGCAGCCCTGGCTCGAGCACCACGTCGGCATCCACGAACAACAACCAATCCTCATCAATGGCAGCGCCGCGTTCGTTGTCGATCAGGAGGAAGGCTTGCCAGAGTGCGTTGGATTTGCCGAACCAGCCTTCGGTAATTGGCGGATCGTGCAGAACGCGCACGCGCGGGTGGTCGCGCTGGATCGCGTCGAGGATGGCGCGGGTCCGGTCAGTCGAGTGATCGTTGATAAACCAGACGTCGAGGTTAGGGTACGGCAGCGCAAGCAGCGCACGCGCCGCTTCCTCCAGGTGCGCTTCTTCGTTGCGCGCGGGCACCAGCACCGTGACCCTTGGCCACTGCTTCGGCGGGTCCATTGAGGCCGCACGCGAGAGGCACGGCAGCCCCGCCAAGTTGCGGCGGAACTCACGTCCGCGCGCTTCGCGCTTCCACACGAACACGGCAACGTAGACGCACACGAGCAAGACGGTCGCGGGATGCGGGTGGACGCATGCGATGATGAGCAGTACAAGGATCGACCACCACAACACCACGGCCGCCGAACTGGGCACCGGCGTGAGGCCGCGCACCAAGGCGCCCATATCGATAGAAGAATGCTCCCCGCCAACCGAATCCGGCTGGCGGGGAGCGTTGTCGATCTTCACGAACGGGCCGTCCTGCCTGACGGCATTACAGGCTCATGGTCGCGTTGACGGGCGGCTTCTTATCGCCTTTGATCGCCTTCAGCGGACCGGCCGCAGGCATTGGAGCGAGTTGGATTTTGCCGATTGCTCGAATGTGTTTCACGTTGCAGTCACCTCCGTTGTGTGGTCTCGTCCGTAGCCGCGATACGCGCGACATGCGACGTCAACCGTGTACCAGATTCCGCGCGAACGGGCAACCTGTAATCGCGCCAACCCTAGGCGCGAATCGGCCCGCCAACGCATGTTCCTTGCAGCCGCCGCCAGCATTTGACGGCGTAATTGCAACGAATCTACCACGTGCAGAGGAACCTGTCAATCGGCCACCAGCGCCAGCAGACTGCCCTGGTACTCATCCAACGCCTCCTGCACGTCTTGGGCACGGTTCCGCACGACCGTGCGCCCGATCACCTCTCCTTTACCATCCAGCAAACATACGTGATGACGCTTGTTTCCGCAATCCCACTGTTCGCGGAGCCTGCCTGCCCCTTCCGCGCATATCATGGCGGCCGTTTCTCTTGCACTTCCCCTGCTCCCGCCGCGTCTCGCCCGTGAGGTGGCATGGGCATCCCTGCCTATGGTCTTCGACTCGTGCAACCTAGTCCTACAACGCGGGATTGTCCATAGACAGAATGCCATAAGATGAATTCGATGAATGTCTTCGGTAGCGCCCGCCTTCCACGGCGGGCGTCTTCGGGCTCCGAGTCCGCCCGGCGTGGAAGCCGGGCGCTACAAAGACGGGGATTCCCCCGATTTGCTCGACGCGAGCGATGGAAAATGTAGCGCTGTAGGACTAGGTGTACGCGCGGCGGCACATCGCCATTCTCAGCGCCAAAACCATCTGCCCTCCAAAGTCATCCAGTACACTGATTCACACTCTTCTCGTGGTTACCGTCCAGTCCATTTCTTGATCAGGGCGCTGTGCTGTCACGCCTCGGGCGTGAAGAGCGAGGCAGTACTCCAGAGGCTATATCTATTGGCAGCTTTGCGGATCGCTGAAAGGTGCCTGCGGGATCTGGATTGCGCGCCTTTTGTGAGTGCGTTTCTCCCACGCAAACATCGTGACCGCCGCCAGCCAGATCAGGACTTCCAGCGCGAAGGTCCAGTGCAGGATGAAATTCAGCGCGGTGTAGGGATACGCGTTCGGTACCTCGGCAAAGACGGTGTAACGGTGGCTGAAGGGTTTGTGCCAGAGGATACCTGCGACGATGGTGTCGAGGAAACAATGGAGTAGGAGGTTGACGCCCGCGAGAACTACGAGTGGTATCATGTGGCGGCGGCGCAGGAAGAAGCACGCAGCCCCGGCGCCACAACACACCGCCACCCAGAACAAAGGGATGTGCGTCCAGTAGCTGTGGTGCAGATGTTGCCGCTGGTCGATGGTGAGGAAGTAGATCATGTCGAGATCAGGCAGGAGCGCGGCAACCACGCCAACACCGATGACCGTGCGCGGCGACGCGCACGATTCGGGAATCCATCTCATCCACACGGCCAACTTGGAAACAGCGTATCCCGCAGGGGCGTGCGCGGTCAGCATCCTTCACTCCTTCGCGACGACAGCATCGGGTTGTTTCACGTACCCGGTGTAATCCCCGCGAGGGACGCGAAGCTTCGCGATGGAGAAGGAAAACCCGCTTCAAGGCGCTTTGTACGTGATCGCCAAGTCAATGCGGCCTTCGAGCCCACTCAGGTCAATGATTTCGCTCGTTGTTTCGAAGTGGGCGTGAGGATTGCCGTTGACGTGTACGCCAATCATCGTGAATCCAAGTGGCGCCCGGATTTTGAAGTAGACGTTCTTCGCGGAATTCCGATTGGGGAGCGAAATGCTCGCCTCGATGGTGTTGTGCGCGAGATGCGAGTCGATGCGGTAGCTCACGGGACCGAAGCAGGTCGGCGCGTTGGCGACGCGAATCGACTTGCCATCCTCAAGCCATTCGCGCGGTGTCGCGTGGGCGAGGTACAGCGATTCGGGCAAGCCTTTCTCCCGATCGAACGACTCGCGCACGAGCATGAGCCGCAGCGGGAGCAGGAAGGCGTTGTTGTTCGCGCTGCACGGGGTCCCGTAGCAGGAGCGGTAGAACTCGCCCGCGCGTTCGCCCACGGTCTCTCCTTCGCCCGAAACGTAGGTGCCGCGCGTCTGGCCGTGCGCTAGCTTGCCGTAGAACGTGAGGATGATCTGTTCGGCCTCATCGCGGTTCGCGATGAGTTGCAGGTAGTCGGGCAAATAGACGTTGTCGAAGCCGGTGGTGTAGTACCCCGGAAGGCCCTGCGCGCGATACGAGCCAATCGGCGTCGGGTAATAATTGAAGCGCAGCAGACCCAGCAGGAAAGACCCGTGGTTGCGCATGAATCCCACGATGCGATCCATATCGCCGCCGTGGGGATCCCAGAATCCCGACGCGAAGGCGTAGGGCATGCACAGGTTCCAATAACTGCCGAGCCGCGTCTCTGTCACGGGTGCCTCAATGGGCGCGTCTTCGAGCAGCATGCGCGGGATAAACAACGTGCCGTCGGGCATATCTTTCTGCGAGACCTTCATCGCCTGCGCAATCGCCTGCTGCAGGCCATTCGCCACCGGATAGTAGCGATCATACAGATCGTCGCGCCCAATCTCCTTCCAGATGACCGCCATATCACGCATCCCGCGCCATCCGAGCGTTTGGTGCCAGACGAAATAGGACACCTGCGGGATGTCCCCGCATTGGCGTTCCTTCTGCAGCAGGCCGTTCGGGTCCGCTTCGATCTGGCGGCGAAACTCCTCGCAGAAGGCCTCGTACGCGGGCGTGTTGCGCTCGATGAAGGCTTTGTCGCAGGTCAGGTGGTAGTAGTGCGCCGCGTGCGTCAGTTTCTCGGCCCGCTCCCAGTTCGCATAGTACTGGGCTCCTTTCGTCTGATTGACGAGATATTCGAGACCGTCCCGGTGCGCGTCAGGAAATCCATAGAGACCCAGCGTGGCCACCGCATCGCTGCTCTCGGGCTGGTAGAAGGAATCGTGATAGACCACCGCCCCGAGACTGTAGCGCCACCGCATGATGAGATTCTGAATAAGGAGGTTTTGTTGGACGTCCATCACGAGTTTTTCGGGGACGTTGAACTGAGCGCCCTTCACAAGCAGCGCATCCCAATACGCTCTCCATTCTGACTGCTTTTCGTCGTACAGGCGATTCACGGTTTCAGCGTCGAAAGTCAGCGGGCGTGTCGGATGCCAGATGAGTGTGCAGGTCGCGCTGTCACTATCCGCCTCCCATCGATCTTCTCGGCCTTCGTGTAGCAGCACGCCTGATGCAGCAAGACCTGATTCGCCACCCCTAACGAAGCGCAGCGTTGTCTTGGCCCCATCTGCGGGGTGCGCCGTGATGCGGACAAACGCGGCCAGTCCTTCCACGCCATCGAGCGGCGACGCAAACGACTCCTGCGTGTACCGGATTCCCTGAGCATCCTCATAGGCGGCCTGCAGAATCGGGTAGTATCCGCCCTCCAGCACGGGATGTGCGAGCCGCTGCACGTCATGTCCGTACGGCTCAGTGGCATCCGCTCCGACGAAGACAGTGAGGTCATTCGTGTTGTCGTATCGGTCTGCGGTGATGCGGCTGCCGTCAGCCACGGGGATGATATAAGGCGGTTCGCCGCCATCGAGCCCCCACAGGAGATTGTGAACCCCCAGCGTTTCGTTTGTGAATCCCGTCGAGTAGAACAGCGGCCGTAGGTAGTCCTTGACGCGGTCGTACGTAGCCCCACCCTCGGCGATGATGGTCTCGCCCCAGACATCTCTGCCTTCGCGCAGAGCCGCGTTAAGCGACCGCGCATACTCCGATTCCTCGACAGCCGACTCGCGGCGATCGGGAAATGCCCCGCGCGTCCGCTCGTACTCCGCGAGGACCGCTTGGGCATCCAGTGCGCCGTCGTACAGGCGCGCTTCCGCGATGGCGCCGTTGAAACAGTTGCCAATCGCTTTGGGAAGATTCGCGTAAGCGCCGAGGAGGATTGGCGTGTCGTAGGCGTCTAGCAGCGCTGGGTCCACCGCCGCGTGCGTGGCTTCACTCCCGTTCACGTAGACGCGCGCCGTCGCGCCATCATACGTTGCCGCGAGATGATTCCAGTTGGATCCCCAGTCTACGCTGCTGGCTTCGGCTAATACCAAACGTCCGCCGGCGCTTCCGTAGAAGGCCACGGCATGCGGATGTTCGCGAGTGTCCATGAGAAAGAGCCCGTACTGATACCAGGGTTCCGTGTGTTGCGGCAGCGACTTCACAAGCAGCGGAACTTGGGACTCGATGGGAAGGTCTCCTGTGCGAAACCAGAGGCTGATGGTGATGTGCGTTGGATTCAGGCCTGACGAGGCATTCACCACGGCATGCGCGCCTTCTCCATCGAGGTAAATGTGCGGATGGTCAACGAGGTCCTCTTGGCGATGCAGCACCTTCGCACCGCGCAACGCCAGGTCGCGGCCATTGCCTGACGTGTCGCGCACGGTATCCACGTCCTCGGACGGCGCGATCCATTCGCCCAGGAGCGTTGGCCCTTCTGCGGCGAGGGTGCCTGAAAACAGCACAAGGACAAACAACGCATGCGCGCGCAGAGCGTAATTCATCACTGCTCCATTCGTGTTAAGTGGGAGTGCGGGTTCTGACTAAGCGAACACTATTTGCGGGCCATTTGTCCAGCCGCGGGACAAGAGAAGACTCTGGACGGCCACGCGGAATCCACCTTCAATCGCGCCGTGTTACTTACGGCAACTGCTCCTGCAAAAACTCCAGGGTGAGCACTTCGAGGCTCTTGCCGCGGAGGCGGTAGTTCCACGCGGAGTGTCCGAAACCGTCCGCTTCGTAGAACTCGTTCGGGACGCCGATCCGGTCCAGGAAGAAGTTGAACCGTTCCGCTGATTGAAAGGGCGTCAAAAACACGTCGTCTTCGTTGCCGTGGCAGATCATCACGGGCGGGTCATTGGCGTCGATCTCGGAGAGCACGTGGTCGGCATTGCCCCAGAAGTGCACATAGGCGTTTACGCGCGCGGACACGCCGGGGTTGTTGAATTCGGGGATGGGGAATGACGGGCCATCCGACGCCCAGTCGCGGGAGTCCGTAATCGCCACGCCAGCGCCCGCGATCGCGCCTGCGGATTCACCCAGGAACGCGATGCGGTTTGGATCGACGTTGTAGGAGGCGGCGTTCGCGCGCACGAAACGTACTGCGGCCTTCGCGTCGACCGTGGCCGCGTGTGCGGCATCGGGCATGAAGGTCAGCTCCCAGTATGCGGGCGGCGTCGGCGGGTAATCGGTAATGAGCCGGTAGTCGATCGAGAATACCACGAACCCGCGGCGCGCGAAGTAGCTCGCCCATTCCACCATGCGGTCGCTGTCCTTCCCGTCTTCCAGGAAACTGCCGCCGTGCATGACAATGAGAGCGCGCCGCGCCACCTTGCCCTCCGGCGGCTCGTATACGTCGAGGTAGAGGGGCTGCTCCTCCCACGTCGTGGCGCCGGGGCCGGAGGCCACATTGCCCACCGCGTAGGGGACATTGTAGGTCACTTCGAGGTCAGCGGGGGGCTCGCCCGAATCGGGGCAGCCCGCGCCCGCGAGGATGATAAACGCTAGCCCGCAGCCATACCACGCGATAGACAAGTTCCTGGCGCGCATATATTTCGTTGCTCCTCCATCCGCCGCGGCCGGAAATGGCACTGCGAGCGGATGTTCCTTCTCTTCAATTCTACGCGATGATCCGCGATCCCGCCAGTCGGTGAGGTTTGCCCGAGCAGGGTTGCCCATGTCATGCTGCCCCTTGTCGCTTAAGTCCGAAGGAGTACTGGCCATGACTTCAGTAGTTGTTCCGCTGCTTTTCGCATTTGCGGCACAGGATTTGCCGTCCTGGGCCTTTGACGATCCAGCCGAGGCGCAGGCCTGGGTGCCGAACGAGCACGTGGCCAATGTTGCCGTGAAGGACGGGGCCCTTTGTGCGGATGCCGTGAAATGGGACCCGATGTTCTTCTGCACGGGTTTGTCGTTTCCGGCGACGCCGTGGCAGTACGTCGTCATTCGCGTGAAGGCCAGCCAAACCGGCAGCGGCGAGTTGTTCTGGACCGGCACGGAGGAAGGCCCGTTCGGCGGTTTCTCGCAGGAGCGCAGCCAACGGTGGGAAGTCGCGGGAGATGGGGAATTCCACGAAGTGCCCGTCTTTCCCTTCTGGCAGGCGGAGGGGACGATCAAGAAGCTGCGGCTTGACCTGTTCGATGGCGCGCACTTTGAAATTGACAGCATCTCTGTGCGCACGTGGGGCACGGATCAGGAACCCATCACCGGGCTGTACTTCTGGAACTTCGCTTCGGGGAATCCCTGGCAGACTGTTCCCGGCGCCGCGGAGTCTTTCGCACCTCCGCTGAAGCTGCCGATTGAAGATCGTCATTGGGTGACGGTCGAGTTGCAGTCGGACCGCGACGGCGCCGCAACGATCCTGTGGGCTTCTGAAGAGGTACCCGGTCTACAAAGTGAGTCTTTCGCGATCCGCAAGAGCGAGCGGCCGCTCGCCTACAACGTGCCAATGGAGGGCAATCGCGCGTGGAAGAGTCCACTGCTCGCCCTGGGCATTCGCCTGCCGGAAGACGCAGCGATCACCCTGCAGTCGATCAGTATCGGCGAGGAGCCCGACGGTCCACCGGAACTGGCGGCAACGTATTTCGGCTTTGAAAATGCGGTCAATCGCGCAGGCGCTCCGGTTTCGGTCTTCGTGCGCGTGAAGAACCTTGGCGGAGGCTTCAACGGGGTGCGCGGCGTACAGTTGATCGTGCCGGAGGGTCTTGCCATTTCTTCAGCGCCGGAGAAACCTTGGATCGAGGGTCTAGCCTTTGACGAGTACGCGGACCTCGCTTGGACCGTTGTGGCGGAACGCGCGGGCGTCTACACCGTGCAGGCATCGTTTGAGGGCAAGAATGCGCCGGAAGGCGTCGAGACCACGCTGGCCTTCACCGAACCCTTGAGCTTGCCGCAAGCAGATTATGTGCCGGAGCCCCGGCCCGTCGAGACGACGATGGATGTCGCCGCGTACTACTTTCCGGGCTGGGAATCGGCCGCAAAATGGGACTGTGTCCGCGAGATCGCTCCGATACGTAAACCGCTTCTCGGCTACTACGACGAGAGCAATCCCGAGTGCGTGGACTGGCAGATCAAATGGGCCGCGGAAAACGGCATCACGGTCTTCCTCGTGGATTGGTATTGGATCAAGGGCAATCAGCACCTCACCCACTGGTTTGAGGCGTACAAGAAGTCGCGATACCGCGACAGCCTCAAGGTGGCGATCATGTGGGCCAACCACAATCCGCCAAACACCCACTCGCGCGAGGATTGGGTCAATGTCACACGCGAGTGGATCGACCAGTATTTCAGCATGGACAGCTACTACCGCATCAACGGCAAGCCCGCGCTCTTCCTCTGGGACCCGCGCAACCTCCGCAACGACCTCGGCGGCTCCGAGGGCGCGAAGGCCGCGCTCGACGACTCGCAGCGGATGGCCCGCGAGGCTGGTTATGAGGGCGTTGAGTTCGTAGCGGTCAACACGGCTGAGTCTCCTGCCTTCGTGGAGATGCTCGCCGCCGAGGGTTACGCAGGCGCGACGAATTATCACGAGTGGGGCAGCGCCACCGATAATCTGCCCGCGCCGCAGCGGGCCCAATATGAGGATGTGGTCGCGACCGCCCCCGCGGCATGGGCACGGCGTGATGCCATGTGCGCTCCCCTTACGTACTATCCGCTCGTGGACACGGGCTGGGACTCGCGTCCCTGGCACGGCGACAAGTCTCTGGTCATCCAGGCGCGCACACCGGAACGATTCGAGCGTCTCTTGCGCGAGGCGAAAGCGTATTGCGATGGCCACGGGAAATCGCTCGTGATCCTGGGTCCGGTGAACGAGTGGGGAGAAGGCAGCTACATCGAACCCTGCACCGAATACGGATTCGCCATGCTCGAGGCTATCCGACGGGTCTTCGTGAAGGGTGAGGCGGCCTCGTGGCCGGTGAATGTGGCTCCGGGCGACGTGGGCCGGGGCCCCTATGATTATCCGCCTGCCGAAGCCGTCACGTCGTGGGACTTCAACACTGATGCGGGCGGATGGCGGAATATGATGGGACTGGGCAACTTCCGCGTGGAAGGCGGCGCCTTGTGCGCGAAAAGTGTGGACCGCGATCCCGCGATAGTGGTCAGCCTGACGAACGTTCGCGCTTCCGCCTTCACGGGGGCGGTGGTGGACGTGCGCATCGCCGGAGACATGCCTGAGGCGATCCAGGCGCAACTGTTCTGGACACGCGGCGCCGGCACCACGAGCGAAGCGGCCAGCGCGATCGTACCGTTGGCGCGCGACGGGCAATCCCACACCTACGCGTTCGACCTCGCCGCGCACCCGCGTTGGCGAGGTTCCATCACGTCGCTGCGCTTCGACCCCTGCAATGCACCCGGGTTGGATATCGCGATTGATTCGTTCCGGTTGGAGTGAACGCGCGTGGTCTACGTGAGGAAACGGGGTGGGAGAAGAAGAGAAGAACATACCCCTACACCCCCTTCAAGGGGGACCAACGCAGCACTATGTTTGTGAATCAATCCAACATCCAGTGGCAACACAGAAGCTGTGGGCCGCCAAAACACGCGGACCGAAGGGCACGCGCTCTGCGTCCCCCTTTGAAGGGGGCAGGCCCGCAGGGCCGAGGGGGATGTGAAGCCCCAGCGCGCAGTGTGTCGAACGCCGCATCGAGGAAGACGACATGAGCACTCATCCGATCCGTTCCACTAACGTATATGCCGCCGTCTTGCTGTTGGCTATTCTTGCCGGCGCCTGCGCGACCTCTGCGCGCACCGCATCACACGCCGATCTCGTGGAACTGGTGGACGTCATCCCGGACATCCTGCTCGATATCAAATACGCCACCACGGACAACTTCACGGGCAAGGTGGTGTATCCTGCCGCGCGATGCTTTCTCGTCCGCGATGCCGCGGAGGCGCTAGGTGACGTGCAAGAGGACCTTCGCCCCCTTGGGTATCGGCTCAAGGTGTTTGACGGTTACAGGCCGCTCTCCGTGCAGCGAATCTTCTGGAGCATCTTGCCCGACCCAGCTTATGTGGCGGACCCGGCCAAGGGGTCGCGCCACAATCGCGGGTACGCGGTGGATCTGACGCTCACAGACCTGCAGGGCCATGAAGTAGCGATGCCTTCTGGCTACGATGACTTCAGCGAGCGAGCACATCGCGATTACCTCGCGCTCCCCGCGGAGGCCATTGGGCACCGCGAAATCCTGGAACAGATCATGGTCCGCCACGGCTTCATCCCCTTGCCCACCGAGTGGTGGCACTTCGACTATCGGGGGTATGAGAACAAACCCAATCTGGATATTCCATTCGACGAACTGTAACCAAGCATCAGGCCTCGCTACCGCCCGGAGTCTTTACGCGTGAAGGAGTTCTATCCGTCTTGGGCAGGTGCTGTTTCACTGCGTCCTCGAGCCCATTCATGGGATTGCCGTGCCACACGAGTTTGCCGTTCGAGTCGATGACGAAGGCATGAGGAATCGTGTTGATGTTGACGCCCAGCATGTATGCGATAGCGGTGAGCTGGTCGCGGTCAACGGCGACAGGATAGACCATCTTCGGGCCCTGCTCAGTCAGAAACTCCTTCACATATTCGGGATCTTCATCGGTAATGGCCACGACTTCGAGACCTTGGTCCTTGTACTTTTTGTAAAGCTCGTTCAGGTGCGGGATCGCCACGCGGCACGGAGGACACCACGTCGCCCAGAATTCGACCACATAGACTTTGGTGCCTTTGCCTTCGGATAGAGCAATTGGTCCACCCTGGAGCCATTCCGCCAGTTGGAGTGCGGGGGCGGGGTCTCCAAGCTTCAGCTCCTTGACCTCCTCATCGGCCTTGACCGCACCCGCCAGCGCAAACACGGTAGCCACGATGGCCAGGCACGCGAACGCCCCGTGGAATACATACTTCCAGATCATAACCCAGTCCTTTCCGGCGCAAGCGCGCCGCAGTCACTTCGGAGGATCAAACGCGCGAGGCGCCTCACTTCTTCCAAGGGAGCCGTTGCGTGGTCTGTCATGGGGTGTATTCAGGAGGTGGCTGGCACCATTTCAGGGCGGGGAATGGGAGATATGGGAACTATGGGAACTATGGAAGGCAACACTTACAGGGATTCGCTGTCGCGGAGGCCGAGGCTCAGGTATATCTGCTTGGTGGCATCGGACTTATTGAGGGTGTAGAAGTGGATGCCTCTTACCTTGTGATCCAGCAGATCCCGGCACTGTTCGGTGGCCCAGTGCACGCCGACCCGGCGGACCGCGTCGGGGTCGTTGCCGCCGCGCGCCAGCGCCCGCAGCAAGGGCGCGGGAAACCGTGAGCCCGCCGAAAGCTCGGCCATACGGCGCATGCCTGACACAGTTGTGATGGGCATGATGCCGGCCACGATCGGGACGTTGATTCCCGCGAGTTCGCACCGTTCGCGAAAATCGTAGAAATCGCGGTTGTCGAAAAAAAGTTGCGTGCAGATGTAGTCGGCTCCCGCGTCCACCTTGGCCTTCAAGTAGTCCATCTCAAGGAGGCGGTTTGGCGTGTCGGGATGGCCCTCCGGGAACCCGGCGACGCCGATGCCAAATCCGCGCGGGTCCGGGTGGCCTTCCGTCTCGGTGAAACGGCGGATGAAGCGCACCAGATCCGCCGCGTGCTTGAATACGTCGCGGGACCGCTCGTAGCCCTGTACGTTGCGCGGGGGATCGCCGCCGAGCGCGAGGATGTTGCTGACGCTCGCCTGCGCGTAGCGGCTCAGGATCTGGGTCACGTCTGCTTCGCTGTGGCACACGCAGGTCAGGTGCGGGATTGGGTCGAGGGCCGTTTCTTGCTTGATGCGCACCACGAGGTCGTGGGTCAGCTCGCGCGTGGAGCCGCCCGCGCCGTACGTCACTGACACGAAGGAGGGCTTCAACGGCGTGAGTTCGGCGATGTTCGTGAACAACGAGTCTGCCGCTTCCGCGGTCTTGGGCGGAAAGAACTCGAATGAGAACGTCGTGGTACGGCTCGCGAATATGTCTTGGATATGCATGCAGTCAGCCTTGTACAGCGCCCGCGGATGGTATCCGCCGCGGGGGTGGAGCGTCAAACGCGTGCTTCGGCCAGGTCAGGCAGTGACCTCCTGGCGGGTGCGCGCGCTGAGAATCTTCATGTCGTGTATGTGGAAGTCCGAAACGGATTCAATGGCAATCTCGCGGTCAAACTTCTGGGCCACGTCGTCCAGCAACTCCTTGTTCTCCGTGCGCAGCCGCCGGGCCACATCGGGGTGGAGCTGGAGAATCAGGCGCTTTTCCTTGGATTTGCAGAAGAGTGTGTGCAACTTGCGGATCGTGTCGAACGTCATCGTAGTCACCGAGCGGACCATACCGCTCCCTTCGCAATAGGGACAGGGCTGAGAGAGCGCCTTGACGAGGTTGTGTTTTACGCGTTTCCGGGTCATCTCGATCATGCCCAATTCGCTGATCTCCGAAATCGTCGTCTTGGCGCGATCGTTCTGGAGGCATTCCTGGAGTTTGCGGATGAGTTCCTTGCGGTTCTTCTCATACTGCATGTCGATGAAATCGATTACGATGATGCCGCCCAGATCGCGCAGGCGCACCTGGCGCGCGATTTCCTCGGCGGCGTCGAGGTTGGTCTTGAGAACGGTTTCTTCGAGATGCTTGGTGCCCGTGAAGCGGCCGGTATTGACGTCGATGGCGACGAGGGCCTCGGTCTGATCGATGCAGATGTGGCCACCGCTCTTGAGATAGACCCTGCGGTGCAGCGCCTTCTCGATTTCTTTCTCGATGTTGAACTTGTCGAAGATGGGGCGCTTGCCGTTGTACAGCTTGACGCGCTTCTTCAGGTTTGGCGCGAACTTGTCCAGGAACTCGAGGATGCTCTTCTCCTCGGCCTCGCTGTCGATGGTGAGTTTCTCGACATCGCGCGTGAACAGATCGCGCACCATCCGCAGGATGGGGCTGAGGTCTTCGTGCAGGAGGCACGGCGCCTTCATGGTCTCCATCTTGTCCTTGATGTCGGTCCACACGGTACTCAGGTATTTGATGTCGTCCTGGAAGTCACCCTTCTTTTTGCTCTCGCCGGCGGTGCGCAGGATCATGCCGAGGCCGGGCGGCCGGATCGATTGCAGGGTCTTGCGCAGGCGTTCGCGTTCGCGCTCGCTGCCGATCTTGCGCGACACGCCGAGGTGTTTCACCGTCGGCATCAGCACGATGTAGCGGCCGGGCAAGGTGACGTAATTCGTGAGGCGGACGCCCTTGGTGCCCAGCGTGTCCTTGCTGACCTGCACCATGATGTGCTGGTTCTTCTTGAGTAGCGTCTCGATGCTGGGAGGCTTGCCGCGCTGGGACCGCTCTTTGGGCTTAGCCGTGCCTTCCTCGAACACGAAATCGCCGGTGCCCTCCGCTCCCGCGATATCGGACACGTACAGGAAGCCGTTCTTCTCCAAACCGATGTCGATGAACGCCGCTTGGATGCCTGGCACGATCGAGTCCACTCGGCCCTTGTAGATGTTACCGACGACGCTGCGGCTTTCGTGACGATCGATCAGCAATTCAGTAAGCCGCTTTTCCTCGATGAGCGCGATGCGTGTTTCGAGCGGTTCCACATTGATGATGAATTCCTTCATGGCGTCTCCAGGTGAGGGACGGAGGAGGCGCGCGCGCGGACATAGATCGAATGGACCGGCGTGAAGGCGCCGGCGTGCAACACGCGCGCGTAAACTCTGCCCATCACATAAATCAGGCGAAAAACCCTTTTCTCACATGGACACTCAACACCGTGCCCACGCACATCATAGTCGTAACGTAGAAAGAGCCGCCGTAGCTCAGGAAAGGCAGCGGCAGCCCCGTGACGGGCAGCAGATTCAGGGTGATCGCGATGTTCACAAGCACATGGAACGCGATCACGCTGACGCTGCCCAGGGCAAGCAGGCCCCCGGCAAGGTCGGGGCAGTCCCGGGCGAGGGATAGACCCCGCAACAGGAACAGGGCATAGAGCCCGATGAGGATCACGCCGCCGACGAAGCCCATCTCCTCCGCGAAGAGGGCGAAAATGAAGTCCGTGTGGTACACCGGCAGGAAGCGCATGTGGGTCTGGGTGCCCTTGCCGAAACCCTTGCCCCACATCTGGCCGCTGCCCACGGCGATCTTGGTCTGGGTGATTTGATATCCAGCGTCCTTGGCGAAGTTGGGGTCCGCCTCCGGGTGGAAGAAGGACACGATGCGGGTCTTCTGGTGATCCTTGAGGGGCAGATGGTCCAGATTGAAGTACGCCAGCGGCGCGATGGTGCAACCGGCCAACACGATGGCCAGGATGTGCCGGCGGCGGCAACCGGCGGCGAACAGCATTACAAAGACCAGCGGAGATGCGACAATGGCGGTGCCCAAGTCGCCCTGGATCAGGATCAACAGGATCAGAACCCCCGCGATGGCCAAGGCCCCAATGAAATAGGCGAGCTTGTAGATGCGCTCCTGGTAGCGTGATAGATACCAGGCCAGCGTGTAGATGAGCGCCACCTTGCTGAACTCCGAGGGCTGGAGTTGCACGCCAAGTACACGGAGCCAGTGCTGGCCGCCCATGGCCGTGAACCCGATGAGCGGTACCGCGATCAGGAGCAAGACCGCCAGCCCATAGAAGAACGGCGCCATGGACACAAGCGCCCGGTAATCCATACATGCGATCAGCACCGCCATCAGGATTCCGAGGGTGCAGAAGAGGATCTGCTTCACGTAGTACTTTGAAAAAAACGCCACATCCGCCGCGGCGCTTTGGCTGGCGCTATACAGCGTGAAGAGACCGGCGATCGACAAGGCCAGTGTGAGGCCCACCAACAGCCAGTCCAGCCGACGCAGGTTACGGTAGTTGAACGTGTGGATGTGGGCTTCCAGCAGGTTGAGATCGCGCTCGATCCGGCTCATTGGCCGACCTCCCGGCGCGCAATCGTCAGCGGCTGCGCCACGCTGGCCGAGCCTGGCTCATCCGGCCGGTTCAAGTAGAAGTACTCGTATATTTGCCGGGCGATTGGCGCCGCCGTCGAGCTTCCGTGCAGGCCATGCTCGACGATCACACTCACCGCGATGCGCGGCGAGCGGTCCGTGACACCCGAGATAAACAGCGCATGGTCGCGCAACTCGTAGGGGATATCTTCCTCGTTGGCGTAGTGCTTGACGTGCTGCAATCCGGCCACCTGGGCGGTACCCGTTTTGCCCAGGATGTCGAGGCCCTCGATCTTGGCCTCCTTTCCCGTGCCGGTCGGGGCTGGCTTGTCGCGCGCGACGCACTTGCGCATGCCCTCCGTCACGATCCGCAGCGTCTCTTCGCTGAAGAGCGGTTCGCTGACCTGAGGCCCGAGTTCCATGTTGAGATACGGACGTACGCGGCGCCCACCGTTGAGGACGGATGCCATCAGCACGGCGTTCTGCAGGGGCGTGGTGACTACCTCGCCTTGGCCGATGGACATGTTGACCGTCTCGCCGGGGTACCACTTCTGATACCAGGGCTCGGTCTTGCCCGCCTTTAGAGCGAGCATCTTCTTGCGCTCGGGATCGGGGATAAGCCCGGTGACTTCACCAGGCAGGTCGATCCCGGTCTGAACGCCGAGGCCCAGTTTTGAGGACCATGCCTTGATGCGCTCAGCCCCCAACTTGAGCCCGACATTGTAAAAGTAGACGTCGCACGAGTACGCCAGCGCATCCACGACCGCTACTCCCCCATGTCCGCCATACTTTAGGCGCCAGCAACGCCAAGGCCGGGAAACCCCGGGGAGATAGAACTTCCCGCTGCATCCGAAAGTCGTGTGCTCGTTGATGACTCCTTCTTCCAATCCTGCAATCGCGAGCAGAACTTTGAACACGGAGCCGGGCGGATAGTGAAACTCATGGGCACGGCACAGCATGGGCTTGGTTTTGTCGCCGAGTGTCGCTGTGACCAACTGCCCCCTGTTGGGGCTGTTTGTCACGAAGATGCTGGGGTCATAGCCGGGGCTGCTCGCCATGGAGAGCACCTCGCCGGTTTCCGCGTTCAACACCACGACTGCGCCCGTCAGACCCTCAAGCAACCTTTCACACTCGCGCTGCAGTCCAATATCGAGCGTGGTGAAGATCGACCCGCCAGGAACCGGGTCGATGCGTTCCTCGACCTCTAGCTCGCGCCCTTTGCTGTCCATCTCCACATAGGCATTGCCGCGTTCGTCGGTTTTCAATTGGGGCACACTGCCATTATAACGGCTGACGATCATCGCGCCGTCCACGCCCTTCAGAACGTCCTCGTACTGCATTTCCAAACCGGAGCGGCCCGTGACATCCCCCATGCTGTAGCGCGGCTTGAGCCTCTTCCATTCGTCGAGATCGATTTCGTTCATCCAGCCCAGCAATTGTCCCGCCGTCTGATTGTAGTAATAGCGCCGTTGGGGACGGGCCACGGTATACACGCCCGGCAACGCGAAGGAGCGCTCCTCGACCAGCGTGAGTTCCGTGCGCGAGATGTCGCGCTTCACCGGGATTTGCTCCCACGGCGCTTTTCGTTGCTCGGCGTTGGCGATAGCGGCCAGAAGAGCATCCTTGTCGATCTGGATGATCTGATTCAGCGTTTCGATCACGCTCGCCGGGTCGTTGCACAAAGCGGGGACCAGGACGAGATCGTTTGCCGCGCGGTTGTCGGCGAGAACGACGCGCTCGTCGCGGCCGAAGATCACGCCCCGCGGCGACTTGAGGGGCTCGTTCATGAGCCGGTTGTTCTCGGCCTGATCGGCGTACTGGGCGCCGTCTATGACCTGCAATTGCCACAGGCGCAAACACAACCCGGCCAAGGCCAGCAACAAGGCGAACGCCAGCCAGGTAATGCGCCCTTCAAAACCCTCGTAACGTTTTTTCTGGGTTGAGCCAGTCATCAGGTCACCCCTCCATGCAGGGCCAGATTTCGATGACGAAACGAGCGGTCGAGCAGGAAGAACAGGACCGGCGTGAAGAGCGCCGTGTAGAACGACTCCGGTACCACGCGCGCAACGATGTTGTGCATGGCCGCCAGCCCCGGGTCTTGCACGTATTGGATGAAGATGGCGAGCAGCCCGCAGAGGATGCTGGCGCTGAACACCATGACCGCTTTCACCGCGGGGTGTTCCGTCACGAGGCGCGTGGCGATGCGGCCGGCCGCGTAGCCCACCAGGACCAGCGTGAGCACGTGATGGCCGAGGACGGCGCTGCGGGCCACGTCCTGGAACACGCCGCCGAGGGCGCCCGTCCACATGGCGCGCTCTTCGCCTTCGGCGATGGCGAAGTAAATGACCATGAGCAGCGTGAGGTTGGGGGTTACTTCCATCACGCTGATGGCCTTGAGCCAGGTGGTCTCCACCAGGGCGGCCGCCATGACGGCCAAAGCCCAATAGAGATTCTTACGTACCATCATGTCCGTATGCCTATGGAGCGAAACGCTCCTGAATCGATCGGTTGTCGGGCATGGAGAAAGGCGCGCCCTTCTTCACATTGGCGGCCTTGCGTTGGGCCTCGTCCGGCGGAGGCAGAGGCATCTCGACGCCCGCAGGTTTCGTTTCGCCCGCACGGCCCGTGAGTTCCTCCAGGGTGGGTTGTGCCCGCCGCACGAGAAACAATTCGTCGACACTGTAGGGGTCGGCGTAGGGCTCCATGTCTGCCGCTTGGAACAGGGAGCCGCCCTTGTGGATCTCGATAATCTTTCCGATTGGATACTCGCTCGGGAAGATGCCGCTCCCGCTCGTCAGCACTTCGTCGCCCTCGCGGACGACGTGCTTGGTGTCGATGTACTCCATGCGGCAGATCGGGCTGTAGTCGCTGCCACTGCCGTGCACGGTCGCGCGCACGCGGCGGTCGCGGCCGATCATCGCGCCGATTTTGCACAGGTCGCTGTGGAGCGTCGCCACGTAGGCCAGCGTCGGTTCCACCTTGTACACGATGCCGATGACACCGTCCTTGGTCATCGCGCACATGGCCTCTTCCACGCCGTGGATGCTGCCGCGATTGATGACCAGCACGCCGCGCGTCGTGGAGATGATACCCGCGGACACCGGGTCTTCCGACAAGGGCAACACGGAGGCGGGCGTCAACTCGAGACGGGGCTGACTGCGCTGGAACACGAGCATCTCGCGCAACCGCGCGTTTTCGGCCTCCAGCGCATCACGGTCCGCGATCTGGGGGACCATGCTGGTGATAGCGCCGCGCAGTTGCTCGGCTTCCACGCGCGATGCGTTGTAGGCCACGACGAAGGACACAGCGTATTCGACGCGCAATTGGACCGCGGACATGACCTGCCAGAACGGGTAGGCCACGATGGAAACACCTTTGCTGACGGTGCGGGAAATGACGTTGCCCTTGGTGCCCGACGCGAGAGACGCCAGGGAGAGCAGCACCAGCACTACGAGAATGATGGTAGGCCGGTTCTCACTTATGCGGCGGGAAAGCAACACGGTTTAGGTTTCTTCGTCGCGGAAATGTCTAATCCCTTCCAAATACTTCCCTGTACCCAACACCACCGCGGTGAGCGGATCTTCCGCCACCGTCACATGAAGGCCGGTTTCCTTCGACAACAACTGGTCGAGGCCGCGCAACAGCGCGCCGCCGCCCGCCAACACGACGCCGCGGTCGACAATGTCGGCGGACAGTTCGGGCGGGGTCCGTTCGAGCGTGACGCGCACCGAGTTGACGATGGACGCCACGGGTTCGCGCAGGGCCTCGCGGA
Organism: Candidatus Hydrogenedentota bacterium; assembly: GCA_020849535.1. GTDB lineage: Bacteria > Hydrogenedentota > Hydrogenedentia > Hydrogenedentales > SLHB01 > JAHDWY01. The sequence continues at coordinate 68,560 of JADLGB010000142.1, forward strand.
TTTCCTCGGACGTGATCGTGAGGATCTTCGGAAGCCCCATCACCTGGTCGCGTCCCTTTACCTGCATTTCCATTTCTTCCTTCAACGGAAACGCGGAACCGATCGCGATCTTGATCTCTTCGGCGGTGCGTTCACCGACCATCATGTTGTACGTGCGTTTGAGGTGCTGAATGACGGCCTGGTCCATCTCATCGCCCGCGACGCGCACGCTGTTCACGTGCACGATACCGCCCAGCGAGATCACGGCCACTTCGGTCGTGCCGCCGCCGATATCGACGATCATGCAGCCTTGGGGCTCATGCACGGGCAGGCCCGCGCCGATCGCCGCGGCCATGGGCTCTTCGATTGTAAACACCTTCTTCGCGCCAGCCTGCGACGCGCTTTCGGTCACGGCGCGGCGTTCCACCGCAGTGATGCCCGACGGCACGCAGATGGCTACCCGCGGCATTACGAGGCGCCGGCGGTTGTGGACCTTTTGAATGAAGTACCGAAGCATGGCTTCGGTGATCTCGAAGTCGGCGATCACGCCATCCTTCATGGGGCGTATGGCGACGATGTTGCCGGGCGTACGCCCGATCATGCTTTTGCCTTCGTTGCCCACGGCACGAACCTTGCCCGTGTCCTTGTTGATCGCAACGACGGAAGGTTCGCTCAGGACAATCCCCTGGCCCTTGACATAGACGAGGGTGTTGGCGGTGCCGAGGTCGATCCCCATGTCATGGGAGAACAACCCCGGGATGGCACTCAGGATAGAACGCACTATTGGATACCCCTCAAGCGAATTCCCGGAATTGGGCTCGCTGGAACAGCATAACGTAATATGTCAAAAGTACTTAGACTGACTCACACTAAGCCTGGAGGATTATAGCAGAAGCGATCCGGAAATCCAATAAGAATCCAATTCTCCGCAACCCATACCACATATTGGGGTTGCGAGGGAGCGCCAATCCTCTCAATACCTACAAGAATTGCAGGAACTTGTGGTTGGCCTTTGGAAGCGCGTAACGCCCGAAATGTGCGCGCGATACCCATTTGACCTCGACATGCTCTCTGGCAGAGGGTGTCTCGCCTTCCGGGATCGAGCAGGCGTACACATTCAAGGTGACCTTGAAGTGCGAGTAGGTGTGCGTCACGGCCGCAAGGCGAGCGCCTGGCGCGATCCTCACTCCGAACGATCCGCGCAAGATGCGTCGTAGCGCATGCCCATGTGTTTCACCCGCGTGAACCTCGCCCGAAGGAAACTCCCACAGGCCCCCCAGCAGCCCACTCGCGGGACGCTTCGCCAGCAGGAAACGGCCGCGTCGTGCGATAACGGCCACCACGTGCTCCTTTTGTGGGGTGGCGCGCTTCGGCGTCCGGATGGGTCTCGCCTCTTGAACCCCCAGCTCGCGCGCGTCGCAACAACGGCGTATCGGACACATCTCGCATAACGGTTTCCGCGGCGTGCATACGCGGGCACCCAGTTCCATCATGGCTTGATTGAAGTCGCCGGGGGCCTTCGCAGGCACCAGCGACTCGGCCAACTCCCACAGAATCGTGCGCGTGGATGGTGAGTCGGTTGAGTCTTCGATGTTGTATACGCGCGACAACACGCGGATGACATTGCCATCAAGGACGGCCACCTGTTCTCCGAGCGCAATACTGGCGATGGCTCCCGCGGTGTAGCGGCCCACACCGGGCAGGGTTTGCCATTCCTCCGCGGTGGCGGGGAAGTGCCCGCCTCGTTCGTGCGCGATGATTCGGGCCGCCCGATGGAGGTTGCGCGCGCGGCTGTAGTATCCCAGACCTTCCCACAGTTTCAGGACGTGGTCTTCTTTAGCTGCAGCAAGGGCATGCACATCGGGAAAAGCAGTAAGAAACCGGTCGAAATACGGCGTGCCCTGATCGACGCGGGTTTGTTGCAGCACGATCTCGGAGACCCACACCGCGTAGGGATCGCGCGTCCGCCGCCAGGGCAGGTCGCGTGCCTCCCTGCGGAACCACGCCAAAAGGGAACGATGTAGAGCCGTCCGTTTATTGCTTCTCTTTGAGAGTCCGGTGCCTGGTGGACGGGCCATCGGTGAGGTGGCATGGCCTTCCAGGCCATGGTGCTGAGACTTCACAGGCAACCAACCAGCACGAAGATTCATGGCCTGGAAGGCCATGCCACCTCAACTGGGAACCTTCATTCATTGAGGTACTTCGCGACTTCATTCAGCACGTCCGCACGATCCACCCACGGCTTGTAGACGGCGCGCATGGTGAGAGTGTAGGTTTCCCCAATCTTCCAATCGGGGATCACGAGTTGAAAATCCCACGCCGGATTGGTGTCGTCTTCGGCTTGCGTGTTGCCGCCGCCGCTCGGCGAATGGGCGAAGCGCAGGTACGGATTCGGCTTGAAGATGTAAATGAGCACCATGTCGCGCACGCGCCCATAGTAGAACGGTGCTGAAAACCGGTACGGCGAAAGTGAATTGAAGAGCGTGTCCGCCTCGGGCGGGTACTGCAGTTCCGCGGCATCGCCCTGCCAGCGGATCGTACTGTGGACGCCGTGTTTCTGCGTGCATACCTGTGCCCAGCGGGGCTTCTCGAGGGTAGAGTCGCCCTGAAGGAAGTAGATGCTCTTGTCATGCGGCGCGTTGATATAGGAGGCCCAGAACACGCCCATGAACCCGCCCTGGAATGCGTCTTTGCGCGGGATGCACCGATAGGACATGTCGATGTAGTGGGGCTCCTTCAACTCAAAGGTCGTCCAGCTTTCGACGCCGTATACAGGGGTCGCGGGCTGGTGAAGCTCGGCGGTCGTGTCATTGACCTTGCGGAACTCCATCGGCGCGTGGCGCGGTTCAAAGAAGACGGAGGCCTCGGGGCTGCGCGGGCGCGCGTCAAAATAGTGTTCGAGGTTGAGTCCGGCGTACAGGGGCACGTATGGCGTGATGCGTTCGTCCGGCGACGTGATGCGGAACACGCCGTTGTAGCCGGAGCGGTGTTCTCCGTCCGCGGCATTGTTGCCAATCACGCACTGCAATCCCGACACGCGGAACGTGGCGAAATCGGCCGAGGCCGGCAAGTCTTGAACTGTTGCACACCCCATCACGACCACTCCCATCGCGACAGCCGTTGCTAGTGCTCGCATGACGAACTCCTCCACAAACGTTGGTGCGGGGCAACTCCGCCGGCGTTACGGCAGAGGCTTGATCTTGATGTTGCGATACATGACGGAATCGTTATGCTCGGTCAACACGATAAAGCCTTCGGAGAGGCGTGGGCGAAGCTCTTCATTCTCGGCGAAGTTCACGTCTTGCACCGTCACGCCGTTCAACACGTATTTCACGTGAGGCCACTCGATGACAACTTCCGATGCGTTCCACTCGCCCACCTTGTTGCTCGCATTGACCGAAGGAGCGAGCACGTCGTAGATGGATCCGGTGCTGTTCTTGTTCGGTTCTTCGCCGTAATCGCCGAGCATCTGGTACTCGAAGCCTATGCGCGAGGACCGGCCCACGCGCGGCGCGTGAATGTGAACGCCGTTGTTGCCGGGTTCGGGAAGACGCCATTCCCAGCGCAGGATGAAATTACCGTACCGGTCTATCGTGCGCACGCCCAGCGAACCCGCGGACACGCGTTCGAGGATACCGTCATGGACTTGCCAGGCATCCTTCTTGTCGCCGAGGACGGTCCATCCATTGAGGGTTTTGCCGTCAAACAGGGCGATCCAACCATCTGCCCGTTCTTCGGGCGTCAGACTCGAGTTGTCAGGTGTCCAGGGATAGTGCTCGGGGATCAACGCACTGGCGGCGTCCAGGATTTCGTAACTCTCTTCGCCTTCGGGCAGGATGAAGTGGGCTTGTTCGGCCAGTTCCACGGGCACCGCGCCAAGCAGCAACGCAGGGCGTTTCCGCTCGCCCGGAACCGGTTGTGTCACCACCTGCAGGTCGCCGTCTTCCGGCGATGCGACGGCGAGATTGACTGTGCGACGCTTGAATTCGCGGGCCAGGCGTTTCGCGTTGCTGCCCTCCAGAAGAAAGAGCACATCGCGATCGTTTTTCAAGAGACGGGCGCAGGTCTTCGCGGCCTCGAGCCGGCCCCGTTCGGAAGAGGGCGCATGCGGCCCGAATACCCGCACGACGGTGATCATGTTGCGCGCGGCGGCCAAGTCGCGCACTTGGCGCATGGCCGAAAGCGCGTCCGATGAAATGTTGCCGCCGGACTCGTTGAATCCGTGGAGGTCGAAGCAGGCGCTGTTGCCTCCGACCTTGGCGATGGCATTCAAGGCGTGTGCGACATCGACGGCGGTGGTGCCCGGCTTGCCCAGATCGGGCGCATAGATGGCCCGAACCGTGATCTCGTTGGGGCCCCGCTTCAGCTTTCCCCCATCGACGTCCAAGACATTCTTGGCGTCTTGAGCCCACACGGAAGCGGAAGCGCACAACGTCACGAGGGCGAAACACACAGCGAATCGGCGAGTTACGGGGTCCACGGCTGGTCTCCTCCCATGTTGCACCGCGAGCGGTTTGCACGCGACTCTAGCAAATTCAGGGGGTTACCCGCCACTGCACTTGCCGGAACCGGCGCACCGCTCCTACTTTTCCGGCGACTCGCTGCTGCGCCAGTAGGTTTCGTGGGGGATCCGGAGCGAGTCGAGGGGCACATCCACGCCGGTCAGGGTCCATGGGGCGGGTGGATCGTAATCGTAGGGCACCTCGTCGCGCGATACGTACGGCGCGGCACGCCGCCGTGCGATGCAGTTCACCAACACACGCTGCTTCAGGGGGATGTACTCGGGCGTGTGGGGACCCAACTCCGCCTCGACGCGCGCGGGACGAAATTCGTAGTACAACACGCGCCGGGTCTTCGGCGTGTGATTCGCACGGGAGCCGTGCAAGAGCAAGACGTGGTGAAACGCCACATCGCCGGGATCCATCAGTAGGGGCGTCGCGCCGTCCGTGCTGAATACGGGCCGCGCGACGATCTGGTCCACGTCGCTTTGTTTCCACTGGTGACTGCCGGGCAGCACCCACAGGCAGGTGTCCTGGTCCGCGCGATCGAGGTAGAAAGCCACCGTGAAGATGGGCGCGTCACCCACGTGGAAGTGCGACGCGTCGCGGTGCCAGGGTACCTCCACGCCTTCCGCCGGCAACTTCGCAACGAGCGAGTCCCAGGTGGGGATGAAGTCTTTGCCGATCAACCGCTCGACCGAACGCAGGATATACGGATGGCCCAGGAGAACCTTACACGCGTCGGACTTATCGACCACGTATTCGATGCGTCGCAGGACGCGCTTGCCGGTCTTGTCGCCCGTGCCGTAGAGGAAGTCGGGATCGGCGTGGACCCCGAGCTTGCCGTATTCGGTCAGGTTATCCACCCCCTGGCGCAGGCGCGAGAACTCCTCGCTGTGCAGAAAGCCGCGGAGAATCAAATAGCCATTGGCGCGGAAGAACGCGGCCTGTGCGTCCGTAATTGCGAGATTCGGCATGGCAGTCACCCTCCTTGGTCAGGTCGAAGAGCGCAACGTGGGCGCGAAACGATCCAATCCCAGAAACTCGATGGGATGCATGGTCGTTCCGTCGATGGAGAGATCCGCGAGAATCTCTCCGATGACCGGCGCGAACTTGAACCCGTGCCCCGAAAAGCCGCCCGCGATGATGGTGTTCTCGTGACGCGGATGTTTCCCGAGCAGGAAATGATGGTCGGGCGTCATCGAATACATGCATACGCCGAAATGGGTGCGGCGGGGTTCCAAGGCGGGAAACACCTCGCCCAGGAATTGCAGCACCTTCGTTTCATCTTCGGGTTCGAGTCCGCGGTTCAGGTGATCCGGATCCTCCACAGGATCGCCGCCCGTATGCTCGGCGACCTTCACGCCCAATTGCGAGAACGCCGGAAAGCCGTAGAAGCCCCCATTGTCCGTATTGAAGTAGAAACATGGGAACGAGGGATCGCGGAACACGCCCATGTTGGGCGAATCGTACCAGAGTTGAACCTTGCGCAGGATGCTGATCGGCACGCCCAATTCCGCGAACGCAGATGCCGCCCAAGGCCCCACGGTGAGGACAAGCTTGTCGGCCCCGATCGTGCGCTGGTGCGTCGTCACGGACACACCCACCCCGTTGGATTGCCACGCCATGGCATCCTCGTGAATGAGCAAATCCGCGCCATTCACCTGGGCCAACGAGATGAACTGCTCCACCGATGCCTCCGCAAGGACGTAACCGCCCTCCGGATCGTGATACACCGTGTGCCCCTCGGGAAAACGAAACTGCGGATACTCCTTCGCAGCGGCATCCGAATCCATGCGCCGGTGCGGAAGATGATGGGTCCCGTAACAGGACTCGAGACCCCGGACCATGGTGGACTCCGGCATTCCAGACAGGAGCAGTCCGCACTTGACGAACAACTCTTGCCCGGATTCCTCCTCCAGGGTCTCCCACAGCGCATAGGAACGCTCCAAGAGCGGGATGTAGTCGGGATGTTCGAAATACGCCTTGCGGACCATCCGGCAACTGCCGTGCGAACACCCGAATTCGTGCCCGATGCCGTGCCGTTCGATGCCGCAGACCCGCGCCCCCCGCTTCGCAAGATGGTACAAGGCGGCGCTGCCCATGGCCCCCAAACCAAGGACGATCACGTCATATCTCGAGTCGGTCATGGCACGGCTCCTTCTTGATCGTCTCCCCGGCACCCTCCAGCATAGCAGATGAAGCGGCCGGAAAGAGAGCCACGCCCCACTCCGGGAAGGCCTTTCGGCAGACGTCGCGACGGTACGCACAGGACGAACAGCGCCCGGAGGCGGAACACGCTCGATACGATAAGGAACAGCATGAAAACGACTTGTGGGGGAAGAGCGAATGGGTGAAAAGTGGAATCGATCCCCCATGTTATGCTACGCTTTCCTTTCGACAAACGCCGGTGTAGCTCAGCTGGTTAGAGCAGTGGAATCATAATCCACGTGTCCGCGGTTCGAATCCGTGCACCGGCACCATCTAACCCATTCGCGGCCAGCCGCTTCGACCAGAAGCCCGCTGGCCGCTTTTGTGTTTCTGCCCGCCATACCGATGACAAAAGCTCGGGCAGGATCTCCTTGCTCATTGTTCGGAGCCTTTTACAGAGCCAGACCGCGCTTCCAGCGCTCGCGCGGCGGCGACGTCAGGCCTGGGGTTTGACGCGCCAGGTGAGCGCGAGGAGGAGGACGGCAATCGCGGTGGAGGCGAGGATGGAGTAGAGGACGAGGTTCCAGGCGGTTTGTTTGCCGTAGAGGTCTTCGGAGTAGTGGAGCATGGCGCCGAAGCCTTTGGCCTGGGCCATGCGGCCGATGTAGCCGAACAGGCCGATGAAGCCGGCGGCGGTGCCGATGGCTTTCTTGGAGGAAACATCGAGAGCGATGATCGTGATGAGATTGATCACGGGGTAGATGAAGAAGCCGACGGCGAAGAGCATGACCATGTCGAGCCAAAGGTAGCCCGCGGGGATAAACAGGATCGCGGTGAACGCGGCGAGAATGGGCACCATTGACAAGGTCGCGACCATGCCCCGGCGGCCGCCGAGCCGGTCGGAGATCCAGCCGAGCAGGATGGTCGAGGGAATCCCGCCCATTTCGATGTAGAAGATGACGTTGCCGCCGCCGATGAGGGTCGCGCCTTTCATCTCGCGCACGTACATGGGGCCCCAGTCGAGCATGCTGTAGCGGGTGATGTATGCGAAGAAGTTCGCGAACGCGAGCAGCCAGATGAGTTTGTTTGTCAGAACGCGTTCTACGAGCAGTTCGCGGTACGTCAGTTCGCGCTCGAGCGTGCCGTGGATGCGTTCGTGTTCCGTGTAGTCGTTGCGATACTCCTCGATGGGGGGCAGTCCGACGGATTGCGGTGTGTCGCGCAGGCGCCAGAACAGGTACACAGCGCCGATCGCGGCGAGCACGCCCGGCACATAGAACGCGTATTGCCAGCCTCCGAAGTGGTGGGCGGCATGCGCCGCGATCACGCCCGCGACGGCGCCGCCGAGGTTGTGCGAGGTGTTCCAAGTGCTGAAGGTCAGACCGCGTTCTTTCTCGCTGAACCAATGTCCCATGCAACGTCCGCAGGGCGGCCAGCCCATGCCCTGCACGAAGCCGTTCAGGCTCCAGAGCAGCAGGTGGACGGTGTAGTCGGCGGTCGCACCGAACGCGAAGTTGCAGACCGCGGTCAGCAGAAGCCCAAAGGGCATGAACACGCGCGCATTGCTGCGGTCGGACCAGGCGCCCATCAGGAATTTGCCCACACCGTAGCTCAGTGCGGTGATAGCGAGGATGTTGCCGATCATGGACTTGTCGTAGTGCAGGCCGGCTTGCATGTCCTCGGACACGACAGAGAAGTTGTTCCGTACGAGGTAGAACATGGCGTATCCGAAGAAGGTGGCTTCGAGAATCTGCCAGCGGAATTTGGGATAGAGTCGCTTGACCTCGTCGTCCGGCAGGCGCGGCACGTGTGGCGCCGGTGCGAAGTAACGCAATAGGCCCCAGCGCTTCATGGGTTCCCCGTCTTGTGCAATGGTCCGTCTCCCCTCGGATCGAGAACGGCCTTGGACGCGCTCGTGCAACGCCATGGCGGTCCCCAACGTGCTGCCAGAGGCATTGTACAGATTGGCGGCCATCCCGCCAAGTGAGCCCATCGCGCAGTCCGCGGGGCCGATCCATCCGGACCGAGCACTGTATCCGCCATTCGCCTCTGTGTTAAGATCCGCGCGGCTAGTATGTTGATTCCTTCGAGCAGTCTCCATTCGGGGCGCGGCACAGGAATTCCACCAGAGAACTATAGGAAGATATGGTCACATTCATTGCGGATTGGATTACATCATTCATGTCGGCTCTGGGGTATCCGGGCCTTGTCATCATGATGGCGCTTGAGAGCATGATCGCGCCCGTGCCCTCCGAGATAGTCATGCCGTTCGCGGGGTTTCTGGTCGTGGAAGGGCAGTTCACGTTTCTTGGCGCGGCGTTGGCGTCGTCGCTGGGTACGCTGTTGGGCTCCTTGATCAGTTATTGGATGGGAAAGTATGGCGGGTATCCTCTCATCTACCGGTACGGGAAGTATTTCTTGCTGGAGCGCGAACATCTCGAATACACCGTGTCGTGGTTCGAGAAGCGGGGCGACATCGCGGTACTCATTTGCCGTTTCATCCCGGTGGTCAGGCATCTAATCTCGATCCCGGCCGGCGTCGGTAAGATGAACATCGTGCGTTTCTGCTTCTTTACCCTTCTCGGCGGCACGATTTGGAACGTCATTCTGCTTTTTGCCGGCGTGAAACTCGGTCAACATTGGGACATCATCTCCAAGTACTCGCATGAACTCGACTACGTCGTCGTGGCGGTTCTGTGCGTGGTGTTTGCGTGGTGGGTCCGGAAACAGTGGAAACGGCGGGCTACCATCGCCGCAAGCAAGCCTTAGCCTTTATACTGGCGCGACCGCGGCAACCTGAGTTGGTGTGATTTTATGAAGAAGTCGAAATCCAGCCGCATGAGAACCATCTTCGTGCACCGGTTGCGGACGACCATCCGCGGCTACATGCTACGTGGCATCCTGATCGTTGTCCCTCTCGGCGTGACGGCCTATGTCCTGGCGCTGTGCTACCAGCTTACCGCGGGACACCTTGTTCCGTTCCTTCGGTTGTATACCGGCGATTTGCCCAACTACACCGTCGTGCTGCTGTCGTTGGTCTTGTTTATCGTCATTCTCTACGTCATTGGGCTTACCGCGGGCTTTGTGGTGGGCAGGCGGTTCATCGCGTTCAGCGAGAGTTTCCTGCGGCGAATTCCACTGATCAAGACCATTTACGGCGCGTCCCGGCAAGCAGTGGATGTGCTGTCCAGGCAGGACGAGGGCCCCGCGTATCAGGCCGCCGTGTTGGTGCCGTTTCCCGCACCCGAGTTGCGGACCATCGCCTTTATCACCGGCCGCTTGACCATCGAAGGTGAAGGTGAGTACTTTCGGACCTTCATTCCCACCACGCCGAATCCGACGAGCGGTTATCTGGAGATTTTCCGGCAGGACATAGTTGAATATACCACCCTGTCGGTCGAAGACGCCGCCAAGGCCGTCATGTCCGCGGGGACCCTCACGCCCGAGGAATTCTCATTCGTCGATCCTCCTGAAATGGATACGGCGTTGCCGGAAGCGCGGCGGACGGGCCTGCCCGGCGCTGCCATGCAGCAAATCCGGCCAACCAAGCCGAAGCACTCCTGGCCGGTGCGCGCGCTGCTGAAGATCCGCCGCCGGCTGATTTCCGGTCTCCTTGTCCTTGTGCCGATCGGAATCACGATCTTCATCACCAACTTTGCGTATGGTCTCACTGCGGGCCGCATCGCACCTCTCGCGCGATGGCTGGCGGGTCCCCAGCCCACCTACGTCACCGCGGTGGTCTCGGTGATCCTGCTGATCATCTTACTGTACCTCACGGGATACGTGACGACAGCGGTTGTCGGCGCGCGTCTGGTTCGTTTGATCGAAAGCCTGATTAGCCGCCTCCCCCTGATCACGACCGTATACGGGGCCACGAAACAAATAGTCGAAACGATCGTGAAGCCCGGCTCCGGGCCCAAGTTTGAGGCTCCCGTCTTCGTCGAGTTTCCTTATCCGGGTGTTCGCGCGCTCGGCTTTATCGTGGGCAAGATGCGCGATGCGAGCGGCAAACTGTACGTGAAGGTTTTCGTGCCTACGACGCCAAACGTCACCGTCGGCCTCTTGCAGCTCTACGAAACATCGCAGGTATCGGCATGCAGCCTCAGTCTTGAGGAAGCGATCAAGATGGCCGTCTCCTGTGGCCTCATCGGTCCGGAGACCATTACGTTGCGCCCCGTGACCGAGCTGGAGGGGTATGCGGAAGAGCCTGAGCCCCGTATCACACGCTGACGGCTCAGCCATCGATCCTTTCAGGTCGGGGTTCCACTGGCGAGTCGCCCGGTTCCGTGCTAGGATGTCCGCCGTAAATCCCGGGCCACGGAATACGCAGGGGATACTTCATGAAACATGCAGCATTACTCGCCTTTGTCCCGTTTGCATGCATCGTTGCTGCGGCGCGTATCGGCGCGCAGGAAACACCACAGGCGGGCGGGCCCGCCGTCAAGGGCGCGATGCTTTGTCCACCCGACGACACGACGCGTTTTTACCACGCGCGCGTGACGCTGGCGCCGGCGGAATGTGCATATGCTATCACGGAGACGTTGGTGGGCGAACGTCTGGACGTCTTCGTCGCACGGGTGAACGGCGAACTGACGCAAGTCATGCCGGATGGCCGGGTGGACCGCCACGCGAACGGAAAGATCCCCGCGGGAGTTGAGGCGGATTTTCTCGTGCGTTGCCCCTGGGAATCCGGCAAGAGCTATCCGATTACCCTCCGCGGTGCGAAGCAGGAGGGCGACACCCCGTTCACGCTGCGCGCGGAGGCACAGGCCCCGGCATCGGCTTCAGGCTTTCCGTTTCCAGGCTGGGCCGAACACCGCGTGCTCGTCTTGCGCGATGACTTCGGCATCGAGCGGAAGAACTCGCCCTATGTCATCTTCGTCTCCGATGAGGCGAGCCGCGTCGCATCGTGGGCGAAGGAGTTGCGGGTCGCCGCGTACGATCTTGCCACAGGGGCCACGCGCGAGATTCCCAGCCAAGTGTTATACGAAAAGCGCCGCTTCGACACACCGGTGCAGGAGAAGGCGTACACCACGTGTGAAGTCGCGTTTCTCGTTGATGTGCCCGCAAAAGGCAAGTCCTACTACATCCTCGCCTACGGAAATCCCCAAGCGGAAGCGCCCTCGTACGAATCGGACCTCATCGTGTCGCAGCGCGATGATGGCGCCACGTGGATCGAGAACGAGTTCTTCGAAGCCCAGCTCGATCCGCACAACCAGAGCTTGAATGGATTCCGATCGAAGTCCTTCGGCACCGGAGACAAACGAACCTTCGGACTGCCGGAACAACCCGGCTACACGCTACACTACAACCCCGACGTGTGGGTGAAGAACCGCTCGTGGACGCATACGAAGGGCTGGAATCCGCCGCCGCATCGCGTCATGCAACAAGGACCCGTCGCCGTGGTGTGGCGCCGCTGGGGCCACTTGCCCGAGTCGGACGAAGTCGAGGTCAACGTCACCTACCACTTCTTCAGCAAGACGCCTTACGTGCTTGTCGAGTCCACAATCGATGTCCTTGAGGATGTTGTTGTCAACGCATTGCGCAACGAAGAAGTCGTCTACATGCCCTCCACGGAAGTCGACCACGCGGGCTACCGCCGCGCCAACGGAGAGGTCGTGTACCGTCCGGTCGAGCAGGGTAAAGGATTAACACCGGGCATCGTGGACATCATCGCGGCGGAAGCGCCCTACGTGTGCCTGACGCGCGAGGCGAACAAGATGGGTCTCGCGAGCATCCGCCTGAAGCAGTTGGCGGGGACCCGAGGCGCGTGGCCGCCGGTGCTCGCATCGACGGGTACGATCATTGCGGACTACGGCTGGAACTTCCGGTATTGGAGCCGCTCGCTCGTGTATCCGTGGGGAGACTACGTGCCGGATCATCCGGTGGTGCTCAATACGGACACGTACTACGGCGAGAAGAGCGCCTTCTGCGTGTTTCCTTTGGGTGACGGCGAGACGCCGGAAGCACGGCTGCAGTATGTGGACGCATTGTATCGCGAACTTTCGCAGCCCATCGCTATCGACCACCAAGGGGCGGGTCCTTGGTGATCGTTCTTCAGGTGATATCCGTACTCCGTTGAAAGGCCTCGACATGTTACTTGTATGGGTGTGCCTGACCTTGTCGGCCGCGGCCGCGGAGCCGTTCCAACTTCCTGACAATTTCGATCCCGCGATCTCCATGCTGCGCGACGGGGACCGTCACTCCTCCCGGGAAGCCGCGGAACTGGCGGAGAAGCTGCTGGCGAACGGTACGCCACAGGACATCGAGACGGCGGTGAAGGTGCTCGACGCCGTCATCGCGTGTCAGGAGCAGCGCGAGGGCGCGCGGCACCAGGGCAACTTCCTGTGGAACCGCGAGGACGAAGCCATCCGTGACCTCAACGGGGTGGAGTTTGTGTTGCGGCATCTCATTCCCATGATGATTCGCCACGGCGACCGCCTTCCGGAGGATGTACGCGCGCGGGTGCTGCGCTGCATCCGCCTCGGTGTGGACGAAGTACTGCGAATGGATGTCGCGGTGACGTATACGAATATCGCCACGATGGACTGCCTGAATTCGTGCCTGGGGGGCGAGTTATTGAACGATCCCGCCGTGGCGCAGCGCGGATATGCCAAGCTGAAGGAACTCGCTGACTTTACGGCGGCGAATGGGACCGTCTACGAATTCTACAGTCCAGGCTACACGCAGGTGACTGTCGATGCCTTGCACCGGCTCTCCTCGTTGGCGCGCGACCGGGACACGGCCGTGCGCGCACGCGAGATGCTGGCGCGGCTCGCATTGACGACGGCGCTTCACATCTCACCTTCAACGGGTCGCCTGACGGGTCCCTTCAGCCGCGCCTACTTTGATGAAGTGATGGGCGAATCCGAATCGGAATCGGAATACCTTCGCGCGTGGGCGGCGGAAGGTGTTGTGCCTGAGTGGAGCGCGCTGGTCCTCGACCGTGCGATGCCGCTTCCAACGCAGATCGAGGAAACCAGCGCACGGGGCTGGAACATGAGCGCCACGACCTACCTCACAAAAGACTTCTCGTTGGGCACCGCCTCGCGCGAGGTCAGCAATCAGACCAGTGGCCTCGTCGTTCGGTATCCTGTCGCCGGGTCGAAACAACCGGGCACGGTGTTCAGCCGCTACCTGGTGAACGACACCTGGTTTGAACCGAGCGACGCGCCTGAAGAGCGCAGCTCCTTTCTCAGCCTGAGGGATATGGGCAAGCACTACGCCGTGCAGGCGGGTGCGCGCGCATTGTACGTGTGTTCGCCCCGGCAGACGGCCTATGTGGATAGCTTCGCGCCATGCACGCGAGACTATTGGCACAGCGCCAAGGCCGCGCTTATCTGGTCGCGGCGCGATACGGTAGACGCGATCTGGGCCGGTGAGCGTCTCTTGGACTCACTGCCGGCCGAGGTGCGGCCCGGCGAAGTAGTGGTCGTGGAATCGGGACCCGTGTACGTCGGGATTCTGCCTCTGTCGCGCACGGACCTCGGATACGGCGCGCCGCTGCGGGTGGCGGAAGCGCAGGGCATGCTCGCCTTCGAGATGTACAATTATCTCGGCGGCCCCAAGGTGCATAATGATCTTGAGCGCATGAGCCGTTTTTACCGGGGACAGCCCCAAAACGCATTCTATGTGGAGGTCGCGGAGCGAACCGCGTATCCAGACGCGCAGGCCTTTGGCAGATCGATTGCCGCGGGCGCGGTGAAGGACGAGGCCGCGCCGGAGTTCACGGTATACAACGAAGACGCCGATCGTCCGTGGTTTATCGAGTACCAGCGTGATGGCCAAACGATCGGCTTCGAAGTGGACCTCATCGACTGGACGCTCACGCGGCGCTGGACCGAGAAGGGCGATCTCGGATTCCCCATGCTTGAGTCCGCCGTGGCGCGGCAGAACGACACGGGGCACGTGGAAGCGGACGGCGCTGTGCTTGAATGTCTGCCCGCGCCCGCGTGGCTGTATGCGGATCCGCAACGCGATCTCTACGTGGCCGGATATCACGGCGAGCCGGGAACGCTGACGCTCACTCTTCCCAAGGGCCGCGTGACCATCGAGAACATGGGAACCGGCACCGTAGTGTATGAAGCAGGCAAGGTGACCATCGATGCGCTTGGAAATCCGGTGCTCAAGCAATAGACTAAGCCGCACCTGACAATTCCGGTGTCTGCTGCAATGTCCCGTTTCGGAGTGAAAGTTCGGTGAAACGACGAGAGGAGATCCCCTCATGTTCTGGAGCGATTCCCGCGTGCGAACTCTGGCCCTCGCCGCGCTACTGCTGTGCGCGGCCGTGAGCGCGCCCGCCGATATGGCCGTTGAAGAAGGCAATGGCAAGCACTGGTTTAAGGGCGTCACACATTTTCATACGCTGTGGAGCGATGGCGACGCGGCGCCTGAAGTTGCCGTCCAGTGGTACCAATCGCACGGGTACGACTTCATCTGCGTCAGCGATCACAACATCCTGCAGACCGGAGAAAAGTGGTTTCCCATTGACAAGCCGGAAGACAAGCGGCTGCCCATGGAAAAGGTCGAGGCGTTGCGCAAAGAATTTGGGCAGGACTGGGTCGTCGTTGAGCAGCGCGATGGCAAGCCGATGATGCGTTTGAAGACCCTTACAGAGCTTCAAGAGCGGTTTCAGCAGCCGGACAAATTCCTCGTTATCCCCGGCGAGGAAGTGACCGCCGAGAAGGCCGTGCACATCAATGCGGTCAACACGCGCGAAGTCATCGTGCCGATCAAGGCGGGGACCGTCTCTGAAACGCTTCAGAAGAACCTTGACGCTATCGAAGCGCACGGCCACGAGCACAATGTGCCGCTGCTCGTCCATATCAATCATCCCAACTGGAGTTCAACGATCACCGCGGAAGAGATCGTGTCCGTCGGGGGCGAACGGTTCTTCGAGGTCTACAACGGCCACGGCGGCGTGCGGAACTGGGGCGACCCGGCAAAACACATCACGTCCACTGATCGCCTTTGGGACATCATCCTGTCGCTTCGCTTGGGGAACGCAGCCGACACCACGAAGCCGATGTATGCCGTCGCCACGGACGACGCTCACAATTGGTTCTATCAAGGTCCCGGCGAGTCGATTCCCGGTCGCGGCTGGATCATGGTGTTGGCGGAATCCTTGACAGCGGAATCCTTAATTGAAGCCTGCAAGCGTGGCGACGTCTACCCGACGTCGGGCGTGCTGTTCGACAGCATCCGCGTCGAGAACGGCACGTTCAGTGTCGCCATCAAGGCCGAAGAAGGCGTGACCTACACGACCCAGTTCATCGGCACGCGCAAAGGGACCGACCTGCACGGCGAGCCGGTGAAGGATGAGAACGGCAACGAGATCCGCGCGACGCACGTGTACAGCGACCAGCTAGGAACCGTCCTGCACGAGACCAGCGACAACCCCGCCGTGTACACGATCAATGGGGATGAGATGTACGTGCGCGCAAAGGTGGTCTCGTCCAAGCTCAAGAAGAATCCATTCAGGGAAGGCGACTACGAAACCGCCTGGACCCAGCCAGTGGCGGTCAAATGAGGTCGGCAGACGGACGGGAGGGTTTCGTCAATCAAAACATGGTGTGCTCGAGTTCGTAGAAGGATGGTGCGCGGCCAGACGGAGTGATCCTGATGAAGATGCCATCCGACAGACCAGCGCCAAACGACTCAGTAGATCCGGCAACGACGTAGCCACCTTCAGGCAGTTCCAGAACGTTAAAAGGTGTGTCGTTCTCAGGCCCCCCGATCATCGTTGACCAGACGGGCGCTCCCGTTGGGTCGAGCTTCGCGATGTACATGTCGTTCTTGGTGCACGTCCTGTCTTCGGATGTGCCCACAACGATGTACCCACCATCCGCCGTTTCGTGCCCAGCATAAGCCCGGTCGTCGTACGCGCCGCCGAGGATGCGGCTCCATTCCGTGTCATCGTCCGCATCCAGCTTGAGGACATAGATGTCGTATTCGCCCACGTCGTAGTCGTAGGTCCGGCCAGTGACAAGGCATCCGCCGTTGGAGGTCTCGGTAACAGCCGACGCAGTCGCGCTTCCACCCGCGTCATACGTCTCGCCCCAAATCTCGACGCCGTCCGCATCCGTGCGCACCACGTAGATATCCATATGGACCGCGTCGGCGCGGATGGAATTGCCCGCGAGGAAGTAGCCACCCGTTGCGCATTGATCCATGCCATACGCGCGCTCGTCCGTGGACCAGCCGTACGTCTTGCTCCACTGCGCGCGGCCTTTCCGATTCGTCTTCACGAGGTACATGTCTGTTTGCCCGGCGCCGAAGGATTCGGTGTAGCCCCCAAGCGCGAACCCACCGTCGAACGCCGATTCAATGTCGAATACCTTCTCGCCCTCCGGGCCGCCGTACGTTCTGCTCCAGTCCTTGTTGCCTGCAGCATCCGTCTTGACGAGGTACATGTCGGTATCCCCCGCCCCAAACGTGGTGGTGAATCCGGCGATCAGAAAGCCCCCGTCGGGTGTCTCGAGCACAGGCTCTCCGTCCTCTCTCAGGATTCCGCCAAACGTGTTACTCCAGACTTCATTGCCAAGGTTGTCTGTCTTGACGATGTAGAAGTCCCGGCCGCCTGCGCCCGCGGAGTCCGTCGTGCCTCCAAGCAGAAACCCGCCATCATGCGTCCGCGTGAGCCCCGGCAACTCATCCACGCCCACGGCTCCGTACGTTTTCACCCACGTAACATATTCCACACCCGGACATCCCAGCGATAGCACCATCGCCGCGACTGCGGCCCCGAGAACAGCCGCTTTCCTGTCTCGCCCGTGCCACATACGCCGTCCCTCCGTCGATTTGTCTCGAATGGGTGTAAGCCGCTCGACGTGAATAGGCACGGCTATCGTGACAGATAAGCAGAACGAAAACCAGCACGCGAATTGGCAGAACCTGTACGCCGAATGCAGGCTACAATAGGCTTGGTTACTGGGCCGCCGGCTCTGCGCCTTCCAGAGCGAGTGACTTTAACGGAATGACCGTCATCACGCTGTGGCGCTTCTCCGAAGTGTAGATGACATACAGCGCTCCTTCGTGCTCCACCGCGCAGGGGTAGGACCACTCCGGGCCAGCCTGCAAGGCGTCTGCATAACCGTGGCGAATCTTCCACATCGCAGATAAGGCCTTTAGACCGGGGCGGCTCACGGCGATAGCCAATACCTGGCGTATGGAGCCGCGCGATTCCGGGTAGTTCCACAGTAGACAGCGCCGGCCGTCACTGAGCTGCAGCGCGAATGGCTTGCTGTCTTCCGCGGGCAGATTGTGTTGGAAAGGACCCTGCCACGTCTTGCCGAAATCGGCGCTGGTGAAAACCAGCCTCCCGCGAACGATGGCCGTGAGTTCCGGTCCGTCCAGCCAGACCGTGCTTTCGGGATAGTCTGTGTATGGCCGGGCAATCGTCTGCATCATCGGAACCACGCTCCATTCTCCATCAACGTCCCTGCCTGTCGAGATGGCGACCGCAGGAATCTCGGGAGTCGTGGCGGGCTTGGGTGTCATGCGTCCGGCCATGACGAAGTTGCCATCCGCCATCAACAGCGGGGGACAATTCGGCAGGAACGGGCCGGCAATGTAGCCTCCCGAAATCCACCGATTGCGCAGTTCGTCGAGCGCAAAGACCTCGCAACGCGTGACAAGGTCGTGGCCGACCATGTTGGAGACATACGCGCGAAGCTTTCCTTCGTACGATAGAAACGTCACCGGTACGTAGTAGGTCCCGGTTCCGCTGCGATCCGCGGCAATGACCTCGACCTGCGACCACGTCTTTCCCCCATCCTGCGAGCGCCGGGCGCGGATGCACGACGAACCCTGAATCTCCCCCTTCGGGCAGTTGTACCATGCGGCAAAGAGGGTGTCCCCGTGCCAGACCACCGCGTTGTCGTGGAGAAACTGGTACTCCTCATCCGCACGGTGGACGACTACGTCGAAGGCGTTCGCGGGATATTGCAGGGTGTCTGGGATAGGTAGAGGCGCGTGCTCATCCCATAATGCGAAATCGCCAACGATCTTCGCCTGGGGCGCCGGTTCCCCGGCGGCATCAGATGTTCCGTAGAGGGCAATGATACAGACAAGGCCGGCGAATGTGAGATCTATCTTGATCACTTCTCACTCCCTTTTGACACCCCGACTCGCGAAGGTATTGTTCTCCCTTCAGTGTACAGAATCCGGTGACCGGGCCGAACATACTTGCGCGGCATGGCGAAACCACCTTGGAAACGAGAACCCTGAGACAGCAAATTCGCCTGGAGTCGAACGTTACGTGTTTCGGCAACCCAGAATGGGACACAGGCGAGGGCGCCTATGCCACACGCGCTGGCCGTGCATGTGGATGCATGTTCCTTCTTCCTGCCGCCGGTTTGCCCAATGACTAGCGCAATTCGAGATGGCCAGTTCATTGGAGATAGACGTGTGGCATAGGCGCCCCCGCCTGTGTCTTTATTGGGCGCAGATTGCCCCCTCGCCATCGTGTAACTATTCCACCCCCAACTCCGCGGCGAGGTCGAGGATCGTGAAGCGGCTGCGGATGTAGCGGGCGAACTTGAGGGCCTTGCGGTACTCCGCAACGGGCGCTTCCCTGTCTATTGGCGTGACCAGGCCGCCTGCAATGCAAACGCTTCTGACTACGTATCCTGTTGCTCTGGTATAATTTCAAAGCGCGGATATGATCATCTTTGGACTTCTGGGTGGAGGAGCGTGAACATGGGCAAGTCGCGGTTGATTTCGCACGGCGTTCGTGTTGCCAGCGAAGACACCCCTGACCTGGGCGATCCAGACGTAATCCACGCTGAGTACTTCCGAAATACCCTTAAATGCCATCACTGTGGCTATACGAACTACGCAAACTGGCATTCGGACAGCAGAACGGGAGAGGAGTTTATGAAGCCGCGGCGAAGGTGCGCCAAATGTGGCCGACTGCTCCACCCCCGGCGCGACGCAAATATCCTGACTGGGCAACGCCAGGGAAGTCCCAAGAACAGTGGCAGCAGATAGTCGCGTCCATCTTGCCCCTCGCTCTTCTCGGCTCCCCCGCTACTCCACCCCCAATTCCGCGGCGAGGTCGAGGATGGTGAAGCGGCTGCGGATGTAGCGGGCGAACTTGAGGGCCTTGTTGTACTCATCCAGTGGCGCGTCCATCTCATCAGGCGTGATGGGGCCGCCCGCGTTGCGGATGGTGTCCGCCACGAGCGTGGCAGGCAGCAGGTCGCGGCGCACGGCGTCTGCGATCTGGGGCAGGTGATCGCGGAAACGCATGATCTCGGCGCGCAGCAGGTCGCCCGGCAGCGATTTCTGGCGCCACTGGGCCAGCACTTCTCCGGCCACGGGGCCCCAGTCGGCTTCGATCCACGTTTGGACCTGCTCGTCCGTGGGCTGCACCGCAACGAGGGCGTCCGGGTCGATGGTCATGGGATTCAACGCGAGCACTTTCTCCCACAGGCGCAGGCAGTGAATGGTCGCCACGCCCACTTGCACACCGTGGAGGTCATTGGATGTGCCATACAACGCTTGCTTCATGTCGATGTAGTGAGAAATGAGGTGTTCGCCGCCCGAGGCCGGGGCCGAAGAGCCCGCCACCAGCATGGACAAGCCGGAAAGCAGCAACGCCTCCAACACGATGCCGGCGGCTTCTGGATCGCCTTGGCCCACGCGGCCCGCGGACTCAAGGACCTGATCAAGGATGCCCTCATAGAACCGTAGCGCGTTTTCATCGTAATACTCGCCGCGCAGGAAGTTCGCGGTGCGCCAGTCCGCGCCCGCGGAACACTTGGAGAGGAAATCCGCCACGCCCGCCGCGATCATGCGGTGCGGGGCCGCGGCAATCACAGCGGGGTCGGCAAACACGCCGAGGGCCGGCGTGCAAGGCGTCGTGCGTTTGAGCCCGTTCACTTTCACCGCAGTGATGCCGGAGGTGTAGCCGTTCATGGACGCGGCGGTGGCAAAAGCCAGCACGGGCCGGTTGAGTTTTGTGCCCGCGTGCTTGGCAAGGTCGCAGATCGTGCCCGCGCCCACGGCCACGAGGAAATCGGAGGAAGCTCCCGCCTCCGCGACCTCATCCCCCAACTCCTCGGTTGCATCGACATGGCCGCCGCCAAGGACTTTCTCTGAGATGTTCTTGCCCCCTCGCGCGAGCGTTTCCAGCACCGGCGCGCCCGCGGCCTCGCGCGTGTTCTCATCGGACACAACGAGACAGGTGGCGCCGCACTTCGCGCGGGCGAAATCCGCCAACGATTGCGCGGCATCAGGGCCAATGTGGCAGACTTCGATTGGCAGTCCTGGCGTTTCGGCATACGCACGCGCCAGCAAGGCGCCGCTGGGGATCTTCTCGGTCATCGTGTACTCCTATCGGAGGCGGCCGAAGAGCCGCCTCCACCCCACAGTAGCAAGTCGATGGGGCAGGCCGCCAGCGGACAATGAGCCTGCCACAGGGACGGCGCAACACCACCGTCATCCCTTGCGGATACAGCACGAACACGGTACTATACAAGGGGTGGTCATCTTGAGGAATCGTGGAGAACAGGTCGGTTTCTTTCCATACGGGGGAACTATGCAGCAGAAATCAACAATCGTTATCACGCTTGTAGCTCTCGCGGCCCTCCTCGCGGCGCCTCTCGTCATTAGCCCCGTGCATAAGAATAAGCACGTAGTCCGCAGCCCGGTCTCTGAAGCCCCGCTGGAAGCAGAAACCGAGCGTGTTGCGCCTGAGGATCCTGGCGTACAGCAAATCGCCCAGGCTTCTGCAGAAAGGCGTTCCGGGGTGCCGGTGAGCGCCACGGGTACGGTAACGCGCATTCTCCCAGACGATCTCAATCCACCCCGCCATCAGAAGTTCCTCGTGGGACTCTCGAACGGACAGACAGTGCTCATCAGCCACAATATCGATTTGGCACCAAGAATCAATGTGCTGCAACTGAACACCCCCATCGCCTTTAAGGGCGACTTTGAATGGAACGAGAAGGGCGGCGTTGTCCATTGGACCCATCACGATCCGGATGGATCGCATGAAGCCGGTTGGATCAATTACGGCGGTCAATACTATCAATAAGCCACGCGCACGGAACGAAAGAGACTGGCTGTCACGCCGAGGCGTGACGAGCAAGGCAGTACCTGAATGCCGCCTTCCCGTTTCTCTGCGTTCCTCCGCGAACTCTGCGCCTCTGCGTTGAGGTGTATTCCAATTACGGGCGAGACGCGCGTTCCCCTTGCTGGTTTCCCGCTGTTGACCTCCTTCTTGAATCGGTGCAATCGGTGAAATCGGTGAATAGCTATCTTCGTTTGGTTGCGGCTACGCCGCGCTGAGCGAATCTGTGCAACTTGTGGACACGCGTGTTTGGATTGCGGATTTGCCGCTGTCATTTTGCGATGTACAGGTTTCAAGTAGGACGGAATTTGTTCCCTCTCATTCAAGAAGGCGGGAATCATTCCCGCCCTACGGAGACGTTTCCCTCTTTGCGAACAGGTTTTCCTCTGTGGATTCCTCTTCGTTTGTTCGCGGCGAGCCGGTGCTGTGATACCATGGGCTGCAAATGAGGGTCGCATGAAGACGCACGGTTTGAACGAAACGCACGATATTATCGTGGTGGGTGCGGGGCCTGCCGCGTTGGGGTTGCTGCACGCCGCGAAGCAAGCGGAGCTGAAGGCGATCGCCATCGACAAGGGGCCGGTATGCAGCGCCTTGTGTTCGCACCCCACCTACATGCGATGGTTCTCCACCGCTGATAAGTTGGAGCTTGCCGGGTTCCCGCTTGTGTGCACGGAGAAAAACCCCACGCGCCAAGAGTATCTCAAGTATTGTCGCGCGTTCGTGAAGTACTTCGACTTGAAGGTGGTCACGTACCGGGAAGTGATCTCGGTGCGTCCCGCCGGCGACATCTTCACGGTCATCGCGAAAGACATGTACGGCCGCGAGTTCCTTTGGGCGGCCTACAACGTGGTGATGGCCACTGGCTTCTACGACAGTCCGCGGCGCATGGGCATTCCCGGCGAAGACCTCCCCAAAGTCACACACCGCTTCACGGAGGCCCATTGGTACTCCGGGCAAGACGTGATGATCATCGGCGCGGGCAGTTCGGCCGCGGAGGTCGCGCTCGAACTCTGGCGCAACGATGCCCGGGTCACGGTTGCCATGCGCGGTGACCGCTTCGAGACGAAGTACTGGATCGAGCCCGATATCGAAAACCGTATCCGCGAAGGATCGATCACATGCTTTCGGAATGTCGAGGTCCGCGAGATTCGGCGCGATGATGTACTTTTGGAGTCGCGGGACGGTGGGTTCACGATTGTGCCCAACGACTTTGTCTTGGCGATGACCGGCTACGAGCCGGACACCTCGCTGTTGGAGGGGACCGGCGCCGAGGTCGATTCTTCGTGCGGCAAACCCGTGCTCACACCCGATTTCGAGACAAGCGTCCCCGGCCTGTATGTCGCGGGCACGCTCTGCGCGGGGCAGGAATCCAACGTGGTTTTTGTCGAAAACAGCCGCGAGCATGGACCCGCCATCGTCCGGCATATTGTGTCGAAGCGCCAGTGAAGACGCGGTCAAAAGCTCGCGCTGAACTGTACCGGATCGGACCGATCGGACGAATCGATCCGATTGGACCCCACTCAAGACACAGGCGAGGGCGCCTGTGCCACACGCGCTTGCCCCGCATTGCGGTGTTTGTCCTCTCTTCCTGTCCTTGTTTAGCCCAGCGGCTCCAACAAACCCGACTGCACAAAGCCTGGGAGATAGACGTGTGGCACAGGCGCCCTCGCCTGTGTCTTAAAAGGCTTGCCCCGCGTTGCGGTGTTCGTCCTCTCTTCCTGTCTTTGTTCAGCCCAGCGGCTCCAACAAATCCGGCTGCACAAAGCCTGGGAGATAGACGTGTGGCACAGGCGCCCTCGCCTGTGTCTTGGAATTCCAGCGGTTCACGCCTAATGCGAGAGAGAAAGATCTTATGAAATGCCACCTGATTGAAGGCGCGGAAGGCTGCGCCTATGCCGTGGAGAACCACTGTGTCGCCGTTGTGGTCGATGCGCTGCGCGCGAGCGCGATGGCCGCGTGCCTGCTGGATGCGGGTGCGCGGGAACTTATCGTCGTGCGCGAGGTGGACGAGGCCTATGCGGCGAAGCGTCTGTATCCTGAGGCGCTCCTCGCGGGCGAGCGCGGGGGGGTACCTCCGCTCGGCTTCGACCTTGGGAACAGCCCGCATCTTATCGGCGATGTCGCGGAACGTCGCGTCATTTTCACGACGACGACCGGCGCGGGCCGCCTGGTCGCATGCTGGGGCGCCCACGCCATCTACATGGGCACGACGGTCAACGCCTCCGCGGTGGCCCAGGTAGCTGCATCCCACGGACGCGACATCGTCCTGATACCCGCTGGACTCATGACGGACCCTCACTTCGACGCCCAGGAAGACTGGGTCGCCTCCGCGGCCATCGCGCACATCATGGGCTGGCCCATTGGAGAAGGCGCGGACCGCTTCGCCCATTGGAGCAGCAGAATTGAGGAGCAAGGCATAGAAGCCCTGTTCGAGTCCGCCCCACACGCCGAAAAGCTCCGACGTGTGAATCTCGAAGAGGACATCCTCTATTGCGCCGCGCTAGACCAGATCACAAGTGTGCCCAAGGTCGTGGAGAAGATTGACTTGGGCCTGGTGGTCCGCAAGGCATAGGTCGGACGGATCGGACGGACCGGGCCGATCAGACCGTGCCGTCAGATCAGTCCGATCCGTCCGATCCGTCCAATTCCCCATCTTTTCATTCGCGCTTCATTTTGGTACAATAGGTTTTGATAGCGAATAAGGTGTTTCAGTGCGAAGCGCAAATAATACTAATAGAACGCAAATCCTTGTCGCTCAGCCAGATGTGGCGTTTGCAGCTACTCTGACGCGCTACCTTGAGGGTGACGGCCACGGCGTGGACCAGTGCCACGACGCCAAAGGCGTCCTCCGCCTGGCGGGCCGAAAAGCCTACGACGTCATCGTACTCGACCTGCGCCTGAGCGGACAGGGCGACGTGGAACTGGTTTCCTACGTGCGCCGGAGCAGTCCGCGGACGCGCCTCATCCTGCTGTTCGAGATCACCAAGCTGGAGCGTGCCCTCGAAGGCATTCGTCGAGGCGCCTTCTTCTATCTGCCCGAGTCCTGCATGCCGTCCGACGTGGCGCTCGTGGTGAACAAGGCCTTGCGGGATCTGGACAGCGAGGAGACCATCGACCACTACGAACAAGGCACCGTTGAAGACCTCGTGGGGTCGTCTCCGGCCATGCGACGCGTGCTCGAGATGATTGCGAAAGTGGCGCCGACGGACAGCACGGTGTTGCTCTTGGGCGAGAGCGGTACCGGCAAGGAATTGCTCGCGGGCGCGGTGCACCGGATGAGCCGGCGGCGCGACATGCCTTTCATCGCCATCAACTGCGCGGCATTGCCCGAGCAATTGCTGGAAAGCGAGATGTTCGGGCACGTCAAAGGCGCCTTCACCGGCGCCAGCTCGGACAAACGCGGGCTCTTCGAAGAAGCCGATGGCGGCACCATCTTTCTGGACGAAGTGGGCGACATGGCCCTCATCACGCAAGCAAAACTCCTGCGCGTGCTGCAAAACGGCGACATCCGGCCGGTGGGCTCGACCCGCTCCAAGCGCGTGGACGTCCGGGTCATCGCAGCGACCAACCGCGACCTGGAGAAGGCCGTAGCGCAGAACGCCTTCCGCGAGGACCTCTACTTCCGGCTCAACGTGATCCAAATCCGCGTGCCGCCGCTGCGCGACCGCCTGGAAGCCTTGCCCAGTTTGGTCCGCCATTTCGTCGCGCGGTTCAACGCGGAGTATGGCAAAAACATCACCGGACTGGACGAAGCCGCCCAGGTGCTCCTGCGCAACTACCCCTATCCCGGCAACGTGCGCGAACTCGAAAGCATTGTGGCGCATGCGGTGATCATGGCGGAGGGCCCGATCATCCGCGCGCCGGACCTGCCCGAACAGGTGCGGCTTGGCGCACGGGCGCCCCTGGCCTTGCCGAACTACGCGGCGGACGCCATCCCCACGCTCACCGACATGGAAGCCCAGCTTATCCGCAACGCCCTGGAGCGCCTGGAAGGCAACCAGACCGAAGTGGCCAAGAAGCTGGGTGTGTCGAGATCCACGTTGTGGCGCAAGATGAAGGAATACGGAATCGCGAAATGAGTAGCCAGCGCCTACCGCGGAACTCGCATTTGGCGGGCGGCTGGGTTACCTTGGTGAAATGCTGATGGAGCCACGCCCCCCAATCTTGCGCGAGAGCCTGCCACGCCTGCTGGCGTATCTATTCGCGGCATTCGCGCTGCTGCACGTGGTGTACCATCTCCTCGGAGTCCGCATGGACATGACGCCGCTCGGGGTGTTCATGCAATACGCCGACCCGGAGCTGCTCCGCACCCGCCTGATCGAAACCTGCTGGTATCTGCACATCCAGCCGCCCCTCTTCAATCTCTTTCTCGGCTGCGTGTTGAAGGCCTTTCCAGGTTCGGAGACGGTCGCGTTCGAGGTGATCTTCCTGGCCTTGGGATTTGGCGCGTACGCGGGACTCGTCCTGCTCCAGATGCGCCTGGGCGTATCCCGAGTGGTAGCCGTGGGACTCGCCACCGTGTTCATGGCGAGCCCCTCCTTCATCCTCTACGAACACCTGCTCGCGTACACCCTGCCGTGCGCATTCCTGCTGATCGTGTCTGCGCTGTTACTCGATACGTTTCTCCGAGGACGGCACCGCTGGGCGGGGTGGTCCTTCTTCATCTGCGTGGCCGTGCTCTGCGGCACGCGGGCCACGTATCACCTCGCGTTCTACGTGGCGGTGGCAGCCGGCGTGTTGTGGGTGATGAAACCCGCGTGGCGTACGGTCCTCTGGATGGCGGTCGTCCCGGGACTCTTCGTCGCGGGGATCTACGTGAAGAACCTGGCACTTTTTGGCGAGTTCAGCGCGTGCTCGTTCGCGGGCAAGAATGCTTGGATCAAGACCATCGGCAACCTGCGCTGGGAAGACAAAGAAGCGCTCGTGCGCGAAGGTTTCCTCTCGCCTGTCTCGCTGGTCAACCGCTACGAAGCGGTGCCCTCTTACCCTGCGGAGTTTCAGCAGGCGGAGGGCTACGAAGGCATCCCAGTGCTGCGCGAGATGACCAAATCCAGCGGCGAGATTAACTACAACCACCTCGCACAGATCGCGATCGCGCGTGCCTACCGGCGCGACGCGGTATACGGGTTGTTTCACTATCCCAAAGTCTTTGTGGCCACGAATGCCCAGGCATGGTTGAACTACATGACACCACCCAGCGAGAAAGCCGCCGATTCCTCCAACTATCCCTTGCTCAAGCCGCTCGCGGAAGTCTACGACCGTTTTGTTTTCGGTGAAGTCAACATCCCTCTCGAGGAAAGCACGCCGCTTCTCGAGCATCATCTCTGGGGCACGAGTCAATACCTTGGACTTCTGGTGGCGCTTCCCCTCCTCCTGGGCTACGGATTCTGGTGTGCCTGCGGACGCGGCCGCGCCAAGCACCTCATGACGCGCGAGCAGCGGCTTGCAGTCCTCTATCTTTGTTTCGTCATACTTTATGTGGCGTTGGCCGGGAACACCATGGAACTCAACGAGACCAGCCGATTCCGTTTTGAAACAGACCCGTTCTACGTTGTCCTGGCAGGTCTGCTCATCCAGCACGGCGCGGCGCGCCTCGCCCGGACACCGCTGTGGCTGCTGCCCGCCCGCGTCGAACTCCGGCGCGCCGCCACGCACGGCGCCGAACCGGTGTAGGCCAAATGCCGGTTGCCGGCACGTGTTTGAACGGTATGCATCCGTCGCGCATGATGGGCGCGTTGTAGAGGCACAAGACCTGGAATACGGGGATCCCATCGCTTGACAACCGAGGTGCGACGAAACAGGAAACACGCGATCTTGCACCACGCCGATCCTGCCATTGAAGCCGCCCTCCTCGACGGTATCGGATGCGTCGCCGTGACGGGGCAGGGACGCGGCGAGGTTTTCCGCTTTCCGCTGGAAGAGGGATGGGGCATCCTGCGTCCGTATCGCCGGGGCGGGGCGATCCGCATGTTGCTGAAAGACGCCTACCTGCTCGACAACCGCCCCTTGCGCGAATGGGCGATTCATGTGTATCTCTTCGATCGGGGATTCGCCGTGGCGGAGCCCCTGGGCGTGGTGTCGGAAAAGCGCGGCATCACATACCGGGGAGCAATCGCCACGCGGGAAGTGGACGCGCGCGACCTGGGGGAATTTGCCCTAACCGGCGCGCCAGATACAACGCCGGTGTTGGAACGCGTGGGCGCTCACATCCGCACCCTGCACGAACTCGGTGTGTACCATGCGGACCTCCAAATCAGGAACATCCTTGTGACGCGGGATAGCGAAGCGATTGTGTTTATCGATTGGGACAATGCGCGGCGTACGCGCTCGCTGTCCATCATTCAGCGCGCCCGCAACCTCTTGCGCTTGCGACGCTCGTGCGAAAAGAACGGACTTGACGCTTCGTGCTTCGACGCGATCCGCAAAGGCTACGGCACAGTGTGTGTCCCGTGGTGGCTTGATGCGTTGTATCGCTGCAAAGGCGCCCTGTCAGATGCGGCAAGGCACAGGAAACGCCGCCATGCCGGATGATGCGCTGGGTCCGGAAATCGTTGAAGCGCGCAACGGTGCCCTGCGCGTGACGAGGCGTGCGGAAATTCCCCTGGATCGCGTACTCGAAGTCTTGCGCGCGCCAGGCGAACTCCTGAAGGCTTCGCGCAAATCGGAAACCCTCCGTGTGAACGATTGGGTCGTGAAACGCAGCCGGAAGGAAGGTGGCCTCGGTGTACTCAAGCATACCGCGCGGCGCACCCGATACCGGCAAGGATGGGAAGCGGCCCTGCATCTCGAACGGCACGGCGTGCCCATTCCCCTGGCCCGCGCGTACGTCGAGCGATCCCGGTTCGGCATCGTCTTCGGCAACGTGATGATGATGGATTATCTCGATGGCTGCGTCGACGTCGAGGCCTTCGCCGATGGGTTGCTGCGCGCAGGGGCCAGCGACGCGGAGATTCAAGGCTACCTGGAACGCCTTGCCGAGACCGTCAATGTGCTGTGTTCAAGCGGGGCGTATCACAGCGACCTCGCCGGGAAGAATATCCTGACGCCGGACGGGGAGCGGTTCTACTTCATCGATCTGGATGGAATCGTTTTGAACCGGCCGTATGCGGAAGAACGCCGCTTGCAGAACCACATTCAGTTGTACGACTCATTCATCGACCGTCTGGGCGACGCCTATCTTGAACCCTTCATCCGCCAGATGCTGCCCCGGCCCGGTAGGCTCCAATCGTGGATGGCCCAAGTGAAGTCAGGTCAGGCCGTGCGACGCGCACGCACAGAGGCCATTTGGGCGAAGCAGGGCGGCCGCCGGCAGGGGTGACTCCGTTGCAGCTCTCTCGTACCCGATCAAGACACAGGCGAGGGCGCCTGTGCCACACGTCTTTTTCCAAACCATAGCTCGTTTGGAACTCTTCGAGCCTTCGAGCAGACCAAGGGCTGAAGAAAGGGAAGAACAAATTGAGGCGTGGCAAGCGCGTGTGGGACAGGCGCCCTCGCCTGTCGTCCAATCGGGTGTTGCGGAGTCGCCGCACTTCGGCGCCACCTACGCGACCGCTATTCCGGGTCGATTGCGTAGCCTTGCTCGCGGTAGCCGCGCAACTTGTAGGTCAGCGCGCGGCGGCTGATGCCTAAAGCCTTCGCGGTTTCGGTGCGGTTGAACCCGTGCTCGCGCAACGCCTGGAGGATGGCGCCGCGCTCGATATCCTCCATGCGCGTGACGCCACTTGCCTCCGCGGGGGCGGCGGGCTGCCCTGACTGGGCCTGCTGCACCCGCTTAGGCAGGTGCTCGGGCAGAATGAGGTCGCCCTTGGCAAGCAGGATCGCGCGCTCCATGGCGTTGCGCAGTTCACGTACGTTGCCGGGCCATTCGTACTCCTCCAGGCACGCCATCGCCCCGGGCGAAAAACGTGGCTTTCCTTTCGTGAACAGCGAAGCGAAATGGTGGGCGAGAGGCTGCACATCCGAGCGCCGCGCGCGCAGAGGCGGCACATAGATTTCGATGACGTTAAGCCGGTAGAACAAGTCTTCGCGGAATCGTCCTGCTTCCACTTCAGCCTCGAGATCGCGGTTAGTGGCGGCCAAAACGCGCGCGTCGGTCCGCCGTTGCAGGTTGGACCCCACGCGGCTGAAGGAACCGTCCTGCGTGACGCGCAGCAGTTTCGCTTGAAGTCCCGGCGCGATTTCAGCGATCTCGTCGAGCAGGATCGTGCCGCCGTGCGCTTCCTCGAAGCGTCCGACACGCATCGAGGTTGCGCCCGTAAACGAGCCCTTCTCGTGGCCGAACAGTTCGCTCTCGAGCAACGTCTCGGGAATGGCCGCGCAATTCACTTTCACGATGGGACCGCTTGCGCGCGGACTCCATCCGTGGATGGCGTCGGCGATGACCTCTTTTCCCACGCCACTTTCTCCTGTAATGAGGACGCGGGTATCGGAATGGGCCACCAGAGATGCTTCGCGCAGGGCATCGCGCATGCCTTGGCTTTCCGCAACCACGCCGGGAGGCGGCGTGAACTCGCCGCCTGCCGCGAGTGCGGGCGCCGCGGAAATGCCGATGCCCCGGTTGACGCACTGCAGCAGCTCGTCCAGGTCGATAGGCTTTTCGAGATAGTCTATCGCGCCGCTTTGAATCGCGCCGACCGCGTCGCGCACATCGGCGTACGCCGTGACCAGGAGGATGGGAAGTGCCGGTAGCCGCCTTCTCACGTGTTGCATCAGGGTCAATCCCGAGATGCCCGGCATGCGCACGTCCGAGACGAGCAGGGCCGGCTGCAAGGTGTCGAGTTTTGAAAGGGCATCCTCGCCGGACACCGCGACGGTCACATCGAAGCCTTGGGCGGCGAGAAAGGTCTGCAAGAGACTCCGCTGCCCCGGATCGTCGTCCACCACGAGAATCGGATATCGGTGCGCGTCGTCCTTGCTCATACGGTTGCCCCCGTTTCATGCGCCAGCGCGATGCCGCCGACGCGAAAGACCGCGCCCGCGTTCGCCTCCCGGACATACTCGATATCCCATTGGTGCGCCAAAACGATTTGCCGCACGATGGCCAAGCCCAAACCGGTGCCGTTCTTCGAGGTGGTGAAGTAGGGGCGAAACACATCGCTCTCGATTCCGGGCGGGACTCCGGGGCCGTTATCGCGCACTTCAAACGCGGCCTGGGCGGGGTCGGTCTTGATGATGCGCACCTCGATGGTACCCGCCGCGGGCGCGGCCTCCACGGCATTGATCAACAAGTTAAAGAGCACCTGGCGCAGCATTTCCCGATCGGCTTCGAGGATGAGCCGGGGACCCGTTACCCGGAACTCGACCGCCTTGTCCTCGCGGTCACTGGCCAGAATGTCAAAGACGCGGTTGACAAGATCGAGGAAATCCACGGCGTCCTTTTTGGGCGCAATCGGTCGCGAGTAATCCAGGAACTGGTTGATGCGCCCCGTGACGCGATCGACTTCCTCCGTGATCTTGAGTGCCGTAACCTTGGCAGTTGCCGAGGGATCGTTTCCCCGCCCAATCATCTGCGCCATTCCGCGAATGAGGTTTAGCGGGTTCTTGGTTTCGTGCACGAGGCCCGCCGCCGCCATGTTCAACTCGCGCAGGTGGGTCGTCAGCTCTTCTTCGCGGACGAGGCGTACCCGCAGATTCGCCGAGCGGTCCACAGCCCGCCATGCGACGCCGAGCGCCAGGCAGGCCAGCAGCGAGGCGAGCACAAACGACCCACGGACCGTGCGGTCGCGTTTCATTTCCGCCTTTACCGATGCGGTCGACATGGTGACCAGAAACCAGTGCACCCCGCGTTCCCGCACAATCCGCTGGAAACTCTCTTCGTCCAACCAGGGCGGACGCTTCGGCGGATGATCGGGGGAGCTCCGGTCGCGCGCGAGGAACAGGGCATCTAGAAATGTCTCTTGCGTGAGGGGACGTCCCGCGAGGGTTCTGCGAATGGTCTCACGCCGATCCGCATCCAACTCGCTCATGAAGGGAAGGGCCAGGATCTGGTTGACCTGCTCCTCCGTCAGGGGCCGATCGTTCATCATGGGGTCGAGCACGCTTCGCGTGCTTTCGTTGAAGAAGTTATCCCAGAGGAAATCGGGAACTCCCGGAGGCGGAGCGTCGGATGGGCCGGGTTCGGGCCAGTTCCCGTCACGCGCCTTCCCGTCTTGCATCGAAACAATGACGGGCTGGCCTTCGGGTCCGGGTCCTTCGGCGCCAGGTCCCAACGCGACGAGATTGACAAACGTCGCTGTATCTTCCTCCCAATGCTCGCGCGTGGCCAGAAGCGGAGCGGCCTCCCTTGGTGCCGGTTCACCCGCAGAAGCGGTCACCTCTCCGGCGGCGTTCAGCAGGACCACGGACTTGGTTTCCGTGGTTTTGGCCAGCTCATCCAGCGCCGCTTTGATGTGCTCTTCCGGGATCAGCCCGAAGCGGCCCTGCGCGCGCAGCACCACCCCCAACGCGATGCTGAAATCGTTGGCGCGATTCACGAGCGCCGTCCGCGCCGTCCGGTACACGCGGTCGTGTTCGAGCAATTGCCACACCACGACCAGCAGCCAGGTGGCTGTCAGAACTGCGTATCCTATGGTGTGCCGCTTGTTCATCATTTCGCCCGTTGCCTGGCGCGCCTGTTTCGGGACGGCCGGGAACGCCCCTCCCCTCACCCCGCCTCAATCTATCACGAATGCGGCATCAGACGCCCCGGATTTCATCCCGTGTCAACTCCCGCCGTTTGGGGTCGCCGGGGAAGGTCCTTTGCTCGGAAGGACCTTCCCCGGCTCGTGAGGGGGCCGAGGTGACAGGGTAGGAAGGACTCAGCCCTCTACGGATGGGATGGACTTGGTATCCAAGCTGTGCGGAGCCGCATGTCTGGCAGATGGAAACTCCTCCGGCGTCAACACGCCATCGCCGGTGATGTCGCGGTCCATGAACTCCTGCAACGTCAACTTGGGTTCAACTGTCTGTGCCTCTTCAAGACTCACCTCGCCGTCGGCGTTCGTGTCCCGCGTGTCGAATTGTCCGGGAGCTGGCTTCGGGGATGCGGACGCGTCTTCCGTCGGGATTACCTGCCGGTCTCCGCCGCCATCCATTCGGACGCGTATCGTGTGCGAGGGGGTATTGTCATTCCGCAGTCCGAGAATCCCGGTCACAAACAAACACGCCGCCCCACTCAGCATCACCGCGCTCAAGATTCCTCTGTACATGTTACCGCCCTCCCGTCGGGTGCGCGCGCCCGGCATTTCGGGCTGCGCCAACGGTGCCAACTGGAGGTTGTGCAATCGGTATGCCCGGTACGTGCGCCGCCACGTCGCCAAGTCCCAAGACACGGAATAGAAAGGCTTTACAAGGAGGGTATTCGATGAAGCCCGCGGAAGTCGCGATGAACATGCGGACATAGTCAGGTTCTTCGAGCAAAGCATGCGCAAAAGCAAACCAGTGTCCGCGCAAGTTTTGCTCAGGCCACAGTCCCGGCTTCCTCACTGTGGACACGCCTTGCATCGGGGATTGGTGAACGATCCGGGCTAAATAGCGCGAAACCAGGAGCGCTGGCATCCGTGTCGGCTCTTCAATTTGCCAGCCCAATGCACTGCACCTCTTGCACGGAACTGGCGTGGCCCTTGGGGCTCGCCTCACTCTTCGCCTATTCGGCTTGAGCCGTGGGCGGTGGCTCGGTCTGCAAGCGGTCGATCTCGTTTCGCAGCGCTTCTTCAAGCTGCACTTGCTGTGCGCCGTAGATGTTCTCTTCCCGCAGGAGTTCCAGCGCCGCCCTGCACTTGATAAGCGCGGTCTTCACGTCGCTCGCTTCGATGGCCTTCTGCGCCGCCGCATAGACGCGCTCGAATTTCAGGCGGGTGTTTTTGCCGAAGGCCTGCGCGCGCCTCGACGCGACCTCCGCTTCACTGGGGCGGAGCGTGGGCGAAACAAAGGCCGGCGGAACCTCACCGCGCGCCCGCGACTGCATCGCCTTGATGGCGTACTCGGTGCGGGCCTTGGCCTCGGCGGCGCGTTCTTTCGAGATGCGCTTGGGATCGAACGCCGCAAGGTAGCGCCCTGTGCCCGGCGCGAACAAGCCATCGTGAATCGCCTGTTCGAGTGTGGGCAGCCCTTTGACTTGGCCATTCACGCTCAAGACTGCGCCCGTCCAATGCGCGGTGTCGGTACGGTCTTCGCGTGGCCCAACGACAATCACCAACTCGGTGCGCGACGCGGCCAAACGCGCCAGCAGAGGCTCATGACGCCGCATCTCCGCGGCTCGATCCAGATTTCCCAACGCGCAATCCTCAAACGAGCAAGCAGTTCACCAATGGCTCCACCCCGATGGTACCACAAGTCCACTTGCGTGGGAGAAACACCGCGCGTCTCAGGCGTGGAAAGAGAGGATCCGCTCCCGCAGCTCGCTTGCAGCCGCGCGCACGTCGTCCGCTTCGGTGACGGCAGTGACGACCGCCACGCGCTTCGCGCCTCGTTTCAAGACCTCGTCGATGTTATGAAGCTTGATGCCGCCCATGGTGGTCCATGGGATCGTGAGGTGGGGTGCGATTGCGTCGATCATCGCGGGGCCCACTACCCCCGTGGGGACGGCTTTTGTCTGCGTGGCGAAGATCGGTCCGATGTTCACATACGAAGCGCCAAGCGCCTGCGCTTCGAGCGCCTCTTCCAGGTTGTGTGTGGAAGCCCCAATGATCAGTTCCGGCACGATGCGGCGGGCCACGTCCACGGGCGCGTCGGTCTGGCCAAGGTGAACGCCATCCGCATCCGTGGCGATAGCCACCTCCAGGCGGTCGTTGATGAT
Organism: Candidatus Hydrogenedentota bacterium; assembly: GCA_020849535.1. Lineage (GTDB taxonomy): Bacteria > Hydrogenedentota > Hydrogenedentia > Hydrogenedentales > SLHB01 > JAHDWY01. Next base: position 103,043 of record JADLGB010000142.1, read on the forward strand.
CAGTAAGGCGTCATATTTCCGGGTGCGCTCGCGGAACTGAGTAGCCCGCAAGAATAGCTCAAGCTCGTCGAGGTCCTTTTCGCGGAACTGGATCAGACGTACGCCCGCGTCCAGGACGGCATCCAGGACGTCCAGCGCCGATCTACCCCCGCAGAACGCTTCGGTGATAACCACATACAGGTCTGGACGGTCAAAGCGTGCAAGCCGTTCGCTCAGATTCACTATCCCCCTCCGACAAAACGAATCAGTTCCAGAACGTCCCCTTCCGCCAGAACCGTGCCGGGATACGCGGAGCGCTCCAAGATGTCTGCGTTCCGCTCGACAACGGTGACGGAGGCATCCATCCCAAGACCGTCGAGCAGCATCGCGACCGTGGTGCCGGGCGCCAGGGTCTTAGTTTCCCCATTGACCTTCACGACCATGCTTAATCCTCTTCCGCACGAGGCACGGAGTCGAAAGCGTAGTCAAAGTCCTTCCAGACCGGTTCGTATCCTGCATTGCGGATGACCTTGGCAACTTCGCTTGGACTGCGCGGATCCTCGATCTCGAACTGCTCGAGCGTTTCTTCACCATACGTGACGTAGCCACCGGGACGTGTGGAGGAACCCGCGCTCATCATAGTCACGCCGAGCGGGATGAGGCGGTCGCGGAATTCCGGGCACTCGCGCGTGGACAGGTTGAACCCGGCCTCCGGCAGCGTCAGGCGCGTCGCGAGAATGAGTTGCACCAGCTCTTTGTCGGTCACTAAGGCGGGAATATGAAACCGCTCGGGCACATGCCGCAAGCGCGGAAACGATATGGAGATCGAGCTTTGCCAACAGACTCGCTGCAGGTACCGCGCGTGCAATGCGGTCCAGAATCCATCAACCCGCCAGTCAAAGAGTCCCAGCAGGGCCCCCACGCTCAAGCGCCTCACGCCGGCCTTCCCCGCGCGCTCGCTGGCGTTCAATCGGTACAGGTAGTCCTTCTTCTGCCCCAGCAGGTGAACGCGGTCGTAGGTCTCCTGGTCGTAAGTCTCCATGTAGATGGTTACGCCGTCCAGGCCGCGCCGGCAGAACTTCTCGTAGTGCTCCTGGTCCAGGCTGTAAACCTCGACCGCGACGGACGGAAAGTACTCGCGTGCGACGGATACGGCATCTGCAATTTGCTCCGGATTGACGGCGCTGGGGGCCTCGCCGGTGAGCAAGAGGACACTTTGGTATCCCAGGGCTGCGAGCGCCTCGCATTCGCTGCGTAACTCCGATTCCGACAGCGTCCGCCGCTTCTCCCGGTTGCCGGAGCGCACCGCATAGCCGCAGTACGTACAGTCGGCGCCGCAGATGTTGGAGATGTAGATGGGCGCATACATGCCAATCGTGCGTCCGAAGTGCCATCGGGTGAGCCTTTGGGCCTCGCGAGCCAGGTCTTCAAGTCGCTCACGCGCGTGCGGAGACAGCAAGGCGCAGAGGTCGAGCGGCGTGCGATCCTCGCGTGAAAGCGCGCGCTCCACGTCGCCTGGCCCTGCCTGTGCGATTGCCGCTCGCACCCGGTCTGCGGGCCACTCGGCCAATTCTCGATCCAATGTGAACTCCGCCGCCATTCAGTCCTCTCAATGTCTCGTAACAACAAGCAGGTTAATAGTTACGGCGCGATTCCGAACCGTTCACAACCCCGGCTCCCTGTCCAGGGAACTGCACCTTGCTATCAGGAACCGCACCAGCAGCGCCACGTATTTCGTGTCGCGGCCAGCCCCAGAATACATGCAGCCCCCATTATGCATCCTGCGGGCCGGTGGATGCACGGAACCCCAGGCAATGGCGTCAACACCGGCAGGCGAAGCATCGAACACCGCGTGCGTTTTCGCCAGGTCCTTGACCCGGTGGCACTGCCTTCGCGCCAACACCAGAAAGGGGGCGTATAGTAGGGCGGGATTTGTTCCCGCCTTCTTGCCTACCCAACACTGAATCGGAGGAAAGCGAATCCGGAACCTGCGTAAGGGACAGGGCTTGGCCAATTGGAGTTCCGGAAAGCACTGATGCGCGCCCAGTGAAGAAGGTGGGAACCAATCCCGCCCTACTCGGTGTGCGCGCGGATGTGGAGCACTCTGTGTGCTCGCACCACTCGATCACCGGGTCTGCTGGACGGGTTTCGCGGGGGTAGATTGGCCTGCTTATCCTTCTGCCGCTAAACTATTTACAGAATCGCCGACCGTACGGAGGGCAGGCCCGGCCCGATCAAACATGTATCTGGGTTACATGATTTGTGGAATCCATAAGTCTTTTTTAATAAATGACTTGCGAATTGTGTAATCCCGCGCAATCGCCCTGCAATTGGACAAGCTTTGGAAATATCTCAGGGCACAGGAGTTAGGAAAACTCGAAAAAAGGGGAGACAAACGGCCATCCATATGCTATGCTACCGATTGAATGTAGAGAGGCTGCGTTCAGGTTGAAGCCGTCGGGGCAGGCGGCAATCGTGAGATGCCCACTTCGGCGCAGTTGGAAAGGACATTGATTCATGGTGTCGCCATTCACGCCATTGGATCTGGTGCAATGTCTCTTGCCAAGGACCATGGGTCGCTGCGTTCGGATCGATTCAAAGGGCATTGCGGTGATTCGTGCCTGCCGTCTTTCAGCGCCTCCTACGCGTTTCCTCCTTTCGGAGACGGATTAGAGCAACTGTGCACGCCTGCCCCGACGCGCTTCGACCACTCGATGAAGTCAGAAAAGAGCAGCGGCGCCCCGTGTAACACGAGGCGCCGCCTGCATTTTCAGTTGCTCAGAACTTCCGCGATCGCCTTGCAGAGCGGATTCATGTTCTCTTCCGTCATCCCCGCCACGTTGATCCGGCCGGAACTGACGATGTAAATGGCGTACACATCCCGCAGTCTCGCGACCTGCTCCTTCGTCAAGCCCGAGAACGAGAACATACCCTTCTGCTTCGTAAGGAAGGAGAAGTCCTGGAGGACACCCTTCGCGCGAAGCGTGTCAACAAAGAGCTGGCGCATGCCCGCAATCCGATCGCGCATGGCTTCCACTTCACCCTCCCACAGCGCGCGCAGTTCAGCGTCGTTCAGCACGGTCGTGACGATGCTGGAACCGTGCGCGGGCGGATTGGAGTAGTTCGTGCGGATGACGCGTTTGAGGTGGCTCAGGGCCTTTTCCGCGGCCACTTCGGATTCCCCGACCACGGTCAGCGCACCCACGCGCTCGTTATACAACCCAAAATTCTTCGAGAAGGACGAGCAAATGAACAGCTCCCGTCCCTGGCCGAGGAAAGCGGACAGCCCCTCCGCGTCTTCGCGTAGACCATCGGCGAGGCCCTGGTAGGCGAAATCAAAGAGCGGAATCCAACCTTGCTTGGCGGACACATCCGCGATGGCCTTCCACTGGTCCGGCGTGGGGTCCATGCCCGTGGGATTGTGGCAACAACCGTGGAGCAGCACATAGTCGCCCGCGGGGACCTTCTTCAGGGCGTCAAGCATGGGTTCAAAGTCCAGTGTCTTGTGGACAGCATCGTAGTAGGGGTAGGTGCCCAACTCGAGGCCCGACGCCTGGAAAATGCTCGGGTGGTTCGGCCAGGTGGGTTCGCTCATCCATACGCGTTTCCCCCCCAGCACTTCCTTGATGAAGTCGCCGGCGACCCGCAGGGCCCCGGTGCCGCCGGGTGTGTGCGCCGTTGCCGCTCGCTTCGACGCGAGGACTTCGTGCCCCGCCCCGAAAATCAGCTCCTGCACCGCCGCGCAGTACTCGACCGTGCCGCTGTTCGGGCTGACGTAGTTCTTCGTCTTCTCCGTGGCGAGGATACGCTCTTCCGCGCGCTTGACTGATTCGAGCACTGGCGTGGCGCCCTTGGCGTCGCGGTAGACGCCGATGCTGAGGTTGATCTTCCCGGGATTGGGGTCTTTCTTGAACGCTTCCGTGATTCCGAGAATCGGATCCGGCGGCGCCATTTCCAGTGCGTTAAACATCGTCGTCCTTTCTGTGCCTTGTGTTTGGATGAATGCCCGCCGGCAGCATGCCGCCCGTATCAAGACCTCGCCCATGCGCATGCCGCCCGGCGGCGCCATTATATCGGCACCCACCGAACGCATGCACCTTTCTTCCGAATGGGCTATAGTAACGAAACGGGAAGAGGCGCAGGTCCGGATACAAGAAAGGAACAGGCATGCCGCTGAAAGTCGCCTTCGTGGGGTTTCGTCACAGCCACGTCATGGGGATGTACAATCTGCTCAAGAATCACCAGGACGCCATCATCGTCGCCGCGTGCGAGGAAGACGCGGAAACCCGCAAGGCGATCAAGGAGCAAGGCGTCAACATCACGCACGAGTCCTACGGGGATATGCTGTCCTCAGTGGAGTGCGATGCCGTGGCCGTGGGTGACTACTTCGCCATTCGCGGACAGCGCGCCATCGCCGCGCTGGAGGCGGGTAAACACATCGTCGGCGACAAACCGCTGTGCACGAAACTCGACGAGTTGGACCGCATCGAGTCGCTGGCCTATTCCAAGCACCTCAAGGTAGGGTGCATGCTCGACCTGCCGAACCTGGGGCCCTACATCACCCTGCGCGACGTCATCCGGCGCGGCGCCATCGGCGAGGTCCACACGATCACCTTCATGGGAATCCACCCGCTCAACTACGGCAAACGGCCCGCATGGTACTTCGAACCCGGCAAACACGGCGGCACTCTCAACGACATTGCCATCCACGGCATCGACATCATCCCGTGGCTGACCGGCCGCACGGTCGTGGAGATCACCGCGGCCCGCGGCTGGAACGCCAAGCTGAAGCAGCATCCCGAGTTTCAGGACGGCGCAACGCTCATGCTCAAATTGGACAACCAGGGTTGCGTCATGGGCGACATTTCCTACCTGAGCGCGGACACGGTGGGATTCAAGATACCGCCGTACTGGCGCTTCACAATCACGGGCTCGGGCGGCGTGGCCGAAACCGCGGTCAACGACACGCATGTCCACATCTACCGCCATGATTCCACCACGCCCATTGAGGAGCCTGTCGCATCGCCCAACTCCGGCGGGTACTTCGCGGACTTCGTACGCGACGTCACGGAGAATCCCGACATGGAGAACTTGCACACGGCCCGCGTGCTGCACACGTCGCGCCTCGCGTTGCTCACCCAAGCTGCGGCAGACACCGGCAAATTTCCTACGCCAGCGCCGGGGGCATAGGAAAAGCAACGGTCGAGGAAGCGGACTCATGACGCTGGGGCTTTACATCCCCCTCGGCCCTGCGGGCCTGCCCCCTTCAAAGGGGGACCTTTCAGAGGCCCTTCGGGCCGCGCGTTCTTCGTCAAATGGTCTACGTGCCGCCCTCAAGAATTTTGCAATTATACAGATATAGTATCGCAGAATTCCCCCTTTGAAGGGGGATCGAGGGGGATGTTCTTCTCTTCGGCCGCAGTGTTCTTACACTGCCTGCGGCACGGCGGCGGGCGGCGCATCAGGCGACGGCGCAGGTAGCCGCAACGCGTTCCGGAATACGTCGATTTGCCGACGCAGCCCTTCCACATCCCCGCTGGACGGGTCGACTCTCTTGGCCGCCTGGTATTGCTCTTCGCATTTCTCCAGCAGCATGGCCATCGCGGCGCGCGGATCGACGTGCCGCATCCAGACGGGCGGGCTTTCCACAAGCGTGATCATGAGGTTGAGATAGATCTTCGCCTGATTGATGTGGCAGATAAGCTCGAAGTAGGTCGCGCTGGAGAAACGGGGAATGGGGTTGACCTTTCCCTGGCGCTCGAAGAGGGCCAGCGCGGTCTGCAGCTCTCCCTGGGCGATCCCCAGCCAAGCATTTGCCTCGGAACTGAGGTAGCAGGTGCCGAGGTAGAAGTGCGCTCCCGCGTGGCCCGGATTGTCGAGCAGGAACTCCTTGAACACGGCAATGGCATCATCGTAGCGCTGGTCCAGGTACAGGGTCTCTCCCTTGGCGAAGAGATCCTCTTCAGGCTCCTGCCTGCACGACAGATTCATCCCCGCCGCGAACACCAGCGCCACTGCCATCCACGACCATTCACGCATGTTGCGTCCGCCTGTTACGGTGCCGCCGTGCCGTTCTCCCAGCGCGGCTGGATCCGGAAGAAACCGGAGCGCGCGCCCACGCGGCAGAATACGGCTACCTCGCCCGGCTTCTCCTGTGCGGTCTTCTCCGCCGCCGCTTTGAAGTCATCCAGGCTGGCGATGGGCTGGCCGCCGAAGTTGAGGATGATCACGCCCGGGCCAAGCTCGGCCAAGTCCGCCCAACTTCCGGACTTCACACTGCGCACGATCACGCCCTGCACGTCCGCGGGCAGATTGAGCAGGATCCGCACGTCCGTCGTGAGTTCGCGCACCGTGAGGCCGAAGACCGTGTCTTCAAACTCGCCGGCGTCGCGTGCCGACTTCGGGCGCTCCGTAAGGGTCACGTTGAGGTCCAGGGACTCGCCCTCGCGCAGCACGCGCAGGGGCACCGTGGCGCCCGCGCCGGCTTCACGCACGAGTTTCGTGAATGCGAGGACTTCACGGTCAAGTTTCGCCTTTACGGGAACGTCGTTGAAACGCGTAACGATGTCTCCCATTTTCAATCCCGCCACGTCGGCGGGGGAGCCGGGAATGATCGTTCCCACGACTACGCCGCCATCCTGCGGGAGTCCCCAGTATTCGGCGAGGTCGTCGGTCAACGGTTGCGTGAAGACCCCGAGGAACGCGCCATCGGTATCCGTGGCGGTTTCGGTCGTCGTGGGTGGCGTTTCGATGTATTTGGCAAACAGCTCGGTTTGGTAGACAAGGGGGTGTCCGCTGCGGACGTAGAGGTCGCCACCCTCGGACGACGACAGGTCGAACCCAACCACGCCGACGGCTTCTCCGCGCGCATTGACCGCGGGTCCTCCGACGTATCCAAAGAGCAGCCGCTCGTCAAGGCAATACGTGGTGCGCGGCTTCTCGAGGATTGAGCCTACACGCCGCACGATCACGGATCGATTGAAATCCAGGGTGTCGCCGAGCAGTCCAAGGATCAGGAGTGGCTCACCCAGAGCCAGGTCCTGCTGTGCGAATTTGAGAAAAGGAAACGTCACACCGGGCGCGTTCTCGATCTGCACGAAACAGATATTCACATCTTCCGGTTTCTTGAGCAGTTTCGCATCGTATTCCTTTTCCGCATCGCCTTCGCCCACAGATACCTTGATACTGAAGGGTTCTGAGTCTTCGACCTGCATATGGCCGTGGGCCATCACCAGGCCCGCGGGCGAAACCAGCAGGCCCAGGGCGCGGGTGTTGCGGCGGGACTTACGTCCGTTCGACGGATTGGTGACTTCGGAGGAGTAGTTCACGACGCAAACAGCGGGCGACACCTTGTCAAAGGCCGATTTGGCCAACGATGCAGGCAAATCTTGGGCGTCCGCGCAGGCGCCGGCAACACACCACGCCAGGAACACTGCCAGGGACTTACTCCTCATCCTGAACGCCTCCGTCCTGTTGCGGAAGCTCGGTTTGCGCTTCCGTCGATTCTTCTTGTTTGACCAACACGAACCGGGTCAGGGCGCCGCGCTTGACCTGAAGCAGAATCAGGCGCTGCTTCGATTCGACCCGCTGCGCGTACATCTCGCGAAAGGCCTTCAAATTCTCCACGACCGCGCCGTCAAACATGAGCACCACATCGCTTTCGACCAAACCCGAATTCGCGGCCACGCTGCCCACCTGGGTGCCGGAAATGTAGACCCCCTGGTTGGAGGCCAACTGCGCCCTGCGGATGATCGTCGGGGTCAGGTCCGTCGCCGTGAATCCCCATTCCGGGAACTCGACTTCCTCCCCTGTCAGATCGTCACGCTCCACAGTTGTAAGCGGAATCTCGATCTGCTCGTTGCCGCGTGCGATCTGCAGCTTCACCTGAGAACCCACGGGCAGGTCAGCCATGAGCCTCCGGACATCCGGCAAGTCCTCGACATACCGTGCATCCGTTGGTTTGCCATTTACGGAGAGCAGAATGTCTCCGGGGCGCACCCCGGCGTCCGTCGCCGGGGACAGCGGATCCACGTCTGCGATAACGACGCCCTTCTGGTTTGGGTCGTCGGTCTTGCTGGTGGTTTCCTGCACGGTCAATCCCAGCCAACTGCGCTGGACGCGGCCTTTTTCGCGAAGCTGATCGATGACATGGATCGCGGTGGCCGCTGGGATCGCGAAACCCACATTGTCCGCCCCACCGAGACGGCGCGCATTCACGCCGACCACATCGCCTTTCAGGTTTACGAGCGGGCCGCCGCTATTGCCAGGGTTGATCGCCGCGTCGGTCTGAATCCACGTGTTGTACGGGGAAACCATCTCTTCACGGTCGCCCAGATAGCGGTCGGTCACGCTCACAATGCCCATGGAAACGGAACGCGCGAGCCCATGAGGGCTTCCCAGGGCCAGCACCACCTGACCGGCTTCCACCTTGCCTGGCGGTGCAAAATGTATGGATGGAAGGTCTTTGCTATCCGTAACGAGCTTGAGCAGGGCCAGATCGGTGTATCGGTCGGTTCCGATGACCTCGGCGTCCACCTCTTCCTTGTTGGACAAGACACAGCGGACGAGCGTGCTTTCCCCGGCCACATGCTCGTTCGTCACCACATATCCGTCGGGCGAGATGATGAATCCGCTGCCCACCACGGAGATTTCCTCACGCTTGCCTCCGGAGAACACTTCCTTCACCGGGCGGATGTGGACCAGGGCGGGGCTGACTTTGTCTTTGGCGCGCGTGACGGCTCGCTGCATGCCGGAGCCGGTCGTCACGCAGCCTGTGGCCAACAGTACGCAGGCCACCGATAAGGCAAACATTCTCTTCAAGTCGCGTCTCCTCGTATTACCGCGAGCGGCGTGAAGGCCGCATTATACCGGAGTGCCGGTAGGCTGGCACTCTATATTCCGCGGAAGGGACAAATCCTGTCATTCCGGTGCGTGCCAGTCGGTTCGGAATCCTTGTTTCTCGAACCAGGCCCGCAGATCGTCCTCCCGCGTGTCGCTGCTCGTCTCGTCATACAATGCTTCGATCTTGCGGATTTGTTCCGCCAATTCGGGCCGCGCCTGCACGGTCTCGTTGAGTTGGCGCTCAAACCGGGCACTCTCCCGATCCAGTTCGGACATATCGAGCGTCAGGCCGAGCATTTCCGACAATTTCCGGGCGGCGCTCCGGATGCATTTGGTGTTTCGCCCGTCAACGTACGAGGGAATTCCGGCTACCAAGCTGAGCAAACCGATCCCGCGTTCCCGCGCCTTGCACGTCAGGTAGGTAACGAAACTGCCGGGCCCTTCGTAGTCACTCGGCTGAATGCCGTGCTCGTCAAGCAAGGTGCGCAGTTCCGGACCGGAAATCGAACCAAAGAAGCGTGGTTCTCGAGTGTGGGGAACCAGGCCCGCAACACTCCCCACAAAGTGGATCAGGCTCACGCCCGCGCGTTCGGCCACCGAAAGGATACACTCCGCGAAGGTTTCCCAGGCCATGTTGGGCTCTTTGCCCGTGAACAGAATGATCCCGGCCTCTTGGGCGAAAAAGAACGCGTTCTCGGGTTCATCGAGTTCCTCGATGAGGCCGTCCTCGATCCGCACATGAGGTCTGAACAGGGAGGACACTTCCATGGACCCGGGGATGTTGTAGACGAAGAAGGGCGCCGGGTCTATCTCTGCGAACCGCGTCGCGTCGAGGGTGTCGATCAAGTAATCAAGCACGCCTGTCGAGACATCGCCCCCGTCCATCCAACCCGAGAAACCCAGAACCATCCGCGCCCCGGCCAAACGTGGGGGCTGTTCAATTACGTGTAAATACTGTATTTCCATTAACTTCCGATACTCTTGACGCTATTCCCGGATCTCGGGGACCAGACAAACTTGCCACTTCACTCTATCGCGGAGCCCACACGAATGCAACGTGCCAAGCACAGGGATCGCACCGCCCAAGATGGCCCGCCAATCAGACCTATCGGACTAATCGGTCCGATCCGTCCGTACCGCGCGTGCTGCGCCGCCCTCCTCCGCTCTGTTACGATTGCGCGCACATCGCCGTCAAGGGAGTAACAATCATGATCGCGATCATCATCCATGGCGGGGCGGGAAAATGGCCCGAAGACAAGTATGCGCACGCGAAGGCGGGGTGCGAAGCCGCACGCGACGCCGCGTACCGCCTGCTGCGGGACGGCGCCAGCGCGCTGGATGCCGTCGAGGAAGCGTTGCGCTTGCTGGAAGATGACCCGCTGTTCAACGCGGGCACGGGTTCGCATCCCAACGCGGCGGGCGAGATCGAGATGGATGCCATCCTCGTGGACGGAGCGGCGCGAAGGTTCGGCGCGGTCGCCGCGATCCAGAAGGTGCAACATCCCATTTCGGTGGCGCGGCGCGTGATGGAAGCGACGCCGCACTGCCTTCTGGCGGGCAGCGGCGCAACGCGTTTCGCGCGTGAGCAGGGTTTCCCGGAGTACGCGGAGGAGCTGCTGCGCGCTGGCGAAACTGCGTCCCCTGCGCAAGACACCGTGGGAGCGGTCGCCCTTGATACCCAAGGCCGCATTGCGGCAGGCACATCGACGGGCGGCACGGCCAACAAGCTACCTGGGCGTGTCGGCGATTCGCCAATCTTCGGATGCGGGGCATACGCGAACGGCCTGGCGGGCGCTTCCGCGACGGGCGTGGGAGAAGATCTCATGCGGGTCATGATGGCGCGAAGCGTGGTGGATGCCGCATGCGTCGACCCGGATCCTTGCCGCGCGGCGCGTTGCGGTGTGCGGCTGCTCGATGAGATTCACGGGGCAGGAGGCGTGATTTGCCTGCGCCGCGAAGGCTCCGTGGGGTTCGCCTGCAACACTCCCGCGATGGCCGTCGCCTTCATCGACGGACAGGGAACCCGCGCGAGTTTCGTGAAGCTCTAACGCCCCACCGCCTTCCAAGTGAAAAGCGGCACCCGGAACACCGGCAACGCGGCGCCATTCACGGCGGTGGGTTCACTATCGCTCTCGTTGCCGGGATTGCTGTCGGGGGTTGTGGACGTCGCAGTCGCCGTGGCGGTGATGGTGCCTGACGAGTTGAGCAACGTGCTGACCACAACCTGGAATAGCGGCGCTTCCTGATAGGCCACGGCGCCCTTGGAGAAGACCACGTTGCCGGTTGCACCCGGCGACGGAGCACTGATCGACCAGCCGCTTCCCGACGTCACGGATGCCGACAGGAAAGTTGTGCTCGGGGGAGTAGGCAGGGTCACGGACACGCTCTGCGCGCCGCTTGGTCCGAAATTGGACAGTGAAAACGCGTAGATGATGTTGGCCCCGGCATTCACGGGATCGGGCCCGCCCGAGAGACTGACCGCAAGGTCCGCATCCTGCGAAATGGTTGTCGTTGCCGTGCCGGTATTGTTGGCAAGATTCGAGTCTGCAGTGGTGGTCGTGGCAGTCACCGTGCCGTTGAGGGTCGCGCCCGCGAGCAACGTTGACACCACACTCACTCGAATCAGGAACGATGCGGTTTCCCCGGCGCCGACAGTCGCCTTGGTGAACTGCGTGCCAAAGACGCCCGCATTTTGTACGATCGCGGACGACCAGCCAGTGCCCGAGAGGATGTTGGTGAACACTTGAACGCTGTTCGTCGGCGCATACATCGTCACGGCGACATTGCTCGCCGCAGTGCCGCTGGTGTTCGTCAGTGATATCGTGAAATCCAGTAGATCGCCCGCGTTGACGGGGTCGGAGGAATCGCTGAGCGTGACGGCGATGTCCGTCTGCTGTGCCTGCGCGCAGATCGTGCCCGACAGAAGGCAAAGGAAAAGCGCGGCGACCGGCCATCCTTGCGCTCGAGTCCACGGCGTAAAATGGCGTGGACTGGAATTCTTGAAGCCATACTGCATACACGACCTCCCGATTTCCGGTACGGACCCGCGGAGTTGAGAACCCTTCTTGGCGCTTCGCGCCCGTGTGGGCCGCAAGCTCTTACCCCCCATCCATCCTAACGGCTCGTGGCGATTTGCGCAAGCACCCGCAACGTCTTGCCCGTGTTCCACACCATCACGGCGCGATCAGCGTGAATGCCCCGTCGCTGGTATCTTGAATAGTGGAACCGCTGATACACCGAATCTTCACACGGTATCCGGTGCCGGGACTGTAACGGTCCGCACGGATATTCCATCGGAACGATCCATCGTTCGGGGTCGAACGCCTGATGTTGCGCACCTTCTGGCCGTCTTTCCAGAGTTCCACCCGCACGCTCTGGCAGCACGTACCCACTGGCGTCCACCGAATGCGCTGCTTGGTTCCTACGGCCCACGACTGTCCGCCGTTGGGACGCGTTACCGTGAGTGAACAGGGAACCCCATCGACCCCGGTCAGCACCGTGTCGCTCTCGTCTCCGGGATTGTTCTCCGGTGTCGAGGATGCGACCGTGGCGGTCGCACTGATCGAGCTGGGAGCGTCCGCATTGATATTCACCACCACTTGAAAAACCGAGGCGTCCTGGAACGGCACCACCGCTCTAGAGAACACCACGTTGCCAGTGCCGCCCACCGGCGGCGCGACACCGTTCCAGAGAGTGCCAAGCGTCTGGGCTGCGGACACAAAGGTGGTGCCGGTGGGCACCGGGAAGGTCACGGCCACATCGTCGGCTCTGCTGGGTCCGAAATTGGAAAGAGAGAACGCATAGACGATGTTGCTTCCCGGATTGAGCGGGCCAGCCGCACCGCTCAGGTCGACTGCCAAATCCGCCGACTGCGATATCCCGGTCGTTTCCGTATCGGTGTTGTTGGCAGAGTTGGAATCGCCCGAGATGCTGGTGACGGTAGCAGTGCCCGAAATCTGTGCGCCCTCGGCGAGAGCGGCGGACGTCCTCACCCTCACCAGGAAGGAGGCCGTTTCACCGGAGGAAACGGCAGCTTTGGTGAATCGCGCGCCGAATACACCGCCGTTCACGACCGTGGATTTGAGCCATCCCGATCCGGCAGACACTTCGGAAAAGACAAACGCCGTGTCTTGAGGCGCGTACATGGTGACCGCGACGTTTGCGGCATTCCCTCCGGTATTCGTGAACCCGATCGCGTACTCGATGAGTTCGCCCGCGTTCACGGGGTCAGGCATATCGCCAAGGACAACTGCCATGTCCGACGCATTCGCCAGCGGTGCGTGCAAGTAGAAGAGCGCTGCAAAGGCGAGCGCAAGGGCCCGGTCCCCGCGTATACGAGTAAGACGGCACATCCAAGACACGAAAACGCTGCTGCAGTACATGAAGCCAACCTCCAACGACTCAGACCACACCTACATACGATGTTGAGAACATCCTGTCAAATCGCAGCAAGATGCCTATAAGATGAAAGATGTAGAACCCTTTGCATATTGTGTCACGCACTGTCCGATTGGACGCACATGTGCCCTCGCGCGTGTCCTCAATGAGCTTGGAAGATCTGCGGCTCTTAGAGAGCGACTACCCCGCAATCGACGCCACCAGATGGTCCCGGTTCATCTTGGCGATGTTCTTCACGCTGATGCCCTTCGGGCAGGCGGCTTCGCATTCGTAATGGTTCGAGCAGTTGCCGAAGCCTTCCTTGTCCATCTGGGCGACCATGTTGAGCACGCGGCGGGTCTTTTCGGGCTGGCCCTGAGGCAGCACGTTCAAGTGCGTGACCTTGGCGGACACGAACAGCATCGCGGATGCGTTGGGGCAGGCGGCCACGCAGGCGCCGCAACCGATGCATTGGGCCGCGTCCATCGCCCAGTCGGCCTTGTCTTTGGGTACGGGCGTGGCATGCGCCTCGGGGGCTTGTCCCGTGCGCACCGTGATGAAGCCGCCCGCGGCAATGATGCGGTCAAACGCGGACCGGTCCACGACGAGGTCCTTGATAAGCGGAAAGCCCTTCGCACGCCACGGTTCAATCGTGACCGTGTCACCGTTCCGGAACTTGCGCATGTGCAACTGGCAGAGCGTGGTTTCCCGCTCAGGTCCATGCGCCTGGCCGTTAACCACCGCGCCGCAACTGCCGCAGATGCCTTCGCGGCAATCGTGGTCGAAGGCGATGGGTTCCTTCCCCTCGCGCTCGAGGCTCGCATTGACGACGTCAAGCATCTCCAGGAACGACGCGTCGGTATCGATATCCCGCGCCTGGTAGGTCTCGAAATGGCCCGGCGTTTGGGCGTTCTTCTGCCGCCAGACTTTCAGGGTCAGATTGATCTTCGTAGACATCTGCTAATGCTCCAATTCACGTGTGCCTGCTCTCATTCCTGAGGCATTGTGCTGGTTCGCACTTTCAGCGTTTCAATTCTGCGGACAACCCCATTATTTGGTCGCGGCTGTGTCGCGCTGCCGTTTGCGCGTCCTACTTGTAGCTCCGTGTTGCGAGGTGCACTTCTTCAAACACCAAAGGCTCCTTGTGCAACTCCGGCGCCGCATCGACGCCCTTGAACTCCCAGGCGCCGACATAGGCGAAATGCTCATCATCGCGTTTCGCCTCGCCGTCTTCGGTCTGGTGTTCCACGCGGAAGTGACCGCCGCAGGATTCTTCGCGGTGCAACGCGTCGGTTACCAGGAGTTCCGCGAACTCCAAAAAGTCGGCCACACGGCCCGCCTTCTCGAGGCTCTGATTGAAATCCTCGCCCGCCCCCGTGACGGTCACATTCTGCCAGAACTCCTCACGGATGGCTGGGATTTCTTGCAGCGCTTCCTTCAACCCCTTCTCATCGCGCGCCATGCCGCATTTGTCCCAGCACAACAAGCCGAGCTGGCGGTGGAACTCGTCCACGGTCCGCTTACCTTTGATGCTCAGCAGCTTGTCGATTCGCGCCCTGGCCTCTTCCTCGGCTTTCTTGAACTCGGCGTGGTTGGTATCGACCGGCTCGAGTTTCGTGCTTCCGAGGTAATGGCTCAACGTGTAAGGAATCACGAAGTATCCGTCGGCAAGCCCCTGCATGAGAGCGCTCGCGCCCAGACGGTTCGCGCCATGATCCGAGAAGTTCGCTTCGCCCAGGACGTGCAGACCCGGCAGGTTGCTCATGAGGTTGTAGTCCACCCACAAGCCCCCCATCGCATAGTGTGAAGCGGGGAAGATCATCATCGGGACCTTATACGGGTCATCGTCCACGATGCGTTCGTACATCTGGAACAGGTTGCCGTAGCGCGCCTCGATGACATCCTTTCCCAGCCGCTCGATCGCGTCCCGGAAATCGAGATAGACCGCCTGACGGGTCGGGCCCACGCCGCGGCCCGCGTCGCATTGCTCCTTGGCGCTGCGCGACGAAATGTCCCGGGGCGCCAAGTTGCCGAAGGACGGATACTTCCGTTCGAGATAGTAGTCGCGGTCCGCTTCCGGAATCTCGTGCGGCGGCCGCTTGTCCTCGGGATTCTTCGGCACCCAGATGCGTCCGTCGTTGCGCAGACTTTCACTCATCAGGGTGAGTTTGGATTGGTAGTCGCCGTGCACGGGAATGCAAGTCGGGTGGATCTGCGTGTAACACGCGTTGGCGAAATACGCACCCTTCTTGTGGGTGCGCCACGCCGCCGTCACATTGCACGCCTTCGCGTTTGTCGACAGGTAGAACACGTTGCCGTAACCGCCCGTGCACAGGAGCACTGCGTCGCCCGCGTGAGACTCCAGCTTGCCGGTCAATAGATTGCGCACGACGATGCCGCGCGCGCGGCCGTCGACCACCACCAAGTCGAGCATCTCGCGCCGCGGGAAGAGCGTCACCCCGCCCGCGGTGACTTCCTTCATGAGCGCGCTGTACGCGCCCAGGAGCAACTGCTGGCCCGTCTGCCCGCGCGCGTAGAAGGTGCGGCTGACTTGCGCGCCGCCGAAGGAGCGGTTGTCGAGCAGGCCTCCGTATTCGCGCGCGAAGGGCACGCCCTGCGCCACGCATTGGTCGATGATGTTGACGCTGACCTCGGCCAGCCGGTGCACGTTGGCCTCGCGCGACCGGAAGTCTCCCCCCTTGATCGTGTCGTAGAAAAGCCGATACACGCTGTCGCCGTCGTTCTGGTAATTCTTCGCGGCGTTGATGCCCCCCTGCGCGGCGATGCTGTGGGCGCGTCGCGGGCTATCCTGAATGCAGAAGGTCTTGACCTTGTAGCCCAGCTCCGACAATGTCGCGGAGGCGGACGCGCCCGCGAGTCCGGTACCGACGACGATCACCGTATACTTGCGCTTGTTCGCCGGGTTCACCAGCTTCATGTCGAACTTGTGCCGGGTCCATTTTTCGGCCATGGGCCCGCTGGGGGTTTTCGAATCGAGGCCATTGGAAGTCATCGTGCTACTCCGAATCCTTATCGCGGTGGACCGCTTAGACGTCTGGTCCAAACGTGTAATGACGAAGGATGACGAAAATGGGCACCAAGCTGAAACCCAGCGCGACCAGTGCGCCGAGCACATTGCTCGCCAAGCGAATCTTTTCCGTGTAGCGGTCGTGGAAGAAGCCGATGGTCTGGAACAGGCTTTGGATGCCGTGGCTCAGATGCAACCCCACGCAACAAACCGCCAGGATGTAGAAGAGCGACCGCGGCACGGATAGAAATGAGTTCCAGACGAGACCGTACAGCCCGTAGCTGGCCTCGCCCTCGCTGCCCGTGAGCACCGTATCAGGCCCCGTCTTGTCGGGGAACGTGAAATCGGTGAGGTGGAACAAGATGAAGAAGAATACCAATAAACCGGTGTAGATCATGGTCTTCTTTGCCCAGTTCGTTTCGCCGTGGTTGGCCTGAAGGGCGTAACGATCCACGCGGGCGGCCCGGTTCTCGAGCGTCACGAGGATGGTGAAGTACACGTGCAGCACCAGGGACGCGACGAGGATCAGACGCGCGATCCATAGCAATTCCGGCACCGCGTGCAGCATGTCCGAGTATCCGTTGATCGCCTCAGGACCGAACAGAATGAGTGAGTTCCCCGCCACATGGCCGATGATGAAGCCCACGCCGATAAGGCCCGTCAGCGCGACAATCTGTTTCTTGACGACCGAAGTACCCAGCAACGTGCCGAATTTTGCGCTCATGCCACAGTCTACTCTCTGTTACCGCTTTGTTGGCCGACAATTCCAGGACGCAGGGCCCGAGTATAGCACTCGGGGACCCTGAGCCCAAATGCGCTGAAGGCGAGGTGGCATGGGCATCCTTGCCCATGGTCTTCTCCGGCCCCCGTACGCGTTGGAGCATCGGGACCGCCGGCATCCTTGCAGGCTCTTCGAATTCCGGCAGAAAACTGAGCTGCGTCAAGAGCCGGCAGGGATGCCGGCGCTCCTGGAAGAGTGCTATAGGCTGTGTCGCGGCCTTCAGGCAACATAGACGGCTTCGCGTGAAGAGAGGATCGAATGGCGCCAGGTAGAATCGGACCGATCGGGCCAATCAGACTGATCCGCCCGAGGGCGCGGCCCAGACCTTCTTTCAATTCCCCCCGGTTTCGTGGCACAATTTGCCGGTATTGTCCAAGTTCCGCAGTTTTCGGGTCTGTCTTGTATTCCATGCAGGCCCGGAGATAGCGGTTATTCGCCTGCGCGCCAGCATGCACGTGAGTCCGTGCGCATAATTCGTCCTCCTGACAGGGGGATCTGACAGGCCCAGGCCGAATACAACAGCTTCAGGAGCCTTCATGAGCACCATCAGCGTCAGTCTACCGGACGGGTCGAAACGGGAACTCGCGGCGGGAAGCACCGCCCTGGACCTGGCGGAGGGCATCGGCCCGCGCCTGGCCAAGGCGGCCACGGGCGCGCGCATCAACGGCGAGGTCAAGAGCCTGCCCACGCCACTCAACGATGGCGACCAGGTCGAGATCCTGACGTTCGACTCGCAAGATGGCCGGAACGTGTTCCGCCACAGCGCGGCACACCTGATGGCGTCGGCGATCATGCGGCTGCGTCCCAACACGAAACTGGCCATCGGGCCCGCCATCGAAGATGGCTTCTATTACGATATCGACACGGACCCGCCCATCTCGGAGGAAGACTTCCCGGCGATCGAAGCCGAAATGTCCAAGATCGTGAAGGAGGACACCCCCTTCGAGCGCAAGGACGTGTCGAAGGGCGACGCCCTGTCCCGTTTCAAAGCGTCAGACGATGTGTATAAGGTCGAGCTGATCGAAGACCTCGAAGACGGCACGATCACCTACTACGAGCACGGCGATTTCACCGATCTGTGCCGCGGCCCGCACCTGCCCTCGACCGGCCGTATCAAGGCCTTCAAACTGTTGAGCGTCGCCGGCGCGTATTGGCGTGGCGACGAGCGGCGCCCCATGCTCCAACGGATCTACGGGACCGCCTTTCCGAGCAAGAAGGAGTTGGACGAGTACCTGACTTTCCGCGCGGAGGCGGAGAAGCGCGATCACCGCAAACTCGGCAAGCAACTCGACCTCTTCAGCTTCCATTCGGTGGGACCGGGCTTTCCGTTTTTTCATCCCAAGGGCATGATCGTGCTGAACGCCCTGATGGAGTTTTGGCGGGAGGAGCACCGCAAGCGCGGCTACGACGAAATCCGCACGCCGATTATCCTCGACCGCGTGTTGTGGGAACAGTCTGGGCATTGGGACCATTACAAAGAGAACATGTACTTCACCCAGATCGACGAGCGTGATTTCGCGGTGAAGCCCATGAACTGCCCCGGCGGCATGCTCGTGTACAAATCGGATCTGCGAAGCTACCGCGACCTGCCGATGCGCATGGCGGAAGTGGGCACGGTGCACCGGCACGAAAAATCGGGTGTGCTCCACGGCCTGTCGCGCGTGCGCATGTTCACCCAGGACGACGCACATCTCTTCATCACTCCGGAACAAATCCAGGATGAGGTGATCGGCATCATCGACTTCGTGGATCACGTATACAAAGCCTTCGGCTTCGACTACCACGTCGAACTGAGCACCCGTCCGGAGAACTCCATCGGGTCCCATGAGATGTGGGAGACCGCGACCGCGGGCTTGACCAATGCCCTTGATGTCAAAGGCATGCCGTACAAGGTCAATGAAGGCGACGGTGCGTTCTACGGCCCGAAGATCGACTTCCACATCAAGGATTGCCTTAAGCGCTCGTGGCAGTGCGCGACCATCCAGCTCGACTTCGCGATGCCCGAGAAGTTCGACCTCGAATACACCGGCGCCGACGGCAACCGCCATCGCCCAGTGGTCATTCACCGCGTCATCTACGGCTCCATCGAGCGGTTCTTTGGCATTCTGATCGAGCACTTCGCGGGCGCGTTTCCGCTGTGGCTGGCGCCGGTGCAGGCGGTGGTTGTGCCGGTGGCGTCCGCCTTTGACACCTACGCGAAGTGGGTACGCGACCGGCTCTTTGAGGCGGGATTGCGGGCTGAAGTCGATGACAGCACGGAGACCATGAAGTACAAGATCCGCGGCGCGCAGACGCGCCAGGTGCCGTACATGCTGGTCGTGGGCGAGCGTGAACAGAGCAGCAAGACCGTGGCCATACGTCATCGCCGCAAGGAAGATGCGGGCGCGGCCACGGTGGACGACCTCATCGCGCGCCTGAAGCAGGAGGTAGCAAGCCGGGCCCTCGATCCCCTGTAAGTCAGGGCACTTCGAGTGGCGGATACCAGACGATCCGGCTGTCCTGATCCTCGTCGAAGGCAACGCTCAGAGCCGGAGTATCCCCCTCTGGCTCGACGAGCACGACATCCGCGTCTTCATCGCTCTCTGACCTCGGCGCAGGCACCCAGGTTGTCCGCAGATGCGGAACCGGCACTCGCGCGGTGAATTCGCCGTTGGCGTCCCAGCGCAGAACTAATGCGGCGGCTTGCGAACCGTCAGCATCAAAGAAGGTGACCCCCGCGAAGTCCTGCCCATCGTGCGGGTAGATGACCTCGTAAAGGTAGTCTGCCTTCATCTCGCTGAACTCCCGGTAATTCGCGATCTCTTCCTTGATGATCTTCTTCCGGCTGTGCCCGATGTCGGCGAGATCCGCGACGAGTCCCCAGGTACCGGCCATGGCGCTGCGGCAGTAGTACCGCATCAACTCTGAGTCCGCGTGTTTCATCTGGCCTGGATTGTTGGTCCACCGGTTGACGGACCACGGCGGCATGAACTCGATCGCGCCGAGCGCCTCTTTGAAATTCGAGCGTGCATGCTCGAGGCCGTTGCGCCCGCCGTCGCGAATCCACTGGTTCTGCGTGATGAGCACCGTGAACTCGTTGATCATGCGGCCGCCGCTCTGACAATTCTCGATATACAAATCGGGGTTGGCCTTACGCACCGCCCAGACCGCGTCCTGAAACGCGAGCACGTTGCGCATGACGCCCGCGCGCGTCTCGGGCGCGAAGAACACCTGGTCGTACTTCCACCACGTGATGCCGAAGTGTGCGCGCAGGCGCTCGACATGATCGGTCAGAAACGCAGGGAAGTCGCTGCCCGCGAGATCGAGCAGGTGGCCGTCGATAAACTTCTCATAGAATCCCGGGTGATCCACCGCGGGCGAATCGCCATCCGACACGAACTGCGGGCAGGTCCAGATGCCTGTGGGGATGCCTTCCGCCGCGACATCCGCCAAGATATCTTCCAGTTCACCCGGCTTGAACTTCTTGGGATCCGCGCGCCACTTGCCCATGCCTTCGTACCAGCCGGCGTCGACCAGGAAGAAATCGAAGCCGTATTGCGAGGCCATGCGGGCCTGACGCCGCAGAAATCTCCCGGTCAGATCGAAGCGCGTCGTGTACCAGTGGTTGTAGGTGAAGAAGTAGTCCGGCGCGGGCCCGCCATAGTACTCGTGCGCGAATTGGGCGCGTTGCAGCATCCACTCGCGGCGGCATTCGGCCTCCGTCGCGCCGCGCGTGGGCGTGATGCAGAGGACCGGCCCATCGATGGTTTCGCCGGGCTGAAGCACAAGCTGGGTTTCGCTTTCTGGAAGGCGCGCGGAAAACCCGAACACGTTTCCATCGCCGCGCAGCGTGGCCTCCCACCCGCCACACCATTCGAGCGCGAAGTACACGCGGCCGCCAGCGTGGGCGACGCACCAGTACGGATTGACCCCGTCGCTGTCCCGCGTGTCGGAGCTGTGCAGGTGGCTGCCCAGCGTGACCGATAGCTCCCCCCCCAAGGCCTGTTCGACCGGCTCAAAACTTAGCGCCTTCCACCATTTGAGCTGGTTTGCGCCAGGGAACTGCCATTGCGCGCCCCAGATCGGGAACCACGGAACCGCGAGCGGCGTATCGCCGCCGTGGTGAAGACGCGTGTGCAGGCGAAGCGTGGAGCTGTCGCGTGGCAGCTCGATGACCCACGACATCACAAGGTCCGAGACAAGCGCCCTGCTGATGGTAACGCGCTGCCCCCAAGGCAATCTCTCGGCGCGCGTTTCGACTCCCTCCGGGAGCGAACCGAAATCGAGGCACGCCCAGGAGTCAGAGGACGCATCGCCAGCACCGTGAAACGCCGCCGCGTCGTCGTCCACCCAGCGGCACGCGGCAATATACGGGGTGAGCTGTTCGTTCAGCGCCAGTTCCACATGGATACGTTCGTTGCGTAGTTCGGCAACAGGTGTGGGGTGCACCGCGGATAAGATAGACAGCAAAGGCCAGAGGGCATGCGTAAGCACGGATGGTCTCCCTTGGTCTAGGTACTCAAACCCGGTTCCAATTCGAGTATGGGTCTCACGGAACGCGGATTCAAGGCCGTGGAGGAGAGCCAGCGCGTGTAACCTCGTACGCCATGCCGGTGTCTCCGTTTCAGGACAAGCGTCCAGTGGGGAGGATCAGAATTTGGATTCGGAGCAACGAATATCTTCGCCGCCTTTGCGCCTCAAATTGGAATTCTGGTTGCTGCTGGGGATGCTGTCCACCGCGTTTGCGGAAGTCGTGTCCGGCTCCAGTCCTTTTCCATTCTTCACACCTTGGGGCGTGATAGTCGTCGCCCCGCTGTACACGCTCCACATCCTTGTGCTTGCCGGAATCTTGAACCGTTTCCGGCTGTGGTCTTGGCAGGGTCTCTGTTTTGCGGGGGCGCTCTTCGGACTTTACGAGGCTTACATCACCAAAGTGCTCTGGGAGCCTACGTGGTGTCCCGAATTGATAGCGAAAGTCTGGGACGTCTCCTGGCCCCACACAATCTTGCTTGTCCTCTGGTGGCATCCCCTGATGGCGTTCATCCTGCCGCTCGCTATTGCGGAAACTCTGCTCACGAAATCGCGCCGCATCGTTCATTGCCTGCCGCGGGGACTGCGCGCACTCGCCATGCGGCATCAGGTGTCGTTTCTCGCCGTGTTGCTCGCCGTTGCCTGTGGCCTGGCCACCACGGCGCCCGCGCCATCCGTGCCGTTAGTTATGCTCTCCACCGCCGCCAACAGCACATTGCTCGTGGGCCTGATCCTGCTCTGGCGCCACAAAACGAGAGGTTGCGAATACACCCTATCGCAGTTGCTTCCCGGAGACCGGGGCCTGATCGTATCGACGGCGCTGCTCTTCTTTCTCTACGCCGTGACCGGAGCGGCGTTGAGGCCTGAGGCGTTTCCATCCGCAAAAGGCCATCTTGCGATCGCGGCCTTGTACGTGCTCTTCATTCTGGCCCTGATCCGGAGCCGCCACTTCACGTGCGGATTGGAACACACCGATGTTATTCCAGCCCCGCCGGGCACCATCACGCGGGCAATCCTGACATTTGCAGCCGTCTACATCGGCGTCGCGATCGGGGTGAAAGGAGTGTTAGGTCCTGCGTCGATCCTGTTTGCCTTGATCCACTGGGCGGGCGCGTTGCTGGGCCTCGGCGTGTATGTGTATGCCTTCCATTCGCTCCGCCGCACCCAGTCCCACCTGACGCGAAACGATGTGGAGGCGCACGCAGGTTAGTCCGTGCTGAGGACCCGTTGGGCCGCACGGAGCCACGCCATGTGGGTGTACCGTTCAGGCGCGATTGCCTTGGGGACGAGGATCAAACGCCCGGCATCACCCCTGCCTCGCGCAGCAGGTCCGCGCCCGCGGTATTCGCGATGATCAAGACCTGGCGGCTTCCCACAGCTTCGTGGTCCACCACGATCAGCGAGCGCAGCGCGGGCCCGAAAGGCAGGAGCCAGCGCCAATCCTGGGTCTGCACGAAGAGGAAGGCCGGCTCGGAACCCGCGAATTCTGCAGCAAACGCCTGGACCGATTCCGCGATGGCAGTCTTGAAAGGTTCGGCCAGTTTCGACTTGGCCGAGGCAAATGCAAACGCGGCATCCGACGCGGCGGTAAGCTGTGCGAGTTCCTCTTCCGTGACGGCAGTCATGTCGGCGATGGGGACGTCCTGTGCGCTCTTGCGCAGGACGTTGCCCATGGCGCGCTGCTCCGCGGCGACCTCCAGGGGATCGCGGTCTTCCGGAACCGGCAGGGGCCATTCATCTACCAGGTAGGGAATGTGTGGGTGCTTGGCGTAGAAGATGTACCCTTCGCGTGAGAAGGCCACGGAATACAGGCGGAAATCTTCGCCCCGTTCCGAGAGGGCCCTGATAGGCATGCAGAAATCGCTCGCGCCTTTGAACGTGTTGACGAATGGAAACACGCTCAGGGCCATGGCCGTGGCCAGTCCCGCGAAGTGCCCGGCCATCGCGTAGTGCAGCGTGCGGCCTTCGTCGCGGCGCGCGCGCAGGATCGCATGCACGCCGAACGCCAAAGCGCACATGCACAGTGGCAGCACGGCGAAGGCCGCGCCGCGGATTTCTTCAGGTGTGCCGGTCGTCCATTCCGCCGTGGCCAGGTGTGGGGTCAGCGGACCGGCAGTCCCGGTGAAGGCCGCATAAGCCAGCGGAAAGACAGGCAGCCCCAGCGAGAGCAAGAGTGCGGCCCACACGTAGCCCGTGCGCCTGCGCCACGCGGTGCGGCCGCCGTCCATCAATTCCAGCACAGTGGTCCCGAAGAGGATGGCGAGTGCCGGAAAGATGGGGAGCAGGTAGAGGGCGCGTTTTCCACTGCTCAAAGAAAAGAAGATGATGGCGGGAAGCGTCCAACACAGCAGGAGCCTCATCGCCACGCCTTCGCGCCTGCGCTGCCAGATGGCGTAGACGGTCCACGGCAGGAAGAGCGTCCAGGGGAAGACGTTGATAGGAAGGTTCTCGAGGTAGTACCAGAATGGCTGCTTCTTGCTCACACCGAGAATGAAACGGCCGACGGTCTGCCGATAGAGATTCTCGGCGATGAGGGTGATGGATGTCGCCTCCGCGGATTCAGGTCGCGTCTCCTGCGTGTGGGCCATGGAGTAGGCGGGGATCAGCCACAACCCGATGAGAACGGCGATGGCGGCGATGCCCAGCACGAGGTGCAGGGAGCGGCGCTCCGCACGGCGGCCCCAGTAGAACGTGAAGGCCAGCAGGAGCGGAAACACGATGCCGGGCGGTCCCTTAGCAAAGACAGCCGCGGCGATAGCGCCATAGAAGACGAGCAACCACTTCACCTCGCGCGACTCGTGATGCCTCCAGAACGCATAGAGCGTCAAGGTCGTCCACGCGGTCAGGAAGGAGTCGATCTGCGCGGTGCGCGCTTCCCACCAGAACAGGGCCATAGTCATGAGGATGACCGCGGATGCCAGAGCCACGCGGCGGCCGTAAAGGCGGTCCGCGAGCAGGAAGGTCAGCAGCACGGTAGCGATCCCGCCGAGGACTGCGGGCAGCCGCGCGGTAAGTTCATTGACGTCGCCGAAAGGAAGCGAAAGCGCGGCGATGGTCCAGAACATGAACGGCGGCTTTTCGTAGTAGGGCTCGCCGTTCACGTGCATGACGAGCCAGTCGCCGGTCTGCAGGATCTCCCGCGCGACCTGGGCGAACCGAGGTTCGTCGGGCGACCAGAGGTCGTAGCCCCAGATGTTGACGCCGAACAGGACGGCGGCACATCCCGCCACGAAGAGCAGAGGCGCGTGCCGGATCATTTGTCAGGCCATCTTCGCCGCATTGTCGGGTGTCTCCGGATTGGCGTGGATGAACCAGATATTGCGGGTATACACCAAGATGTTGGCGATCATGCCGAGCGCGAAGATCCACTCCTGGCGCTGCCAGAAACAGGCCAGTTGCAGCAGGCTGGCCACGATGCTGATGTGCCAGAAGATGCGCGGAACCACACTGCGGCGTTTCAGCTCCGTGGCGATCCATTGAATGATGAAGCGGCTTGCAAACAGCGCCTGGCCGGCCACCCCGAGGGCCAGCCAGAACCACACCTGATTGGCTTCCGTCTGGGTGATCGTCTGGGTGTGGTGGTACTCCGAAAGCCAGATGTGGATGACCAGCACGACGGCGATGGTGGAAATCGCCGCCACGGCCGCGTGAATCGCCGCGTTACCTGCCTTCGTCAGGCGGCCATTCTCGCGCCAGATATGCACGAGATTGCGCGAATAGATGACGATATTCAGGCTCTGCCCGAGCGCGCCCACTGGCGACTGCTCGTGCACGGCGTATACAAGAAGCATGAGCGAGCCCACGCTGCTCATGTACCAGAAGGCCACCGGCATGACCGAGCGCTTCTCGCGCTCGGAAGCCCACCACTGCACGTAAAACCGGCCGTAAAAAATGACGCCGCCCGTTGCCCCGAGGATTAACCACAGGACATGGACCGGGCCGGACAGAACTTCGCTCACGTTACTCCTCTCCTTCCACGCGGAAGGTCACATAGCGTCTTCTCAGCCAGCCGACGCCGATCAGGTCGTAGATGCCGCGCCAGAGGCGATTGTGAATGCCATACTTCGATACGCCGTGGATGCGCGGACGATGCGTCACCGGGCACTCGGCAATCGTCAGTCCGCCGTTGCGCACCATGACGGCAAAGTAGCGGTGCACGCCGTTGAACGGGACGATGTGCTCGACGCAGCTCTTCCGGAAGCCTTTGCTGCCGCAGCCCGCGTCGCGGATGCCGTCGTCGAGGACCATCCGCCGCACGCCGTTTGCTATCTTGCTCGAAATCTTTCGCACCCAGGTGTCCTGCCGGTTCGCGCGATACCCACACACGCAATCGTAATCCTTCAGCAGTGCCAGCATCGTGGGAAAATCGCAGGGGTCATTCTGCAAGTCTCCATCCAGCGTGAGGATGTACTCGCCTTGGGCACGGCGCATGCCCGCGACCAACGCCGCCGACTGGCCCCGGTTCTGCACGAGGTGGATGGGCCGCACGTGCGGGTTTTTCGCACGAAGCTCCTCGATCCGGGCACGGGTGCCGTCCTTGCTCCCATCGTTCACGAAGAGATACTCGTAGTCGTATTCCGGCAGGCCCGCGAACACCTTGTCAATCGCCTCCGAGAGAGGAAGCACGTTGTCTTCCTCATTGAAGAACGGAACCACCACCGAGACGAGCGTTTTCATCCTTCCCCCCTCGTTTGTCCAAAGCGAATAGTATACACAAGGACGGGATCCCGTTTCAGCCGCGCCCAAACGTGTGGGCACCCAGAGTTTTCTGCGCAGCGCGGGATAGGTACAATGGGTCTATGGACAGCTCGGAATACCGCAAAACTCTTCGCGACATGACGCCGGCGCAGAAGCTTGATGCGATGCAGCGCATATACAACACGGCTCGCGATCTGAAGGCGGCCGGCCTACGGATGCAGCATCCCGACTGGACCGAAGACCAGATCGAAGCCGCGCTGCGCGAAGCATTCCTGTATGCTCGAACCTAATCTCGTTTTGCTCTTCACGCGGCGGCTGGAGCGCGCAAAGATTTCTTACATGGTAACCGGCAGCGCGGCAGCCATGATATTCGGCGAGCCGCGGTTGACAAACGACGTAGACATCGTGGTTCTTCTCGATCGCGAGAGCGCGGCCAACATGGTTGAAGCGTTTCCGATTGCGGAGTTCTACTGTCCACCGCAGGAAGTGATTTCCCTCGAGGCCTCGCGCCAACAACGGGGGCATTTCAATGTGATCCACCACGAGACGGGTTTCAAAGCCGACCTATACCTAAGTGGCCGCGATTCCCTCCATGTCTGGGGACTGGCAAATTCCATACGCGTCCACATCGGTGACGACACGGTTACCATCGCGCCACCGGAGTACGTCATCGTTCGCAAACTCGAGTACTTCCGCGAAGTTGGCTCCGAAAAGCATCTGCGCGATATCCGCGCTATGCTACAGAACTCGCGGGAGGCAATTCGCCATAGCGACCTTGAGCAATTCATCGCGGAGCGAGGATTAGGCGATGTTTGGCAAAAGGCCCGTGAAATTCAAAACTAGATTCGGCTTCGGAAGCTAGTAAACAAATGGGGACATCCATTTGTTGTCTGCAATGTTGAGTTCAGAACGGGAACCTCCGCGACGTGACTCGCCGCCGGCCACGAGTGCGACCGGGAGATTGCGATCCCGTTTCGACTGGCGATTTGATGCGACCGCTTCTCGGATAGCAGCGCTCCAATTTCTGGGACGGGGCTCGGTTGGAATTGTTGCTACCCGAACCGTATCAAAGTGATGGTGTCAAATGAACGAGACTGCAGGAAAGGACTTCATATGTACGCACAGGCAAGACCACGAGCCGCGCTTGGAATCGTCGTGTCCTTCTTTGCTGCCACCCTTGTCAATTCCGAGCCTCCCCCGTTGCAGCCGCCACCAGGATGGGAGCTCGAGGTTGCGCCCGGCTTCTCACCGAGTGTGGAGTCCGTGATTGTCCAAGGGACTCCCGATTACCGGCGGGGCGGTGAACTCTGGGCGGAGTGGGGAGATGAAGCGCTTCAAGTACTTCTCAGGTTGCTACGGGATGAACGGTGGAAGGATTACCGTGGCAACATAGAAATACTGATGCAGTTTGGTCCCCAGAGTGTGCAAGATCGGATGCTGGCGCGGTTGAAGGAACTTGAATCCGTGTCGAGTCCAAGCTCTGCTGATCAAGCGGAACGAGACGGAGTAATCTATGCGCTACGCACTCCGGAGTCCAGTGCCTATTTGCGGTCACGATTCGAGACCCTGGCGGGTATGGCACTTGTCGGTCCGTTTGAGAAGAGTGAACTGGGATGGATCACGTCTATGCTGCCCGGTAACGAGGAATACTACAACCTTCTGGAACAGACGGCACTGAACGCTCCGTCCGACGACCGGCGAGAGATGTACCTAAGCAGGCTCTTCGGAGGCCGCCCGGATGACGAGAGGTTACCGCAGTTGCGGCGATTGGCTGCCCAGGGTGACAAGGACCTCAAGACGCGAGCCTTGCAATGGATTGAAAAAGCCGAGAAGTACCAGCGCCCGTTTCTGCCCCTCGACAGCGTCCAGCCAGCACCGTATCGCTCAGGAAAGGGTATCCAGGAATTACCAGCACCAGCCGTGGAATCGCTTCGAGATAATGTCCTCCTGTGGTCGGGCGAGTCATGGTCCAATGACCCACAATTGACGGACGCGGTGAGGCGTTATGCTGTCGAGTGTGGAGATGCTTCGATACCCATCCTCATGAGGGTCATAGCCGACAATCACTATCCCGAATCCGCCCGCTCACAAGCCCTCTGTTCGCTCGGTTCTATCGGATCGCGGAGAAGCGCCGGGGCATTCTCCAAACTCTACAAAACGATAGAGATTGATACGGTCGGCACCGTGCGCCATATCGACAACATGGTGTTGGCGGCCTTGCTGATCGCGGGTGAAAGTCTGGAACTTTCCAATCTGGAAGAACCTCCTTCTGCATACGCTCGACATGCTTGGATTGCTCCTGATTTTCGTGAGGGTGAGTTGCAGTTTTTGGGATACCAGATTTCGATGAAGCGCTTCGGATCGCACTGGCTGCCCGTAGAATCCCGGCTTGAAATTCAGGAGTAATGTCAGAATCGGCGTCAGCAACCGGACACAATGAACGGAAATGGCGCACGAACAGTTTCGCGACTTCCTGTTTTATCCTACCGGTACCCGAATAGCATCGGGACAAATAGGGACAGCCACCCATAAAATGACATAGCCACAAGTTATCGCACTCCTTCTCCTATGCGGTCCTCCGTTCGTCGAGGCTTCCCCTTGCATGTGCGTGCCATTTGGCGCGGCATTCTGGGATAATATCTTGAATTCCAGAATTCACCAGAGGATACGTAACCATGAATCACCCGATCGAAATCACCTCGCCGCAGGATGGCGATGTCCTCAACCGCAACGACGGCCTCGAGTCGCCGGAGGGACTGCGCATCCGCGTCGAAGGGCGAAGCGCCGCTCCCAAGGTGACCGTTAACGGAGTCGCGTGCACGGTGGAGCAGGACCGGTTTCGCTGCGACGTGGCACTGACGAGGCGGCGGCAAACCCTGACCGCGCAGTACGGCGAAACCCAGCATCAAATCGACGTCTGGTGGAACCGCGGCAGCAAGCCCCGCTACCGCTTTTCCGTGGATGACAACATCGAGTTTCTCAAGGACCTCGGGACCGAGCCGGACCGCTATCCCTCGCTGTTCGACCACTGGTATCTGAAATTCTGGCGGGAAATGCACGAGACATACGGCACAAAGGTGCACCTCAACATCTACTACCAGACCGACGGTTTTGACCTGACGCAGATGCCGGCCAAATGGAAAGAGGAATGGCAGGCCAGCGCCGAATGGTTGCACCTCAGCTTCCACGCGTTGCAGGACAAGCCGGACCGGCCCTATCGCAACGCGGTCTACACGCAGATCGCGCACGATTACGACCTGGTGTGCGGCCATATCCGGCGCTTCGCCGGGAACGAGGTGCTCAGCACGACGACGACCACGCATTGGGCCGAATGCCCCAAGGCGGCTATCGGCGCGTTGCGTGACCGGGGCATCGAACAGCTCGTCGGACTCTTTGAAATTCAGGACGGCGTGTGCACCACCGGCTACTACCACGATTTGGAACAGTGCGCGTATTGCGACCGGCGCGGCGCGTGGTACGACCGCGAGACGGGCCTGTTCTTCGTGCGCTGCACTTCGGTCGTGAATCTGCTGGAGGTTGAGGAAATCGTACCCTTCTTGAATCGCCGGACCGCCACGCCGCACACCTCGGAGATGGTGGAACTGCTCATCCACGAACAGTATTTCCGGCGCGAACTCTCCTATTACCAACCCACCGTCATGGACAAGGTGCGCACGGCCATCCGTTGGGTGCATGAGCGGGGTTACGAGCCGGTCTTCTGGAGCGACGGCTTCCTCGGATCTGTGTAGGACGGTCGCGCCGCACGTCTTAATCTGGAAAAACGTGAGGGATTGATGCACAAAATGACATACACCTATGAGTACCCCCGGCCGATTCTGGCCGCCGATTCCGTCGTGTTCACGCTCGTCGACGGGGCCGCGCATGTGCTTCTCGTGCGCAGGGGCCACGAGCCTTTTGAAGGATGCTGGGCCTTTCCCGGCGGTTTCGTGAATGAAAATGAACCCGTCGACGAGGCGGGCGCACGGGAATTGCGCGAAGAGACGGGATTGACGGATGTCCCCTTGCGCCAGATGCAGGTCTTTGGCGACCCAGGCCGGGACCCGCGCGGGTGGACCGTGAGCGTGGTCTACCTCGCGGTCGTCGATCATCGCGCGCACACGGTGACGGCGGGCGATGATGCCCGAGAGGCGCAGTGGTTTCCTCTCGCGGACCTGCCACGGCTGGCGTTTGACCACGATCGCATCCTGGAGTACGCTGTAAACAGGCTTCTCCAATGCGTCGAGGCGAATGACATGTTCCCCTCCACATTTGGGGAGGCGGAGAGAAACGCGATGAGCGCGGAAATCCGGGCTCGTGCCACGGCGTAATTCTCCACCATACCCTAGAGATGAGGTGCGGCTATGAAGGTGAAATCGGACGACGCGCTACTCATCGTGGATCTTCAACAGGACTTCTGTCCGGGTGGCGCCCTTCCAGTGGCGGGAGGAGACATGATCGTGCCGGGCATCAACCGGATCATGCCCAAGTTCGCGCACACTGTGTTCACGAGGGACTGGCATCCCGCAACGCACTGCAGTTTCAGTAAGAGCCCGACATACACCGACGGTAGTTGGCCTGCCCACTGCGTTGAAGGCCGTCCCGGCGCGATGTTTCATCCCGATCTGCATGTGCCCGCGGGCGCCTGGATCGTCAGCAAAGCCACCGACCCCAATCGCGAAGCGTACAGCGGCTTTCAGGGTTCCGACCTCGGGCGGCGTCTTTCCGAGCGCCGCATCGGTCGGCTTTTCGTGTGCGGGCTCGCCACGGACTACTGCGTGAAGGCCACGGCGATTGACGGGCTGGAACGCGGTTTCGAGGTGCTCCTGATCGAGGACCTGTGCCGTGCCGTGGACGTGCCACCCGGATCGGGAGTGGCCGCCATCGAGGAGATGCGTCACGAAGGCGTGCGGATCATTGCCTCGGGGGAACTGGAATGAGGGGCGCGGTCCACCCTTGGCGCACCCGCGAGGGCATGGCCCTGCTGACGGATTTCTATGAACTGACCATGATGGCCGGCTACCTGAGCGAAGGTCGCGCGGGGATGCCGGTTTGTTTCGAGTACTTTTTCCGGTCGCTCCCGCCGCACACGGGATTTGCCGTGGCCGCCGGCCTGGGGCCTTTCCTCGATTATCTTGAGCATCTTCGCTTTGAAGAAGACGACATCGAATACCTCCGCTCACTGAACCTCTTCGAAGAGGAGTTTCTGTCGTACCTGCTCCAGTTCCGGCCCATGTGCACGGTGCGCGCCGTGCCGGAAGGCACCCTCGTGTTTCCCAACGAACCCTTGGTGCAGGTGGAAGGCAGCATCTTTGAAACGCAGCTCCTGGAAAGCGCGCTGCTCAACATGCTCAATTATCAGACCCTGATCGCCACCAAAGCGTCCCGCGTCTGTCTCGCGGCGGACGGCGAGCCGGTGATGGAGTTCGGTCTGCGGCGGGCGCACGGCCCCGACGGCGGCCTCAGCGGCTCACGCGCGGCCTTCATCGGGGGCTGTAGTTCCACATCGAATGTGCTTGCGGGCAAGTACTACGGGATCCCGGTGTCGGGCACCCACGCCCACAGTTGGGTGATGAGCTTCAGCAACGAGGTGGACGCGTTCCGGGCCTTTGCCCGGCGCTATCCGGAACGCTGCGTGCTGCTTGTGGATACCTACGATACCATCCAGAGCGGCGTGCCCAACGCGATTCGCGTGTTTCTTGAGATGAAGGAGCAGGGCGTGCCCGTGCGGCCCGCGATCCGCCTCGACTCGGGAGACTTGGCGAAACTCAGCAAGATTGCATACCGCATGATGCGCGAGGCGGGCATCGAGAATCCGCTGATCGTCGCTTCCAACGACCTCGAAGAGGACTTGATCGCCGACCTGAAACGTCAAGGGGCCAAGATCAACGCGTGGGGCGTCGGTACGCATCTGATCACGTCGCGCGACTGCCCTTCACTGAATGGTGTGTACAAACTGGTGGCGGTTGGGGAGGACGGCCACTGGCAGCCGCGTATGAAGATTTCTTCCAACATCGCCAAAGCCACCAACCCAGGGCGCAAGAGCCTCGTGCGGTACTACGACGCGTGGGATCAGCCCCTTGGCGACGTGATGTATGACGCCGATGAGCCGTGGCCGGCGGAAGGCACGATCCATGGGCGTGACTACCATCAGCCTCACCGGCCCATGGTGCTGCGGAATGCCGTGCGGGCCGAGCCCTTGCTGCAACCGGTCTTCGACCGCGGGGTCCGGCAGCCCTCGCCATCGGTATCCGTCCACCGGCAGCATTTCCTCGATGATCTCGCCAAATTGCCGGATGAATACAAGCGACTGCGCAATCCGGAAATCTACCGGGTCATGCTTTCCGAGCGTATCGGCATCCTGAAAGACGAACTCATCAACAATCCGGATGCAGTGTGACGTATTTTCCCTGTACAATGGTGCTGTATATCCGCGAAGCGGGCAACCGGCAGGGAGTCACTTGATGCGATTGGTGCGAATAGGCGTGGCCGCCGTCTCAGTGAAAGTGGGCGATTTTGCCGGAAACGCCGGGCGCCTGCGCGCGATTGTGGAGGCCGCGAAGGCCCAAGGTGTCCACCTGCTGGTCACGCCGGAGTTGTGCCTGTCCGGGTACAGTCTCGAAGACCGCATCTGGTGGCCCGACATCGCGCGCCGCAGTTGGCAGTCTCTCCAAGAACTGGCAACCCACTGCAAAGGGCTCAGCGTCTTCGTGGGATTGCCGGTCCGGCTCGACGCGATGATGTACAACGCGGCGGCCCTGATCCATGATGGTTCCGTGCGCGGGCTCATCCTGAAGAAGTACCTGCCGACGTACAGCATCTTCTACGAAGGGCGCAATTGGGCCGCCTGGAACCACGGCGCGACAGAGATCAATGGCGTGCCCGCGGGCGAACTGGTGTTCGACTTGCCATTTGGCAAGGTGAGCGCCGAAATTTGCGAAGACCTCTGGTCCACCAATTCGCCGGCCCGGGCACGTGTGCGCGCGGGTGCGGAAATCATCTGCAACCCCAGCGCCTCACCCTTCACGCCGCTCAAGAACGAGCAACGCCGCCGGCTGATTCTCGGGGCATCGGGCAGTCTGGCCTGCGTGTACGCGTACGCCAACCTCCTCGGCTGCGACAACAGCCGTCTCGTATTCGACGGGGGCGGGTTCATCGCCTCGCCCGAGGGCATCGTTACGGAGGCGCCCATCCTTTCCATGGACTACTGGACGCTCGCGACCGGCGTGGTGAACCTCGACGACGTGTCGCGCGTGCGCTCCGAAAACACGACGTGGCGCCAGGACGCCTCTCGCGCGCATGAAGCGCCTGGCATCGCGGCCATCGATGCACGCGGAGGTACGTTCAACCCGGCCTCCGTGAAGGACTACGCCACTCAGTTGCCCCGCAGCTTCTACGTGCCCGGCGAGGCCCGAACCGTCAACGAGTCCTCACGGTATTTGGATGAGCTATACGGCGCGCTGGTTTTGGGCTTGCGCGACTATTTCGAGAAGGTTGGCGCATTTGACCGCTTCCTCGTCGCGCTCTCAGGCGGCCGCGACAGCGCTCTGTGCCTGCTGCTGGCCGTGCAGGCGGCCAAGGCCTTCAACCAAGGCCGGGACGCCGCGCGCTTCGCGGAGCGCGTCGCCTCGGTGTATTTACCGAACAAAGCGTTCAGCAGCAAGGCCACCGAAGAGGCCGCGCGTGCGCTCGCAGATGAATTGGGTGTGCCGTTCAAGGTCGTGTCCATCGCGGAAGAGGCGGACCTCGCGCTGAAGAAAGCCGGAGAGTTGGCTGGCGGCGCGGAGCAGGTGACAGCGCTCGCGAAGCAGAACCTCCAAGCGCGGGTCAGGGGCAACATGATGCTGAACTGGGCCAACAGTGCGAAGGGCCTGCTGCTGGTCACGTCGAACTTGAGCGAGGCCGCGGTCGGGTATACGACTACCGGAGGCGACAATCAGGGAGGCTACTCTCCGATCGCAAATGTTCCGAAGACGCTCGTGACCCTGCTCCTGGAACACGTCGCGCGGCGGGACGGCATTCGATCGCTCCAGGGGATCCTGGACATCCCGCCGAGCGCGGAACTGGCACCGGACCAGCGCGATGAGGCGGACCTGATGCCCTACGTGGTGCTGGATGACCTGCTGTACCTGTTTGCGCGGCGGCGCATGTCGCTGCCCGACTGCTGGCGCGTGCTCCTCCACCGCCACCCCCAACACGATGCCGAACAACTGCGCATATGGACGCGCAATTTCGGACGCCTCTTCGCGTATAACCAGTGGAAGCGAGAACAGCTTCCGGTCACGCTAAAGGTTCTTGACCTCGATCTGGATCCCAAGACGGGGTTCCGTTTTCCGGTCACTCAAAGTATCGAAGACGAACTGAACGAGCTGTCCAAAGCGCGGCCATGAGCCGCAGGCCGTGGCAGATACGCCCGGTGATGCTGTCCAACCCTGAAAGAAAGTAGCAACCGCGAGTTCCGTGCGTCACTCGGGCCGGGGCTGTGCCGAATGGTTAAAGGAGGTTTAGTTATGACACGAGAAGAGCTGATTGAGTCGCTTACCCGGTCGCGTGACGCCGTCCTGGAGCAGTTTGATGCCCCCGCCTCCGGGCTGGGGAAGGCCTATGCCCCTGGCAAATGGAGCGTGCAGCAGCTCCTGGTGCATCTCACGGATTGCGAGATTGTCTACCTTTGGCGTGCGTGCCGTGGTCTGGCCGAGCCCGGCTGCCACGTGCATGCCTTCGATCAGGATGCCTGGGCGAAAGAACTCAATTACTCGTCCCGGCCGTTGCCGCTTTGCAGAGACCTCTTCGTGGCCGCGCGCAACCAGCTCATCTATCTTCTGGAGGCGCACGAGGATGGCGTTCTCGAGCGCACGTTCCACCACAGCGAGGCGGGGCTCCTGACACTCCGCAAAGGGCTCACGGGATTTGCCGGTCACACGGAGCACCACCTGGACCAAATCCGCGCCGCCCGCGAGGGCCGGACCTGGATTCCCACGAAATAGATGCCGCGCTGTAATGACAGCGCCCCTCGAGAAGTACTATGATGGAGCGCAGGGAAAGGAGGAACCCGTATCATGTTTGACTTCGAACAATTGTTGGAGACGCTGAGCAGCGGCATTCTGGGGCAGGTGCTTTATCCGCTTTACCTCATTCTGGTGTTCGTCACCACATATTATCTGGCCTTGTTGCCCTAGGTTTCAGCGACGAGCGCCGGACGTGCGGTGATCCTGCGAATCGGGTTTTCGAGGACCCCGCCTCTCCGCGAGGGAGGGGCGGGTTTGCATTTCACACCCTGCCCAAGATTCTGAGGGGCATCGATGGGCGTCGGCATCCACTGCGTCCGGCATAGAATGTCCCCAAGCATATTCTGCGTCTCCCCAATAACGATCGACCCTGACGTGGCCTCCCGAAGTACTGCCTCGCTCTCCGAGCGCGGCAGCACAAGACTCTGCTCTGCCCCTAATCCGTAGGTTTGTCAAAGCCTTTGCGTGCTTCAAATCGTCCTCAGCCGGCGTTCCGGTCAGGTCAATCTCTTGAGGGCAGCGCTGTGCTGCCGCGCTCGGAGAGCGAGGCAGTACTGAAATGCAGTCCCTACTTTCGGCTGCGTTGAACGTAGTCAAAAAGGAAGCGGCGCGACCCGAAGGCCGCGCCGCGGCTTACATCGTAGATTTACCGGTTACTCGACCGTCACGCTCTTCGCGAGGTTACGCGGCTGGTCGACGTCGCAACCGCGATTCGCGGCGATATAGTACGCCAGCAACTGCAGCGGCACCGCCACCACGATCGGGCTGAACGGCTCGTAGCATTCCGGCACGTAGATGACATCTGCGCTGTGCGCCTTGATGCCCTCATCGCCCTCGGTTGCCACCGACAACACGATACCGGAGCGGGCCCGGATTTCCTGGATGTTCGACACCATCTTGTCGTAGGTGTCGCCTTCCACGGCCACGCACACCACCGGCAGCTCGTTTGTCACCAGCGCGATCGGGCCGTGCTTCATTTCACCCGCACCGTAGCCTTCCGCATGGATGTAGCTGATTTCCTTCAGCTTCAGCGCGCCTTCCAACGCACTCGGGAAGTTGAAGCTGCGGCCGAGGTACAACGCGCTCTGCGCGTTGAGGTACTTCGGATCCTTGGCGCAACGGATTACGTCTTCCTGGTGATCCAGGCACCACTGAATCTTGTCGGGGACGGCGCGCAGGTGGGCAATCATCTCCTTGGCTTCCGCCTTGGACAGCACCCCGCGGGTCTCGCCCAGCCAGATGGTGAACAAGGCAAACGCCGTAATCTGCGACGTGTACGCCTTGGTCGAGGCCACGCCGATTTCCGGCCCCGCCTGGGTGTAGATCACGCCGTGGGATTCGCGCGCGATGCTCGAACCCACCACGTTCACAATCGACACGACCTTCGCGCCACGGCTCTTCGCGATGCGAATGGCTTCCAGCGTGTCCGCCGTCTCGCCCGACTGGGTCACAGGAATCACGATGGTGTTGGGATAGATGATGGGATCGCGATAGCGGTATTCGGACGCGATATCGACCTCAACGGGCACCTTGGCGAAGCGCTCGATCAGGTACTTGCCCACGAGGCCCGCGTGCCACGCCGTTCCGCAGCTCACGATGACGATCTTCTTGCAGTCCTTCAGTTCCTGCTCGGAGAGCTGCATGTCCTGCAGGTTCACGACGTCGGAACCTTCGGTCACGCGGCCCCGGAGCGTGTTGCGAATGACTTCGGGCTGCTGGTTGATTTCCTTGAGCATGAAGTGCGGATAGCCTTCCTTTTCGGCTGCCGCATCATCCCAGTCCACCGTTTTCACTTCGAGCGTGACGGGGTTGCCCTTGAGGTCTTCGACCTTGTACCCGTTCCGGCGGATTTCGCACACCTGCCCGTTGTCGATGTAAAGGACCTTGCGCGTGAACTTCATGATCGCGGGCACGTCCGAAGCGATGTACGCCTCGTCGTCGCCGAGACCGACGATGAGCGGGCTGCCGTGACGCGCGGCCACGAGCACGTCGGGGTTGTTCTTGCACACGACGCCGATGGCGTACGCGCCTTCCACATCATGCAGGGCGCGCTTGACGGCCGCGAATAGGTCGCCCTGGTAGTACTTGCGCACCAGGTGCGCGATCGTCTCCGTGTCGGTCTGGCTACGGAACACGACGCCGTCCTTCTGAAGGGAGGCGCGCAACTCCTGGTAATTCTCGATGATGCCGTTGTGTACGACGGCAATCTCCATGGGCACGTCGAAGTGCGGGTGGGAGTTCACCTCGCTGGGAACGCCGTGCGTGGCCCAACGCGTGTGGCCGATGCCCAGCGGGCCGATCAGCGGATTGGCTTCGAGCTTCGCGTCCATCGACACGAGCTTGCCCAGGCTCTTCACGCACTTCAGCGTGCTGTCCTTGATCACCGCCACGCCGGCCGAGTCGTAACCGCGGTACTCAAGCCGGTGCAATCCCGACATGATGACGTCCACGGCGTTCTTTTTGTCACCGATGTAACCCACAATTCCGCACATGATGCATGCTCTCCCATAGGTTTGCTGCCGCGATGCGCGCAGCATCCACGCGCTTCATCGCGCGAGTTCGCGTCCTGCGAGTACAATGCTTCGGGACGCCCAATCCATTGGCCCCGCGCGGCGCCGGCACGCCGTCAGTGGCCCATTCCATTTAACGCGAGACCCCCGATCAACAAGACAATGATTGCGATGGTGACCAGAATGAATCGCCGG
>JADLGB010000143.1 GCA_020849535.1 Candidatus Hydrogenedentota bacterium
CCCGCCGTTTCGGCGGGCCAACCCCGGGCTATGAGTACTTAGGCCTTTCAGGCCATTGCGGCGGCTCAACACCACCGATTCGCACCCATCTCACCCAAGCTCCGTTCACTGGGCATCACAATCGACCTGCGGTAGCTCCCAAAGAGAGCCGATGCCAGACGGATGTTGTGGCGGCAAAGAAATGAACAGTTTTGGTGCAATTGCCCTGGGGAAGGGAATCGGACCGATCGGTCAGGGCTTCGCGGGGGCGGTCTGCGCCTCCCAGGCACGGATCATTTCCCCGACCTGGCGCAGGGTCTTCACGTCGATCTCGCGTAGTTTGCCCGCGTAATCAGGGCCGACGTCCAGCGAGAACAGGTTGCCATATTGCACCGCGCCCTTGTAGTCCTCGAAGATCTTCTCCGCGGGGTGGCACAGGTTGTCGTGTTCGGGCAACGAGTAGAACCAGTCCGCGCCGCCTTTGTGTTTCGGCAGAATCGGGTATGTGAACTCAGCGGCCAAATACCCGGTGTAAGCCGCTTCACCCTCCTTGTTGTATTCGGATGCGGCGATATCGCCGATGGGCCCGGGGCGGCCCCGTTCCCGCAACGCGAGCTGTCCCGCGGGCTGTCCGTGGTTGAATCCCACGAAGCAATCGGGTTGGAACTGCTTCACCCACGCCGCCGTGGCGACGTGATCCAGGCCGCCATCCCCCTGCGCGTGATCCATCCAGAAGAATTCGACGGGGCCGTAGCGCGTGCACAGCTCTTTCAACTGCGCCTTCTTCAGCTCCGCGTTCTTGTTTTCGGGCCAGGTCCAGTCGCCTTCGGAGAAGTACAGGGCGAGCTTGATGCCATGGCGGTCGCAGGACTCGCGCAGTGCCGCAAGCACATCTTTGCCCAGCGGACTCTTGGTGACTTTCCAATCCGTCGTGTCGGTGTCCCACAAGCAGAATCCGTCGTGGTGCTTCGTGAGGAAGAGGATGTAGTTCATGCCCGCCTCTTTGGCGGTCTGGCACCACTGGTCGGTATCGCAGCCGGTGGCCTTGAAGAAACTCACATCGGTCACGCCGCGGGTCCACTCTTGACCCGAGAAGGTGCTGAAGGACCAGCACACGAACATGCCGAAGCGCAGAGACGAGAGTTCCTGAGCACGCACGTGCGGATCAGTCTCCTTCACCTCGCCTTGCGCCATCGCGCTTGTGGCAGCCGCAACGAACGACATAACGCACACTTTAGTTACGGTGCTCATAGACATTCCCCCAATGCACGATCATTCAAACTCGAATGCGTACAGGTCCGCCCCCTCCAACTCGAAGTCCAACGACACGGCTTTGCCCGCAAGCGAAGCGAAATCCGCGCCGCTCCACTGCACCGGCACGCGCAGTCCATCGGCCGTGGTCGGCGCGCACGCATCGAAACCGAACCCCGGCACAACCTCTTTCGTCTGCGCGTCTCGCACCTGCACGCGCACGCGACCCTTTGAAGCGTCCGCGTTGATCGTGAGGCCCTTGGTGCCGACGTCCAGCAGGAAAGGAACGGTGCTCAGGAGGCCCGTCTTGTCAGCACGCCGCGCCACGTAGCGATCGAGCGGGATGCGGACCAGGCCGATCTGGCGCTCCTCGAAGCGGTTCATCTTGTGGCCCTGCTTATAGCCACCGTAGTAAAGATAGACCTGATCGCCGACGACCAGTTGCTCGTCAATCCAGGCGTGCGCGTGATCCCACGCGGCGGGGCCGTCGTCGGGCTCGAAGTACTTCGCGCGGTCGCGCACCCAGGTGCGCCCGTCGCGGCTCCACGCGAGCGAGGTGTGCGCGCGGCCGAAGCTGCCTTCCGCCGTACCCGCCGCGCGCAAGTCATCGCGCAGAATCTTGACCATGCCGATGCGCAGGGGGCCGCGCGTGAGATACCCTTCCATCGCATAGAACTGCGTCTCGCCTTCATCCAGGGCATCGCTCGCGGTGACCACAAACCACGGCTCCTCCCAATGTACAAGATCGTCACTGAAACTCATCATCGTCGTGCGCCGCTGTCCAGTCCAAGCCGCGCCGGTGATGTAGGTTGACACCGTCGCGACGTACGTGTTGCGCAAGGGATCCCAGTCGATCCCCGTGATGTCGTGATCCTGCCGCAGGACGACGTCCGGCACGAGCGGTTGCCACGTCAGCCCATCCGGCGATCTCAGGATCCGCATGCCACCGTCCAGCCAATAGCTGTAGACATAGCGCGACGCGGGGTCCGGATGCGCGGGACCGCGGTCAATCACCTCGGATCCAAACTGAATCTCTGGTGTCTCGCAGATGCGGTGCGGACGGATGAAGTGGATGCCATCTTCCGATTCTATCGTGGCGAGGTGGGACCGGCCGGTGTTCCGGTCTTCGCGCGAAGCGCCGTACCACATGCGATACCGCCCACTCGCTTCATCGCGAATGACGGTAAGATACGGCTGGAAGCACTTGTCTTCCGGTCCGGTGACGATGGGATTTGGAATCGCGGGATCGCGCTTCGGCTGGACGACCACGCGGGTTACCTGATCGCTGCTTGCGATGAGATAGTCGTCGATGAGTAGATGCGGACCAGGCTTCGAGGGTACCGGCAACTCCGCTGCGGGCGCGGAGCCCGGTACGCCGGACTCGGGCTGGTAGATGACGGAGCGATCGGCGCGCGCCGGGCTTGGAGTCTCCTCAGCAGACTGCGCCGGCAAAACCACCAGCGCCAGCAAAAGCAGTGAACGCAACACGGCAGGTCCTCCCCATCTCAGGCAATGCTTCACGTTGCTCAGAATGCGCGGCTGATCTCGACCAGCACCACGATGAACCACACCAGAATACCCAGACCGGCCGCGGCGGCGGCAATGTCCTTAATCACCCCGATCTTGGGATTCTGGCGCTCTTCCACAAAGTCGCATAAAGTCTCAATGGCCGTATTGAACATCTCCGCCATCAGCATGAAGCCGGTGGCGGCTAAAACGAACAGGAAGTCGATTCGCTGCCGGAAATAGAGGCAGATCGCCAATATGATGAGGGACAGCACCACCTTGTAGGCCACGCTGAAATCATAGAGCACCGCGTAACGCAGCCCTGACAGGCATACCTTCACCTTGCGCATGGGGTGGTAGCCCGGTTCGCCGGTTCCCAGAAATTTGTTGCGCATGGCTCTCCCGCGCGGCCTGTGGATTCAGAGCCGCGTCCTCCAGCGTAACATGGCAGCGAGCGCAACGTACACTCTGCTGAGTACACTTCGTCCAATCCGTCCTAACCGTCTCTTCCATTGGCAAACCGCGTCCACCGTGATAGAATGACAACAACGGGAGCAGGTAAAAGCGCGTACACGAACCGCTTCCGTTGACCGAACAAGACTCGGCCGGGTGATCAGCACCGACTCTTGGGAGAAGAACGGAATGCCTACCTTCGAGTACCATGCCATTCGGGCGGAAGGCGATGAAGAGAAGTCCTTCGTGGGGGGTGTTGTCATCGCGAAGTCGCGTCATGAGGCCAAAGAGAAGCTGCGGGAACTGGGCCTGAAAGCCACCATGCTCAAGAAGGCCCGCGGTGTCATGGCCCTGCTGAAATGGCTGGACGCCGATATCCGTTGAGATTCGCTTCGCCCCGGGGACAAAGGAGGCCATCTCGTGAGGGGAATTCTGTTTCTTGCGTCTATCGTGTGCCTGCACCTCGCCGTCATCGCGCAACCCGTTGAACCAAAAGCTTTTACCCCCGGTCCCGGCGGAAAACTGTTTGGCCAGCCCGACGTCGACGCGCTCCTCGCGCGGCCCTATCTCGAACATGTGCCTATTGCCTCGACCGGCCAATGCCTCTGGGCGGGTCACGCCGAAGGCTGGGCCTTTCCTCCGCAAACTATTCATTACTACCTGATTACGGGCCACGGGCTGGGTTTCGACCTCGAAATCAAGGCTGACGGTCAAGTCGTACTGCCTGTGCAGGCAACAAGTTACCCAAGCCGTGTGGAGCTATCTGGCACGGCAAACGGCGTCGAGGTGAAGGCCGCCAAGTGGATCTCCGGCGAGGACGTGCTCTCGCTCCGGCTGACGCTCACCAACACGAAACAGGAGGCCGCCGAGGTTGTCTTGCGTGGGACGCTCCAGGCCGCTTCGGTGCCTTTGGACCAGGGATGTGCCGCTTGGACCGTGGAAAACCGGGGCATGACCATCAACGCAGTGGCGAGTCTGCCCGGGTTCGCGGTGGCGCAGGGGCCAGCCACGGCCCAAACCGCGATCAGCGTCGAGGGTGAGTCGCCCGCCAGCCAGGCGGGAAGCAAGGGTGACGATACGAAGGCGGCGGCCAGCGGTGGCCGGGTGCTCGGCAGCAACTTTGGCGGACAGCCGGGCGACAACGCCGTTTATGTATTCCAAGTCCCTGAGCCACAAAAGGATATGGTACTGTCGATCCGCTATGCGCGGGCCATGGCCGGCAATGCGGATTTCCTGCTGAGGCTGCCCAACCAGAAGCGGCATCCCCGGATTCTGCTGCAACCTACGGGAGGCTGGGGCGATACGGAGCGAGAATTCGGCATTGTGACCTATCCGGTCGGTGACCTCGCCGCAGGTACCTACAAGGTCCAACTGATGACCATCTCCGCCAACAGCAACGCCAACATCGACGTGTTGTACCTGCACCCGAAGGGCACGGAAGTCCCAGGACTCCACAGTGCCCGGACCGATATCGAGCAGACGGTCGCCCTGGCGCCCGGCGAGAGCAAGACCCTGAACCTCTTCATGGCCGCATCCACGAGGCCCGCCGATGCCGTGGCCGCGTTGGACCGCGCCGTACAGTCCGCGGACCCGCTGCATGACCAGATTACCGCGTACAACTCCTGGCTGACGGAGAACGTCCCAGCGTTTACCGGGAAAGAGGACCTGACCCGGCAGTACTGGCATCGTGCCACGAGCATCCTGCGCAAGAACCTCTTCCGCGCGGGCGAGGGGCGCCTCAAGAACTGGGGCATCTCGGAGGGGCGCTGGACCGCCGACTGGTACGCCAACATGATCTCTTACGGCGCGGGCCACCAGATCCGCGAGGCGCGCTGGCTACGCAACCCCGAGTTCACCCAGGGCATCATCACCACGTGGTGCGAGAACGAGAAGCCCGACGGTGTGTTCCCCAATTTCATCAAGCCGAACGAGATCGGCACGGGCCAATACACGGACTGGATCACCTCCACCGTGTGGGATGCCCACTGCGTCCACCCGGACGAGGCTTTGCTGAAGTCCTGGGCCGACGCCCTCAAACGCAATGTGGACGGTTGGCTGAACGTGTACGACCCGGACCACGACGGCCTGCTTCTCGTCGACAGCCACTGGTGGACGGGTATGGAGTGGCAGCCATCGTTCTTCTTCTTCAACGGCTTCGACAAAGACCAGCAGAAGCAGCAGCTTGAACGCGTCGACTTGACCGCTTACGTCTATGGTAACGCCCGCAACCTCGCGCGCATCCTCGCCCTCATTGGCGACACCGAAGGCGCCGCGCGCTACAACGCCACCGCGGACACCATCCGCGATGCGACGTTGAAGACGATGTGGGACGACGCGACCAGCTTCTTCTACTCCGTCGAGCCGCAGACCCACGAGAAGGCCCTCGTGAAAGAAGTCATCGGGGTCTATCCCTTCTACTTCTCGATGTTCGACCCCGCGCAAGGCCAGCGCTACGTCTCCGCGTGGTCGTCTATCCTGGACCCGAAACAGTTCTGGACCAAGTGGCCGGTCGCGTCCGCGTCCATGGAGTGTCCGGCGTATTCGCAGGACACGAAGTTCAACGGCAAGGAAGTCGGGGGTTGCATGTGGAACGGCCCCACGTGGCCCCACGCCAACAGCATCGTGCTCTCCGCCATGGCCGCGACCCTGCGCGAATACAAGGAGAGTCCCCTGCGCGTTTCGGATTTCTATGCGCTGCTCCAGTCCTTCACGGACGCACAGTTCTACAAACAGGACAGCAACTTCCCGTGGACCGGCGAATACTACAATGGCAACGACGGTGAATGGCGCACCGACCAGCGCGACTATAACCACTCGACCTATCTCGACATCCTGATCGCCGACGTGGCGGGCCTGCGCCCGCGCGCGGACGAGACCATCGAGGTCCACCCCCTGATCGATCCAGCAATGGAGGCCTTCGCGATCGATGGCGTGCGCTACCACGGCCACGACATCACCATTGCCTGGGCTCCCGCCACCGATCCCGCACCCACGCCCGACAGCCTCAAAGGCCTCCGCGTCTACGTCGACGGCCGCCTCGC
The DNA here is from genome assembly GCA_020849535.1 of Candidatus Hydrogenedentota bacterium. GTDB lineage: Bacteria > Hydrogenedentota > Hydrogenedentia > Hydrogenedentales > SLHB01 > JAHDWY01. The sequence goes on from JADLGB010000143.1 coordinate 6,231, forward strand.
CCATCACGATCCCCTGACCGCCCTCCCGGTGACTATCACGCCGGGATCATGATGCGTGCGCCAGGGCGCGCCAGAAAGGAAGGTGCCCATGCCGGAAGTGATATACGAGTTCAAGCAGAGGGCCTTTCTCAAAGACACTCGTACGTTCACGGTCTATGACGACGACACCATTTGCGCTTCCTATCGTGAGCTCTGGAACAGATATGAGTATTCCCGGCCTTTGCGGGAGTTTGATCATGTCCCGCGCAACCACGTCTACTTCGACACATCGAAGCTTGTTGGGGCCCTTTTGACAGCCGCGTTCGCCATCCTTTTGTTTGTCCTCGGCCACGGTCTGGACCGCCAGGAAGGGGGTAAAATCACCTGCTACTTTCTCTCAGCACTGAGCGCGTTCAGTACGATTATCTTTCTCGTCGCGTTGCGCCGATACAGCCACCGAATACTCACTTTTGTCTCTGAATCCAGCAACAACCTATTCGACAACGTCGTGCTTCTTTGGCAATTGCCATCCCCCGAATCGTTTGAAGAATTCGTCGAATTTCTCAAGACCCAAATCGCACAGGCAAGAGCAAGGAGTTCCCAATCTGGTCCTCAGAGTATCGCCCAACAACTGCAGGACCTTGCTCGCCTGAAGGAGGAAGGCCACCTCACCCTCTACGAGTTCGAAAAGGCGAAAGCCCTGATCATCGACGGAAGAGAGAAACCATGAGCGCGCCGCAAATCGTCCGCACGCAGATGCTCTCTTGCCCGCGACGACACCGAGAAGCATCCGGCTTCGCATTCTCTTTCCTGCGGCGGCGTCGAGAAACCCACGGCTTCGCATTCTCTTTCCCGCGACGGCACCGACAAGCCCCCGGCTTCGCATTCTCTTTCCCGCGGCGGCGTCGAGCCGCCGTAATGGCCTGAAAGGCCTAGATACTTATAGCCCCGGGTTGGCCCGCGGAACGCGGGACTACCCAGGGTCAATAGATGCCCCAAGAGAATTCCCTGAAGGGGATGCATAGCAGGAGGCTCCGTGGCACAATCGCTGGCACAGGTTCACCTTCATCTTGTGTTTTCAACCAAGAACCGCGTTGCGATCTTTCGCGACGTGCGAATCCGGGACGAACTCCACGCGTATCTCGCTGCCACGTTCAAGGCGCAAGGGGCACCAGCCCACACCATCGGAGGCACGTCGGACCACCTGCATGTGCTATTTGGCCTTCCACGGGATTGTGAAATTGCCTCGCTCGTCGCAAACGTGAAACGGAATTCTTCGACGTGGATTAAGACGAAGGGTTCCGGCTATAAATCGTTTCATTGGCAGAACGGGTATGGGGTCTTTTCGGTGAGTCATTCGCACGTGGACAAGGTCAGCGCGTATATTGCCCAGCAAGATGCCCATCACAAGGTTCTTTCTTTTCAGGATGAATTTCGTAGAATGCTGCAAAAGCAAGGTGTTGAATTCGATGAGCGCTATGTTTGGGATTAGCGGGGCGCAGGCTATGCAACCCTTACAGGGTAGTGAAGATTGGTGACTTGTAACCCAGGGTAGGCCTGCGCTGCGCTTTGGCCAACCCTGGGCTGTGAGTATTTTGGCCTTTCAGGCCACAAGAATGTGAGCACGGGTTTGCATCCGCACATGTGTGACATGCGCACGTGAGGCTGCACGGCTTCGCGTTCTCTTGCACGCGGCGACACCGAGAAGCCCACGGCTTCGCATTCTCTTTCCCGCGGCGACACCGAGAAGCATCCGGCTTCGTATGCTCTGGCACGCGACGGCACCGAGAAGCCCAAGACTTCGTATTCTCTTGCCCGCGACGACACCGACAAGCCCCCGGCTTCGCATTCTCTTTCCCGCGGCGGCGTCGAGCCGCCGTAATGGCCTGAAAGGCCTAGATACTTACAGCCCCGGGTTGGCCCGCGGAACGCGGGACTACCCGGGGTCAATAGATGCTCCAACAGAATTCCCTGAAAGGGATGCATAGCAGGAGGCTCCGTGGCACAATCGCTGGCACAGGTTCACCTTCATCTTGTTTTTTCAACCAAGAACCGCGTTGCGAGCTTCCGTGACACGCGGATCCGGAACGAACTCCACGCGTATCTCGCTGCCGCGTTCAAGGCGCAAGGGGCACCAGCCCACACCATCGGAGGCACGTCGGACCACCTGCATGTGCTATTTGGCCTTCCACGGGATTGTGAAATTGCCTCGCTCGTCGCAAACGTGAAACGTAACTCGTCCATCTGGATCAAGACAAAAGGGCCTGCTTATGGATCATTCCATTGGCAGAACGGCTACGGCGTCTTTTCCGTGAGTCATTCACACGTTGACAAGGTCGCAGCGTACGTCCGGGATCAAGACACGCACCATAGGCGTCTTTCCTTTCAGGATGAATATCGGAGCTTGCTTCGAAAGCACGGGGTTCAGTTCGATGAACGGTATGTCTGGGACTAGTGACGTGGAGACTATGCAACCCTTACAGGGCAGTAAGAACGCGCATCCGAATACCCGGGGTAGGCCTGCGCTGCGCTTTGGCCAACCCTGGGCTGTGAGTATTTTGGCCTTTCAGGCCATAAGAATGTGAGCACGCGGGTTTTCATCCGCATATGTGTGACATGCGCATGTGAGGCCCCCGGCTTCGCATTCTCTTTCCCGCGGCGGCGCCGAGAAGCATCCGGCTTCGCGTTCTCTTCCCCGCAGCAGCGTTGAGAAACCCACGGCTTCGCATTCTCTTTCCCGCAGCAGCGTTGAGAAACCCACGGCTTCGCATTCTCTTTCCCGCGGCGGCGTCGAGCCGCCGTAATGGCCTGAAAGGCCTAGATACTTACAGCCCCGGGTTGGCCCGCGGAACGCGGGACTACCCGGGGTCAATAGATGCTCCAAGAGAATTCCCTGAAAGGGATGCATAGCATGCGACTGAAGCTCATCGTCCAGACGTGCAAAAATCGCGAAGCCCTGTTGCCTTGGTGTCTTTGGCGTCTTGGCGAGAGAGACTCCCGGAAATGCGGCGCGTGCGCCGGCCGCTCACTTCGCCCAGTTGTACCGCACCAGCTCCGCGCGCACCCCGAAGTAGATCCCGTGTTCGTCCATCGCGAATCCGCAGCGAATATCCTCTGGATACTCCGCCAGCACCTTCACCGCATAGGTCTCCGGGTCCAACTGAAACACCTTGCGTGTGGACAATCCATACAACTTCCCATCCGTCCAAAGGCGCAGACTGCAATCCTGCACGGCGCCCACGTTCATCTTCTCGCGGTGTGGATACGTCTTCGTATCGATGTCGTAAACAAAGAGGTCGTCATCATTCGAGACGCCGAATACCTTGCGCCCCACGATGCACATGCTGCGTATGGCCTGCGCTCCAGGGAACGGCGCTTCTTCCATCACAACCTTCTTCGCCTTCGTGTCGAACGCGAAGAACTTTGATTCCGGTTCGATGGGATCGGTCCCGCCGCCGCCCTGCGTGCTCGATCCCCCGAACACCGTGCCGGTCTGTGCGTCGTACACGAGACTCACAATCGACTGGTTCTTGATCAGGGGATGGTAGTTCTCGATGAGCCGATCCTGCGCCGGATCCCACACGCCCAGCGATCCGCCATGCATCCCGTATTCGGGAAAACTCCCGATGTAGATCATCTCGTTCGGACCATGCACCATCGCCCGCGGGCGCAAGTGTCCCGGTCCGAGATTCCCGAAGCCACGTGGATTGCTGTTCTCTTCACGTCCGTACTGCCACGGACGCGACGGGTCCCACTTCGACAAAAACGCCCCGGGATACGCGCACACGTACAAGCTCCCGTGATGATCGAGCATCGAGTAGATCTCGCCGCCCGTCTCCGTGGGATTGCCGGGATTCTCCATCGCACCTGTCGCCGGGTCGTACCAGAACAATTCATTCGGCATCCACGTGCCGCCGTAGATGTGGCCCAGCGGGCCATTCTCCACCATGAAGATGCCTGAACCCGCGCCCGTATACGTGAATCGCCGCTGCTCCACGGAGCCGTCGGGGCTCACCAGATCGTATGTGCCGTTCAGCGTGGCATTGGCCACGCGCCGCCCGTCCTTCAGCGTCGTGGTCGATACCTGCCCCGCGGGATTGACCGCTTCCTCGACCTTGCCATCGCGCACGATCAGGGTGACCGTCTGCGGGCGCGTCAGCGCACCGTTCTCCGGATCGCCGTTGAGTACTTCCATCGCGGTCGCGGTGATATAGACGTTTCCGTCGACGCCCTTCCACACGGTGGCCACCGTCTGCGCCGGATCGCTGCGATACGCTTCCGGCAGGATCGCTGCGCGTTCGCCCGTCTTCGGGTCGAACGCGATCACATTCGCGCGCCCGAACCCAATACCAAGGTAGATCTTCCCGTCCGGACCCGTGCAGATGCTCCGCGAATACTTCTGCGTTTCATCCATGACCCCAAGGTCCGCCATCGCGCCCGTCGCGGGGTCGAACGAGATCAGTTTCGCGTTGGGATACGTGCAACCGTAAATGATGCCATCATCGCCCGTCGTGTACATCCAGAGATACGATTCCGACTCCGAGGGCCGTCCCACAACCTGAATCTGCTTTTCCGGATGCTTCGGATCGAAGACGAGTATCCGCCCACTGTCCTCCGCATCGGGCCCTTCGTGCGTGCCGAGATAGATCTTTTGGTCGGGCCCCACGATAAAGCCCCACGCGCCAGTTCCAACAGGCGATTGGAACTGCTCAACCTTGTCCGTCGCGGGATCGACTGCCACCAGAAAGAGCTTGCCCGCCTCTTGCCGGAAGTTGAAGTAGATGCGCTCGCTGCCGTCTTCAGGGCCCGGCCCAACTAGGGTCCCCATGAGACCCGCCTTGGTGACGGGTGTCCCCAAAACCTCAAACGGCGAGTCTGCCGTGGAGGCGGCTTGGGCAATCGCGCACATCGAAGTGCTCCCAAGCGCGAGGCACCACAGAATGACGGCGCGCTTCCACACAACCCCGCTCAACACAGCGTCGCTCCCGTGTTCGCACTCGTGACCATGCGCTGGTAACGTTTCAGCCAGCCGGTCAGGTGCCGCTCAGGCGCCGGACCCGCGGTCTTGCGGCGCGCCTCCAACTCCGCATCGCTGAGCTTCACATTCAGCGTGCGCGCGGGGATGTCGATTTCGACGATGTCACCCGTGCGGATCAATCCGATAGGACCGCCTTCGGCCGCTTCGGGACTGACATGCCCGATGCACGCGCCCCGCGTGCCGCCGGAGAAGCGTCCATCCGTGATGAGGCTGACCGATTTGCCGAGCCCCTTGCCCATCACCGCCGACGTCGGCGACAACATCTCGCGCATGCCGGGCCCGCCCTTCGGGCCCTCGTAACGAATCACCACGACCTGGCCCGGCTTCACCTCGTCCTTGAGGATTCCTTTCATCGCCTCTTCTTCACTTTCGTAAACGATCGCCGGACCTGTGTGCCGCAGAATGCTGGGATCGACGCCCGCCGCCTTCACGACTGCGCCCAGCGGCGCGATGTTGCCGAACAGGATCGCAAGGCCGCCGGTCTCGCTGTAAGCTTTGTCCAGCGGACGAATAACTTCTTCGTTCGCGATGGAGGCATTCGCGATGTTCTCACCGAGCGTCTTGAGCGTCACCGTCGGACAATCCAGATGGAGCGCCCCGGGTTTCTTCGCGAGTTCCGCCATGATCGCGCTGATGCCGCCTGCCGCACCCACATCCTGAATGTGCCAGTGGCTGGACGGCGACACCTTGCACAGGTTGGGCACGCGTTGCGAAACCTGGTTGATGCGCTCCAACGGGTAATCCACGCCGGCCTCGTGCGCAATCGCCAGCGTGTGCAGCACGGTGTTGGTCGATCCGCCCATGGCCATGTCCAGCGCAAGAGCGTTATCGATCGACTTGACGTTGACGATGTCTCGGGGCTTCAAATCGGCTTCGATCAACTTGATCACCTGCGCCGCGGCACGTTTGACGAGATCGCGCCTGTCTCCGTGCGTGGCGAGAATGGTACCGTTGCCGGGCAACGCCAGGCCGAGGGCCTCGCACAGACAATTCATTGAATTGGCCGTGAACATACCCGAGCACGAGCCACAGGTGGGGCATGCATTCCGCTCCAGATCGGCCAGACCTTCCGTCGTCAGTTCACCTTTCTGAAAGGCGCCAACCCCTTCGAACACGCTGATAAGGTCAACCGTTTTTCCCTCACGCGTCTTTCCCGCTTCCATGGGTCCGCCGGACACGAAGATCGTGGGCACATTACAGCGCATGGCGCCCATGATCATGCCCGGCACAATCTTGTCGCAGTTGGGAATGCACACAAGCCCATCCAACTGATGAGCATTCACGACCGTCTCGACACAATCCGCGATCAACTCGCGAGACGGCAGGCTGTACTTCATGCCCGAGTGGCCCATAGCGATGCCGTCGTCCACCCCGATGGTGTTGAACTCGAAAGGCACGCCGCCCGCCTCGCGCACGGCCTCCTTCGCCAAGCGGCCCAATTCATCCAAATGCACGTGACCGGGAATGATCTCGATGAAGCTATTGCAGATGCCGATAAACGGCTTCTTGAAGTCATCGTTCGACTTGATCTGTCCCGTAGCCCAGAGCAGCGACCGGTGCGGCGCCCGCTCGAATCCAACTTTCACAACATCGCTCTTCATAACCATTCTTCCCTTCTTCCCCGTCGCGGAGCATCTCAAAACCCGCAAAACCTGATGAATTGTACCTGGCGCGCATAATCTGGTCCAGAATGCGTAGTCCGCACCAATAGGTCTAATAGAATATGCATATCCTGAAACGCCTGTCCGCATCGGGGCTGCGGCGAATGTGAAGAATCCGTGCACATGTGAACCTGCGGAATTTCGGACCTTCTGGCCCGCACATCTCACCGGCCTTCGCGTGGCGGGCGGGTAGATATGCGGGCTAGGCTTCGAGGATTGACTTCAGGAACTCGCGCGTGCGCGTCTCCGTGGGCTCTGCAAAGATGCGTTCCGGTGGGCCCTGTTCGACGATTTGCCCATGATCGATGAAAACCACCCGGTCCGAGATCTCCCGCGCAAACCGAATCTCGTGGGTGACGAGGATCATGGTCATGTCGGTACGATGTGCAAGTTCGCGCAAAACACCCAGTACCTCTCCCACAAGTTCCGGGTCCAGCGCGGAAGTCACCTCGTCGAACAGCATGATCTTGGGATACATTGCCAATGCCCGCGCAATCGCCACGCGCTGCTTCTGTCCCCCCGAAAGCTGCGACGGATAGGCGTCTACCTTGGCGCCGAGTCCCACCTTATCGAGTAGTTCGTGCGCACGCGCCTCGGCCTCGTCGCGCGATATACGAAGCACGTGTATGGGAGCGCTGGTCACGTTCCGAAGGACCGTCATGTGAGGAAAGAGATTGAAGTGCTGGAAGACCATCCCGACTTTGCTGCGCATTCTGCGCAGGTGCTTGGAATCCGCCGGAATCGCCCGCCCGTTGAGGCGCATGTCCCACAAGGGCTCCCCTTCGATTTCAATAAACCCCTTCGTGGGTTGCTCAAGCGTCATCAGTATACGCAGCAACGTGGATTTCCCAGACCCGCTGGGTCCGATAACGGACAGCTTCTCTCCTGGGGCCACATCCAGGTCAATGCCTTGCAGGACATGGACACCGCCATACGACTTCTCCAAGCCTCTCATTGACACCATTTGCTGCTCGGATTTCATCGCGCCTGCGCCTTGCCCAGGTATCCCTCGCCCCAACGAACCAAGAGAGACGCACCCAGACTGAGCAGAAGAAAGAGGAGTCCCACCAACGTCAGGGGTTCCAGGTAGCGAAACCGCTCTGCCCCGATCACCTTCGCCGTCTGGAGCAATTCCAGCACCGTGATCGCCGACAGCATCGGCGTGTCCTTGAACATGGCAATGAGGTAATTCCCCATGGCGGGCACTACGGGTGGAAGCGCCTGCGGCAGGATGACAAGCCGCCACGTCTCCAGTCTTCCCAGGTTGAGCGCGCGCGCCGCTTCCCATTGCCCCTTGGGAACTCCTTCCACACCGGCGCGGTAGACCTCCGACAGATACGCGCTGTAGTGGAGGCCGAGCGCGATGACGCCGGTGAACATGGGACTCATCACGATCCCGATTTCAGGCAGCACGTAGAACAGAAAATAGATCTGGATAAGCAGGGGCGTGGATCGTATGAACTCAACGGCCAGTCCTGCGAGCGATGACACCATGCGCTTCGGGCTTCGCCGCGCAATCGCCCACACAAGCCCCAGGACCGCGGCGGCCAACATCCCCAGCACGGTTGCGAACGCCGTGATTCTCAGCGCGGATAGAAGCGCCGGCAAGGTCTCCAAGGCGATGGACCAATCAAATGTCACGTTGCACGCCCCATATGCCATCTCCCCGCAACGCGGCGTTCCAAGGCACGCACCCCTACAATCAACGCCTGCCCTATTCCAAAGTAGATCAGCAACAGAAGACCAAAAACCTGGACGGTATCGAGCGTCTCCGCGCGCAAGATCATGCCGCGAAACGTGAGATCGCTCAGAGTAATCAAAGACACGAGCGCTGTCGCCTTCATCAATTCGATCAGCAGGTTGCCCGCGGGCGGCAGCATACGTAGGAGGGCCTGCGGCACAATCACGAGCCAGAGCTGTTGCCGCCGCGTCATATTGAGCGCCACGGCCGCTTCACGTTGATCGCTTCCGATGGAGACGATGGCGCCTCGGACTACTTCGGCCCCGTACGCCCCGATATTGAGACCCAGGACCACCACTCCGGTGACGAGGGGCGATAGATGAACGCCGAGGAGCGGGAGCGCATAGAAGAACCAGTATAACTGCACCAATGCTGAAGTCCCCCGAAACACTTCGACATACACCGCGGCAGTCGCGCGCACCACGCGATGGGTGCTCAGCCTCCCCAGCCCCGCGATCCACGCTAAACCAATCGCGACCAAGCTGCCGCCGGCCGTCAACAAGAGCGTGACGGCAAGTCCGTCAAGCAAGGACCAGCAGAGAGCGAAGAAGCTCATGAGGCCCCTCTTTTCGCGCGGGTTTCAGTGCACGCGCTAATGTCCTCATGACCTCCTCTGGCGCTCACGGGGCGCATAAATCCTCTGCTGTGACATTTCCCGGCAGATCGCGCTCCGTGAATCCGAACGGCTCCACCAATGCCATGTGTTCCGGACTTCCAAGGAAGGTGCCCAGTGCTACGTTGACGGCATCCACGAAGTCGCGGTCCTCCTTGCGAAAGCCGAATGCACCAAATCCACGCACAGGCTCGCCACCGATCACGGGATCCTGAAAGGGGTCTGCACGTTCGACACGCGTCTGCCCCGCTTTGGAGAGAAGATCGTGGATGGTCAAGCTCGTGCCGGCAAATGCATCGATTCGTCCGATTTGTACAGCTTCCAGACCGCTGGGACCCTCCGGAAACACGACGACACGCCCGTCGGGGATGCCGAGTTTTCGCGCGTAGCCGCGTTCCACCGCGCCCGCCATCACTCCCAGGGTCGCGGTCTCGTGCCGCGCGATGTCCTCGTAGCTATGCAGGTTCAACGGGTTGCCCCACCCGACGATCAGGGCCTCTCCAATGGAATAGGTCGGGTTCGAGAACAGAATCTGCTCGCAACGTTCCGGCGTGATGTACATCCCCGCCGCAATGATGTCGAACCGTCCCGCCCGAAGACCCGGAATCAGCGCGCCAAACTCCGTCAGGACGCCTTCAACGTGCTCCACGCCCATAGTCTTCATTACAGCACGCAGTACTTCGGGGGCCTCGCCGGTGAGCTTCCCCTTCGTGGAGTCGAGATACGCATAGGGCGCCTCGTTGGCGTAGCCAACGCGCACCCGGCCCTCCCGCTGGATTCTCTCCAACGTCGATTCTTCCGGCCGCGCTGCCCCGCCGTGTTGATCCGCGCCGCAGCTCGCGATCAACACTACGCAGGCTATCGCCTGGGCGGCTGTCCCCACGCGGAACATCACCAGGCGTCGACGCTCACGCATACTGCGGTGTCCTCATCAGGTTACCGCAGGTGGAGCGAAAGTCCTTAGGCGTTATCACCTCAGGTGCCCGGCTGGCCAAGTACCAGGGACGCTGTCCATTCGCCGAGAACGGTTCTTCAAGGGTGTTCTCAATACTGTTGTACACAAAGAACGCGTTGCTGCGCGGATAAGGTGTGATGTTGCTGTTCGATCCATGCATCACGTTGCAGTCGAACAGGATGATCGATCCCGCCGGCCCCTTGGGCACTGCAATCCCGCATTGAGCCGTCAACCACTCCAACTGCTCACAGCTCGGTACGCCGTATTCCTGTTTTTTCAGGGAAGTCAGAAAATGATCTTCGGGGGTTCGCCCCGCGCACTGGACGAAGTGCCGGTGAGATCCCGGCATCAACATGAGAGGTCCATTGAATTCATGGTTGTCCGTGAGAGCCACGGAGCAACTCACCGCCCGCATGGCTGGCATTCCATCTTCGGCGTGCCACGTTTCAAAGTCCGAATGCCAGTAGAATTCCTTGCCGACAAAACCGGGCTTGAGATTCAACCGCGACTGGTGAATGTAGACATCGCTTCCGAGGATCTGCCGGACCATTCCCAGAATCCGCTGGTCTGCCGCGAGGCTGGCAAACGCGTCACTGACGGTTTGTACCGCGAAAATGGACCGGATAGCACCACTCGCAGGTTCGGTGATGCTGATCTCGGATTGACGCACGCGTTCCGCGGTGCGCAGGGATTCCAGTTCAAGCCGAAGCACGGTCACTTCCTCCTCGCTCAAGAACGACTCCAGAAAGCAATACCCGTTGGCATCGTACTCGGCGAGTTGCGTCGGCGTCAGGGGTCCGCTCGTGCCGTAAACTACGGGATCGGTTCGGGGGAGTATCTGAGCGTCATGCTCGACGCGGCTTGGATACGTGTCATTTGATACAGTCATCTGCGATCCTCTCCAACGGTCTTTCTTGGTTTCGTTATCGTGTGTGCTATCGCGAATACCGCACCACCCGCTACGCGGGGCGCACGGAGATATCCGGGCTATACCCTCTATTCTTCGCCGGCCACTCCGGCCAAACGATAGCCGCCGTGCTCGTCGTGCGTCTCGTTCCCTACACAAGGAGGATTGAAAACGCACAAGAGCCGGAGTTCGGTATGTGCCTTCAGGATGTGCTTGTCATGGCAATCGAGGGCATACAGCGTGCCGGGGACAATGACGTGCGTTTCTCGTCTTCTGAGGTCCTCGATTTCACCCGTGCCTTCCAGGCAATACACCGCTTCGAGGTGGTGGCGGTACCACATCTTCGTCTCTGTACCTGCAAGCATCGTCGTCACGTGGAGCGAAAACCCCATCCCGTCTTTCTGGACGAGAAGCCGCAGACTCGACCATGTGGGCGCATGAACCTCATGGGGTGTGCCGCGCGTCGACTCAACGCTCCGGATAATCATTAGAGATCTCCTTGAAGTCGCCCCGGACTCTGCTTGAGGTGGGCAACGTCTACAGCCTCTTCGAATAGCGCAAGTCCACGGTCAAGTACCTCCGGTTCGACGGTCAGCGGAGGTAGCAGCTTCACCACGTGGTCGCGCGGACCGCACGTTTCGACAATTAGCCCCTTTTGAAACGCTACGTCGCGGATGCACTCGGCCAACTCCGGAGAGGCGCACTCGACGCCAAAAAGCAAGCCCCTGCCCCGTACACCCACGATCCCCGGATACCTTTCGCGAAGCCGGTGAAGTCCGCTGCCCAGTTTCCAGGACTTCTGCTGGACTCTGCCGTTGAAGCCGGAGTCCCGCCAGTAACGGGAGAGCATTTCCGTAGCGGTTACGAATGCGAGGCTGTTGCCACGAAAAGTCCCATTGTGTTGTCCGGGTTTCCAAGCGTCGTGCGATGGCTTCATGAGAACGATCGAGAGCGGCAATCCATACCCACTGAGAGACTTCGAGAGCGTAATGATGTCGGGACTGATTTGGGCGTCCTCGAAGCTGAAAAAGGGTCCTGTCCTGCCGATACCGGTCTGGATGTCGTCGATGATCATGAGTATGCCGTGTTCGTTGCAGAGGTGCTGTAATCCCCGAAGCCACCTGTAGCTCGCTTCGTTGACGCCTCCTTCACCCTGAATTGTCTCGACGATGACCGCGGCGGGAAGGTCTACGCCACTTCCCGTATCGGTGATCATCCGCTCCAAGTAGGATAAGGTGTCCACTGATTCGCCAAAGTAACCGTCGTAGGGCATGAACGTGGAGTGATACGCAGGGACGCCAGAAGCGTCGCGGTAGTAGGAATTGCCTGTTACCGCCAGGGATCCCAGAGTCACACCATGGAAGCTGTTGGTGAAGGAGACGATATTTGCGCGCCCCGTGAGGTTTCGTGCGATCTTGAGCGCCGCCTCAACGGCGTTGGTTCCGGTTGGACCCGTGAACTGAATCTTGTAGGACATCTCGCGAGGGGCCAGTATGAACCTCTGAAAGGCTTCCAGAAAGTCCCGCTTGGCCGTTGTGTAAAGGTCGAGGCCGTGAGTCACTCCGTTCTCGGCGATGTAGTGGAGGAGCACCTCCTTCAGATAGGGGTTGTTGTGACCGTAGTTGAGCGTACCCGCTCCCGCCAAGAAGTCAACGTACTCGCGCCCTCCCTCATCAATGAGTATGGCATTTTGAGCGCGGGAAAAAACCGATGGATAGTTCCGGCAATAACCCCGGACATTCGATTCCAACTTCGTAAAGATCGACTTGCTGGACGCTCGACTCGCTTCGTGAAGTAATGTTTGCATGATGTTTGTCTCCCCTCCAGGATTTAGCTGTGACGAGTAGGCGGCAGCGGCCCGATTCGAATCAGTCGTTCTTCCTCGTGCTCCTTACTACGGAAAAGGTGTTGTCCAAAGTGGCTGCTTACGTGAAAAGGCGAGTGGTGACGCGAAGCGAAGCGGCGAAAGAGGACCAGAGACGCGAGGTTGGACGGGGCGACTGTCGCTTCAATGTAATCAAGGTGTGAAAGGGCCTCACGGTTGAGAAGCGACTCGAGCATCAACTGACCAACTCCCTTTCCCCGGAAGTCCGTATGCACGGCGATCTGCCAAACAAATAGCGTGTCCTTGTGTTCGGGAATGACGTATGCCCCCAGAAACGCCGCCATGCGCTTTTGATTCAGCGCAACCGCACACGTGGTTCGAAAATGCGTGGAAAGCAGGAGATAGGTGTAGCAACTGTTGATCTCAAGCGGGGGGCATTGGGCAATTAATTCATGAATATCCGCTGCATCTTCTACGCTCGGGGGACGTATGACTAGCGCGTTCCCGTCTTGAGTTTTGCGTGTGGTCTGTTGAATAGACATAGTAAAATTATTTTGTGTCAAAATAGTTTGTGTACGAATGATTATAGAAGAAACGTCCCTTGAATGCAAGTAGATGTGCTAATCTACGTAATTTGCTGATATGCTTTGAGTTAGGATGATTGGTCTACAGAAGGATTCACTAGTCCAACATCAAGGATAGGCGCTGCATCGATCTGTTGGGCTTCCATCATGTCCACGATCCGCTCTACAGACTGGACAATTTGCAGTTGATCGGCACGGGATAGCTTGGCCAGTTTTTCGACCAGCGCATCCTGCAGAGGAGACGGCGCTGAACGTCCCACATGAACGCCGGTTTCCGTCGCTTCCAGGTAGACCAAGCGCCTATCTTTGGTGCTGCGTTGTCGACGGACCAGTCCTTTGGCTTCTAAACGGTCAAGAATGCCGACGATAGTACTGCTGCTAAGTTGTACGCGACGCGCGATTTCAGAGGGTGCCACGGGTCCATCTTCAATAATACATAGGAGCGTGAGAAGCTGTGGAGTCGTGATTTTGTAATGTACCGACAGTTTCCGGGAATGAATGTCAACTGCACGGATAATGCGCCTGAGGGCACGCAAAAGACGGATCTCGATCTGCTGACCTTGCTCAGGCTTCCCTGTGATAGAAAGTTCCGGATTCATAAATTTATACACTTATCTACTATTACTTCTATTGTAAATATGGCTGCGAATTTCATCCAATAATCCTCACGGCAGTGTAGCATCATCTCATGTGAATCTCCCAGTACAAGTCAGGATTGCTTCTTGTCGGGTAAATGGCATAACTCACATGTAACCACAACATATAGAATCAACGGTTTTAGAGATAATCCACAAGTTATCCACAACCCTGAGATGATCTCTTTACGTCGATTTCCTTATACCTCGAAAGACTCTCAATCGGGGTTGTCTGTGTGAAATTATGTCGTAAGATGTTATTAAATAAGTAATTAGGAATATTGTTCAGACGTGAATTGGTAGGTGTTCAGAGTGGTCAGGTCAGGTGACAGATCGGAATTCCACTGCCTTTTCCTGGATATCCCCAAGGTTTTCCACATGGCGCTGGTGAAGTCGTCGAGATGTCCTCCCCCACATGTTGCGCCGCGTGAGAGGGTTTAGAGAATTTGGCATCGATTCGGGCTCTGTGCGAAGGGTCCCGTGGATAACCGCGACAAAACTACAGACTACCTACCGGGGAGTGTGGTATTTGGCCGCTTTTACGTGCGGGTGGAAAATACTCGTAAAGCTGGCCGCATTCGTAGAGAGTCAGTACCACGGTCAGTTCCGCCAGGGCGCTACGTGAATGTGGACTAGATCCGGATGGGCATGATGACGTTCAGGTAATTATCCTGCGGACCGTCCTTGTAAGGCTTTACAAGACCCGGGCTCATGGCATCCTTGAGAACGATGCAGAGTTTCTCGGTATCGATGCGGCGGAGAACCTCCAGAAGGAAGTCTGGATTGAAGGCTATCTCAACCGGGGCGCCTTGATACTCCAAGGGCATCTCTTCTTCATATTCGCCGACTTCCGGTGTGACAACGTGCAGGGTAATTACCCCTTCCGTCAGCGCGAAGCGCACGGAATTGAATTTGTCGTTGGTCATCGTGCGTGTGCGGCGAACAGCCTCTGTAAACAATGAGGTGTTGAGTAGGGCTTCTTTGTCGTGCTTCTTGGGAATAACCATGTCGTAATTAGGGAAATTGCCCTCGATAAGCGCCGTTACAAGGCGAATAGAATCGAAGGCGAAAGCCGCTTGGGTCTCGTCCAAATAGACGCTGACGTCCCCATCTTCCCCAAGAAGACGTTCAAGCTCCCCAATCATCTTTCCGGGAATGATGACTTTAAGATTGATGCCATCTGGGATCCCCTCGGACTCCGCATACAAACTCATGCGCCGGCCATCGGTTGCTACGACAGTCAAGCGGCCACTGTCGAGTTCACAGAGCAACCCTGTGAGGTTGTAGCGGGCCTGATCTGAGCAGATCGCGAAACTCGTCTTCTGAAACATGCGCTTCAACAAACGTTGTGGAAGCACTAAAGGTTCAATCGTGTCAAAAGACCGTACAGGGGGAAACTCTTCCGCGGACATACTGAAGAGCTTCGTCTGAATCTTCCCGCTCTCGAGACTGATGACGTTGTTCCCACCCACAGAAATGGATAGGTCCCCTTCCGGAAGCTCGGACAGAATCGAGGACAAACGCTGCGATGAAACCGTTAAAGAACCCTGCTCCTCGACCGTGCAATCTACCTTGCATTCGATACTAACCTTGAGATCGGTCGCGGTCAGTTTAACGGAACTCTCCCCCGTCTCCATCAGAATGTGCGACAGAATAGGCAATGCGGACTTGGGAGAGACTACGGTCTTGACCTTGTTCACCGCATCCAATAAGTCCTGACGAGGAATCGAGATTTTCATCGAGGTCTCTCCACATCTACGTTTCGGAATGTTTTTTTGGTCTTAGGAATATATTCTCTATTGAGATCTAGAAGTAATCTTAATAGACTCTGTTGATATCGTTGATAACAATGTAAGTAATTACTTGTGAGTAGTTTAGCGTGTTGATAACTCTCGGGATATCCTGCTCATCCCATCCACGATTTCACATTCAGAGGTGTATTTCCTCGGAACAGTCCCGTTATGTGTCAAATACTGTGGATAACCTTCACGGGTTATCCAAATCTAAAGCGTAAGTTATGCACATTATCATAGACATCATACGTAACACGGTCTATTTGGACTTATCCACAGACGTTATCGTTTGCCAGACTATGGGTTGTGGCGAGTCCAGGCTCGACTTCGCACAGATTGTGGATAACGTGCCGACAATGGAGTTTAGGCCTGGAGTCGTCTTTTTACGGAAGTTGTAACTTCAAATTTCACAAGCACATACAAGCTTACGGAATCACGAAGGTCATGCCACGCTAGATGGTCTAAAACCAGTGTATCTAGACACTTATAGTAGATTGTGCGTGCGCTGGCGTGATCCCCTCGACCAGTATTTGGAATGAGTTATCCACACCTTATTCACCGCTATTCAGAAGGTGTATTTACCCCGGCGACATGCTACCAAAGGGTTTTGGGAAAAGCAAGCATAGTAACCAGTATCGAGATCTTGGAAAAAGCCAGTAGACTGCGTCCTTCCAATCACGAATACCATACCAGAGAGCACAAGCTAAATAATTGATATATGGTCATTTATAAATGAGAACGGACTACGTTCGAATGACACGCAAGAATTCCTCTGGAGCAACGATACCCTGCTTCACTTTGATTCGACAGCGATCGGCCATCGTCTTGAGCTTAGACGCCTTGACGATTTTTTCCGTAGGTTCGTCCGCGGCAATCATGCGGCGCAACTCGGGAGTGATCTCAAGAATCTCGAAAATCCCTGAGCGACCCTTATTGCCGGTGTGGTAGCAACTGTCACATCCTTTGCCGCGGTAAAGCTTCTTGGTGGTTTCCGGAAGCCTCAATGATTTCAACAGTGGTTTGGTGGGTGTAAACGGGGTACGGCAATCGGGGCAAATCTTGCGGACCAGACGTTGCGCCACCACGCAGGTCAGGGCACTGGAGATCAGGTACGACGGCACCTGCATGTTGCGGAGGGTGGTTAGTGCTTCCGGGGCATCGTTGGTGTGCAAGGTGCTAAACACCAGGTGACCTGTCATCGCGGCGCGAATGGCAATCCGGGCGGTATCGCTATCGCGGATCTCGCCCACCAGCAAGACATCGATATCCTGACGCAGGGCCGCGCGAAGCGTATTGGCGAAGGTAACTTCAATGTCGGTATCGATCTGGACTTGGTTGATCCCGGACATCTGGTATTCCACCGGGTCCTCCAAAGTGACGATGCTCTCGGTCAGTACATTCTTCCGGTTCAGTGCGGCGTATAGCGTCGTGGTCTTTCCGCTTCCCGTTGGTCCCGTAACCAGGATCATTCCATAGGGCTGGGCAATCATCCGGGTGACGGTTTCTTCATCCTCGGGTTCCAGTCCCAGATCTTTGATGCCTGAAAGCACGGAGGACTGATCGAGGAGCCGTAACACAACGCGCTCGCCCAGATAGGTAGGCAGGGTCGCGACGCGGATGTCGAACTCGCGGTCTTTGGTTTCAATACTGATGTGACCATCCTGAGGCCGGCGGACTTCGGTAATATCCAGGTCGGACATGATCTTGATGCGGGACACGACGGCATTTTCGATCTCGGGGGCGATACTCATCACATCGTGCAGGACGCCGTCGATGCGATACCGCACGCGCATTTCCGGTTCCTGGGGATCGAGGTGAATGTCCGTGGCGCCGGAATTCACCGCGCCTTCAATAATCGTCGAGACCATTTTGATTACGGGAGCGCCTTCGGCTTGCTTGGCAATTTCGTCGAAGCGACGGGTGTCTTTGGTTGGTTCCGCGGTAGCCACTGTACTCGTCCCCTCCTCTTTTTTGGTCCCCTTGACTTCTTTCTTCGGTGGAGTGCTTGCTTTCACAGGAGTCTCGGTCTGGGTTTTGGACAGGGCCTTGGCGGGTGGCGGCTCCATCTTGGTGCGCGCAACCGTTGCCTTGGCCGGTGAACCGTAGCGAACCCGAATCTCACTCTTGAAATCGTCGCAACTGGTGAGAATCGCGTGGATTCTCTTCCCGAGGATCACACCCAGATCGCCCAGGCTGTCCCTGTTCTGCGGTTTGGCGACGAGCACCGTGAGGCGGTCGCCTTCCAAAGATACCGGGATCAACTGGAACTTGCGTGCAATGCTCTCTGGAACCGCTTCGAGTGCTTCGCGCTTGCTCGCGGTCTTATCCAAATCGCTGTATTCCATTCCGTACTGTTTGGCGAGCGCCATCGAAATGGTCTGCCGCGTGATCGCACCGCTATCCAGAAGAATCTCTCCCAGAAGGCGGCCCGTGCGATCCTGCTCTTTCAGCGCCTGCTGGAGCTGCTGCTCCGTGATGGCTTTGAGCCCGACGAGCGTTGTTCCCAACGACTGATGCTCGTCCCGAACCGACTTCGGATGAAACTCGTGGCGCAACGTTTGATCGAGCGTGTCGTAGGAGATTTTTCCGATCTGCAAGAGGGACCGGTACCAGGGCACGCCGGACGTCTTCTCGCGTTCCCTGGCCTTGTCCAGGTCTTCGCGCGTAATGATGTCATCCTTGACGAGCGCATCGCCTAACTTTGCCTGTTTCTGCTCTTCCGCCATAGAACCCATCCTCCCGGGAAGTTTGCGAACACCCCACCCGCGCGGGTCCGCAAGAGTGGTCTCATTATAGGAGGGCGGAGGCCAATCGTAAAGCACTTTTCGCACCTGGACGGAAAATGCGGGGAAAGCCTTCCACGCAACCGGAACTTCGGGAAGAGAAACCTGCTTATCACTACCCTCACCCCGCCATGCTCGCGAACGCGGGCATCCATTCCATTCCCGGTGTCCCCGTGGCCAGATAACAGGAAGAGCAATTCAAACCACGGGGTCACGGGGAACACGGGGAAGGATGAAGAAGTGTGAGAATCAAGAGTGGAAGCCGGGCGCTGCCGGGAAACGGGCAAGACTAAAGCTCGAAGCCGAGCGTGGTTTCCTGACCAGGACTCAACGTGACGGTTTCCGCAATGATGCGTGTATCGGCCGGCTGGCCCTTGCGGGATTCATCACACGATGCTGTCACGATGTACGTGCCGGGAGGAATACCCCGGATAAGGTATTCGCCGTTACTCATATGTATCGTTGCAGCGATGACCAGCTGGGGAGAGTCGAGCCGCCAAGGTTGCCACGAGGACGCGAAATTGGTTGGATCGGGTATGCCAACCGTGACGCGGACATCGCCGGCCGCTGACGGCGCAACGACGTGACCGCGCAACGTACACGCCCCGCTCAACTCGAAATCTTGTGTGTATTCGACACCCGGCTTCACCTCCAGCACGACGGTTTCCAGGCGCATCCAGCGAAATCGTTGGTCCTCCGTAGACTGCTGGGCAACAATGATCAGCGCATAGGATTCTGGTTCAAGATTCTCAATACGGAATGTGCCGTCTTCGGACACCGTATACTGATGGGAGTTTTCGGGAGCGTCCAAGGGTCTGCAATAGAGACTTCGCGCCGCCGGCGACAGTGGGGAGCCATCCACATAGACAGTGCCCTGGATGGCCGCGGTCACTTCTTCCGGGGGCCGGAGCATGAGCCGAAGCCCGGCGATATCGGCGCCCGGTTCTACTTTCAACGTGTGGACATCCTGTGCCGGGTACCCTTCCGCTTGTGCCCGCAGCGTAACGGTACCGGGGAAGACCCCTGCGAGCCGGAATCCCCCGGGTCCCCGTCCAGCCTGGAACCGGTTTGACGGCCCATAGTCGTCGCCGTTCTCGCCCACCACGCGCGCGACTTCGACTTTGGCGTCCGCGACAGCCAGGGAAGTGTCCTTGGCGAAAACCGTGCCGGCCAGCGTTCCACACTCGGCCGCGGTGGGGACGACTACACGGAGTCCCTGGAGGCTCTCGGTACCTTCGACCGTAACGGTTGGGTTCATTGTGCGTCCATCGAACGGAATGTCGAGGTTCGGGCTGAAGAATCCCGAAGCCTCAAACTGGTACTCGCCCGGCGGCACGCCGGTCGAAATGGTGAACCGTCCGTCAGATCCAGAGAACCCACCAACACGATTCTTGTACCTATTGCGGTCTGCCGGGCTCATTCCCAGCCCCACGAAGGGCAATGGTTCTCCGCGCAGTGTTACGACGATTCCGGAGACCGTAGCGGCGGGTTGGAGCGTGAAGTGCTTATCCTCCATGTCAGCAGTCACGTGGAAGGGTCCCGACTCGAACTGGGCGTAACCCAATGCGCTGATGCGGATTGTGTAGGTCCACTCAGTGGATGGAGAGAACCCGCGTAGCGTGTAGTACCCGTCTTGATCGGTGAACGCGGCACTTGTTTGAAGAGGAAGTCCCTGGCCAGACTGCTCGCCGCCTTCCTGGCTGCGCTGTGAATTGACCGCAAACAGGCTGGCCCCCTCGATGGGGATTCCATCGCTACCGGTGACCTGACCGGATACCGAGACTCCTCCCTGAAAAGTGAAATCGATGCCCGTTCGATGATCTTCGGGTCCCACTTCGACCTCTCGAGCAGGACCTGGCAAACCTTGGTCCATATAGTGAAAGTGACGGACCACGTTCTCGGGAGGAATACATTTCACGCTGTATTTGCCCGCGGACAGGGACTGCAGATGATACGTTCCATCCGGCCCGGTGACCGCCTCGCGTACGGAATCGCTTGTTCGCGTGTGATTGATGCGGACATGCACGCCCGCAATCGGTTCATCGGTCTCCTCCACGTACACCCTCCCGGAAATGCTGGCGCCTGGGGATACGAGTAGTTCGACATCGTCGATGGAGCCGGTCTTGCGCAAATCGAGCTTGTGCGCCTCGATGGACACGAGGCCGGTCTCCGTATCGGTCAGACTGATCACATACAGCTTTGCGGCGAGGCCATCAAACCGGAAAGACCCATTCTGGTCTGTCACGGCGACATTTCTGGGATCCAGATCGGAAACCGTTTGCAGGGTGACTTGCTTGCCGGTGACTGGTTGGCCCGTCTCCTTGAGGCGAGCTACCCCCGAGACACGATGGGCCGTTTCGAGGACAATATCGTTACTTGAAGATTCCGCGGGTACGTCGTGAATCATCGTGGGCGCGTAGCCTTTGGCATATGCGACCAGCGAACTCTTCCCCTCCGGAGTCAGGATGTTGTGAATGGCGAACCGCCCATCGTTATCCGTGCGCACATTCTGGCTGAGGCCTACAGCGAGAAATGGGTTGCCTGCGGTTGCCACCACCGCGCCCTCGACAGGCGCCCCATCCGCATCAAGCACCCGGCCGGTCATGGGCGGCGCCGCACTTGGCCGAATAGAGAGATTCCTGCGGCAGCGCAGTCCCGCACTCGGGCCGGGCTGGCTGCCATCGGGGAACACAGGAGCCGACCCGAACTGTGCCAATCGATCCGCCAAGTCAGAGAAAAGGTACAGTGCAACATGCCCGCTGGCGGCGCCCGCCGCTGACACGGCGGTCAGTTGATAGAGCCGCGAGATAGGCAGATCGGTGATTTCGTACGCTCCGCGGGCATTGGCGACGGTCTCGGCATAGCCATGTTTCCACCAGCTATCCCTGCAGAACAACGTGATGCGCGCCCCCGCCACCGGCTTTCCATTGGGATCGGTGATGGTTCCGTAGACGGCCCCAGGTCCCTTCTCGATCGGTTCATAAAGGTAGAGGAACTCGGCGGGTACACCCTGCGTGAGTGGAGGCAATGCACCCGGCGCAGCCGAGTCTGAAGATACCGCTTGCGGTATTGCGGGATCGGATCGCGGGGATGTTTCCCTCGCCGTAATGACCGGTTCGGGCATGGCTGCCTGTTCCGCGATTACGGTGTTGTCCGACGCGTCTTCTCGATTCACGAGGAGCACTGTGGATACGACCGTGACGAGAGGAATCGCCGCGGCGGTCAAGACCCTTGTGAGAAGGTGTTGGGTTAGCCACCCGCCCGCGAGTCCGGCAGTTCCCTTT
The DNA here is from genome assembly GCA_020849535.1 of Candidatus Hydrogenedentota bacterium. Lineage (GTDB taxonomy): Bacteria > Hydrogenedentota > Hydrogenedentia > Hydrogenedentales > SLHB01 > JAHDWY01. The sequence continues at coordinate 28,029 of JADLGB010000143.1, forward strand.
GTGGATTGTGCCAGAGCCAGTTTTCCCAACGATGCCGTGAGGGCGGACGGCACTTCCGCCGCCTCCGTGAAATGGCTTGCGAACAACGCCGCAAGGGTGCCTGCGCCCGCCGTGATGTGGCGCTTTCGCAAATCGGTGGCGATGCGTTCGAGGCCCTTTGCGATGCGATACCGGACCGTAGGAGGCGCGATTCCCATCTGGCGCGCTATTGCTTCGTGGGTCATGCCTTGAAGGAAATGGGACGTGACGGGGACTCGCAACTTTTCGGGCAGCGCTGCGATGATCTCGTCAACGCATTGGTAGATGTCATCCCAAGTTGGCTCTACGCGAGCGCTTTGGGTGTCCGCGTACTGTTGTTCGCGTATTCTGCGGCGTCCCGACGCGCGGAGGCGTTTGAGTGAAAGGTTGGTCGCCACCCGATGGAGCCACGGCCCGAGGTAGTGGTACGGAGGCCGCGGGGCCGTGACCAATGCCTCGAAACATTCCTGCGTGACATCCTCGGCCTCGACGGCATCGCGCAGAACCCGGCGGCATGTCGCGTAGACCATTCCAGCGTGGCGTCCGACAATCGCACGGAAGGCTTCCGGATCCCGTTGCGAGCACCAGCTTTGCAGAAGTTCATCCCCGGGACGGTTCATGCTGAGATCCCCCTCGGTCTCGACTCATTCTACCCTATGTATCCCCGGGGAAGGTTCGATCAGCGAAGCGTGCATTTGGGATGGAATCGAGAGATGGGCCGATTTCGCTGAGCGAGGGGGCAGTCCCTTTCATCTGCCGTTTTTGGGATGAAGACACAGGCTGGAGGCCTGTGTAATGCTTGACAATCGGACCGATTCGTCCGATCAGTCTGATTCCATTCAAGGATCAGGTAAGCAGGGTCTTGAGTTCGTTCATGAACTCGTTGAGGTCTTTGAACTGGCGGTAGACCGATGCGAAACGCACGTAGGCCACTTCGTCGAGGTCTTTCAAGCGCGCCATCACGGCCTGGCCGATCGCGTCGGTGGAAACTTCGTGCTCGGTCGAATTGAAGAGGCTGCGCTCGACGTCGTCGATCAGAGATTCGACTTGCTCGAGTCCAACGGGTCGCTTCTCGACCGCTTTCAGAATACCGCTCTTGATCTTCCATCGGTCGAACGGTTCGCGCCGCCCGTCTTTCTTGATGACCATCTGGGCGACTTCCTCGATGCGCTCGTACGTGGTGTAGCGGCGCGCGCATTTCAGGCATTCGCGGCGTCGGCGGATGGAATCCCCCTCTTTCGAGGAACGCGAATCGACTACCTTACTTTCAAGAAACGCGCAGAAGGGACAACGCATGGCGGCTGTGTTCCTATCCCCTGACCCCTGGCTCAAACACAAGAGCGCAACGCACAATCCAAAAAGACATCTATATGTTGTGCCACGCTCACGATACCACATACAACATAGTGCGTCAAGCGAAAAAGGTCAGGGTTACGGTACCGTACGTGACCTGCCTCTGACGGGTGAGAGACCTCACGGATCCGGGCATAGCCACAGTGCTCGCATGTTCAATAATGACAAGGCCTTGCGGACGGAGAAGTTCGTCCGAAACAAGGGTTTCCAGGAGGGCGTCATAGGAGGTGAAATCGAAAGGGGGATCGGCATAGACGAGGTCAAACGGGGCCTCGGTTTTGCGCAGTCTGGTCAAGCCCGAGGGCAGGCGGAGCTGGTATTGTGTGGCTGTGGCGCTCAGCTTGGCACGCGCGAGGTTCTGTTGGACACTGTCCAAGCTGCGCGCGTCGCTATCTACAAAGACCGCGGCTGCGGCACCGCGGCTGAGCGCCTCGATGCCGTTTGCGCCACTGCCTGCGAACAGATCGGCGAAGCGCGCCCCCGGCAGCCGGGGCATGAGGATGCTGAAAAGAGACTCGCGGACGCGGTCCAGCGTAGGGCGAACAGTCGCGCCTTCCGGCGCGTCGAGCCGGATCCCTTTGGCAAGTCCTGCGATGACTCGTGGCATGAGACCCCTCTGATTCGGGCTGGCCCTTTGGCTTCATCGGACCGATCGGACGGGCGTGGGCGTCACAGGCGCCTGTGACTTTCACCTGGGCGACGAGGGACAGACCCCGTGTTTCGCTGCGCAGAGCCTTCGCGAAAGACGGGGTCAGTCCCACTTGCGCGAAGTCAGTCCCATAAGTCCCATACTTCCCATGATTCCCATTCGTGGGTCAGTCCCGCGCGTCAGCGCAGCCACGTATCCCGGTGCTGCGCGACGAAGGCATCATCATTGAGGTGAGGATAGGCCTCGTAGACGCGGTCGATCTCTTCGCGTTGCCCGGGCGACAAGGCCTCTTTCGGGTCGAGGCAACGCCGGCTTGCCATGAGACCTTGACGCACGAGCACATCATGGATACCCGCAATGCACCCGCGAAACGCGTTGGCCACGTCGAAAAAGGCCGCATTGGAATCGGTGACCTCAATTGCGCGGGTCAACAGTTCCATGGGCACGTCGTTACCCGGAACGGCGACGCGGTGACATTCCTCGAGCAGGTGCACGGCCTGCCGGGTCCAGCATGCCCAATGTCCCAAAAGACCACCGACGATACGCAGACGCACCCGTTTGCTGTCCACGGCAATGCGGTACGTCGTGAGCAGATCCAAAACGATGCTGTCATCGTTACCCGTGTAGAGGGCGATATCGTCGGCACGGCCCACTTCGGCCACGGCGCGCACCACGTCGAACGTTTGGTACCGATTGAAGGGCGCCATCTTGATGGCCACCACGTTTTCGATCTCCGCGAAGCGCCTCCAGAATTCCACTGGCAGCAAGCGGCCGCCCACGGCGGGCTGCAGGTAGAATCCCATGATCGGGATTTCCTTCGCGATGCGCTTGCAGTGGGCGACGAGTTTCGGCACGCTGGCCTTCGCCATCGCGGCGAGACTCACCATGCCCACGTGATAGCCAGCCTCGCGCAGATAGGCGGCCTCGCGCACGGCCTGGGGCGTCATGCCGCAGACACCGCCAACCTTGATGATGGGCGTTCCCGTCTCCGCCACGAAAGTGTCGACGGTCTCACCCGCCAACTCGATCACGGGCCGGAAGAGGCCGTGCTTCGGATCGCGGATCGCGAACTGCGTGGTGTGCACGCCAACCGCCACACCGCCCGCGCCCGCGTGACAGTAATATCGCGTCAATGCGCGCTGACGGCGCTCATCGAACTTGCCGCGTGCGGTCAGGGCCAATGGATGCGCGGGAATCACGAGACCCGCACGCAGCCGGCTCAAGAGGGGTTCGGGCAGTTTTGGATTGGCCATGGTCAGAACTTTCCGTCCCGTGCTTCGAAGTGCGTGGGTTTGTTGAGGGTGACCCCGCCTTGCTTCAGCCAAGCGGCCGCCCATTCCACCATCATGTCGAGATCGACTTCCGGCGATCCAAAGCGCGCGTGGCAGCGAGACGCGTTGCTCAAGAGCGCCGTGGGCGATTCTGTGCCGCGAAAGACGGGTGCGACACCGAGAAGTTCGCCGAGGCGCGTGGCGAGTTCGCGCACGCTCGCGCGTTCCATTCCCGTGACGTTGAGAATGGCCGGAGGCGAGGATGCCAGCCCCAGGCACTTCAGCGCCACCGAGTTCGCGTAGCCTTGCCAGATCACGTTGAAGAAACCTGCGCCAAGATCGACCGGTTCTTGCCGGAGGACGCGTTGCGCGATGTCGACGACAACGCCGTAGCGCAGGTCCACCGCGTAATTCAGGCGGTAATGCAGCACGCGTGCGCCGGCCTCGTTCGAGAAGTGATCGAACATGCGCTCGCGCCCGAGGCAAGACATCGCATACTCGCCCACGGGATCGGGCGGCGTGTCTTCCGTCGCACCACCCGAATCCACGGGAACGAAGGGATAGATGTTGCCGGAAGAGAAGGCGACGATGCGCGAAGCCGCGTAGCGTTCCGCCACGCGCCCGGCCACGAGGACGTTCGTGGCCCACGTCAGCCATTCCGCGCCGGTCGAGCCAAACTTGCGCCCCAGCATGTAGATTACGTTTGCGGCGTCGGGCAGGGACGCGACCGCGCCAGGCGCCAACAGGTCGGCTTTGTGCGTCGTCACGCCAAAAGATTCGAGTTGCTCGCGAAGTCCGGACTGCGAGAATGTGGACACGCCGGTGATGCGGCGCGATACGCCCGCCGCCTCGTCCGCGCGCGCGGCCATCCGCGCCAATGTGGGCCCCATCTTGCCGCCGACGCCAACTATCACGAGGTCGCCGTCGAGCGTTTTCATGAAGTCGATCAGTGCCGGGTCGGGGCAGGTCAACCGCTCTTCAAGTGCTTCGATGCTGTCGATGGTCTCAGACATGCGAACTCCACTCCACTCAGAAGGCCAGCATCACGTTCCACACCCATTAGGCATTCTGCCAGATGAAGACGAGCCGCGCAACGGCGCCGGGCGGACGCGGGATCGGACATGATTCAACCGAACACGCAGAGTTCAGGACAAGTGAAAAATGGGACACAGGCGAGGGCGCCTGTGCCACACGCGCTTGCCCAGCCTCGAGTTTCTATTTCTATCTTCCGGTCCTTGGTTTGCACGAAGACCAGAAAAATTTCTAACAGCCAGGGGCCGTGGGTGGACGTGTGGCACAGGCGCCCTCGCCTGTGTCTTGAGTGGAAGGAAAACTGACAGAGATCGAATGAGAGCACGTCTGTATGCGGTTTTGCCTCGCGTCATCGCGTGGGGAGGTTCTCATCGAATCACGTGTTGACGGCTTCGAAGCGGCGCGCGGCTTCCGCGAGGAGGGCATGCTCCGTACGCGTGAGGGTGGGGTCCATAGCGAGAATGTTTTGCGCGTCGCGTCTCGCGGCATCGAGGAGACGCACGTCGCGCACGAGATCCGCGACTCGTAGATCACTGAGGCCCGCCTGGCGCAAGCCCTGAAACTCGCCCGGGCCGCGCATTTCGAGGTCGGCCTCCGCAATATCGAAGCCGCTGGACGATTCACACAGGATTTCCAGGCGGCGCTTGCCGTCGGCGGTCACGGGTTTTCCGAGGAGGAAGCAGTAGGACTGTGCCGGACCGCGGCCCACGCGTCCGCGCAACTGGTGCAACTGCGTGAGCCCGAATTGCGCGGCGTCTTCGATCACCATGGTCGTGGCGTTGGGGCAGTCGATGCCGACCTCGATAACCGTCGTGCTGAACAGCACGTCAATCTCGCCGCGCTTGAAACGGTGCATGACGTCGCCCTTCTCGGAAGAAGGCAGACGTCCGTGGATCATCGCGGTCCGCATTCCGCTTAGCGGCCCCGTCGACAACTCAGCGAAGTGTGTGGTCACCGCCGTGAGCTGCCGCGCGGCGGACTCCTCGACAAGCGGACACACGTAGTAAGTCTGATACCCCGCGGCCGCCTGTCGGCGCAGATAGTCGTATAGGCCTGGGGTCTTCGCGGGCGTGATCCGGCGCGTCTTTACGGGCGTGCGGCCCGGGGGCAGTTCGTCGATAATGGAAAGGTCCATGCCGCCGTAAACAGTAATGGCGAGCGTGCGCGGAATCGGCGTCGCCGTCATGTGCAGCAACTCGGGATCGAGCCCCTTCGCATGCAGGGCCGCGCGCTGCACCACGCCGAAGCGATGTTGCTCATCAATAATCACAAGCCCGAGCTTATGAAAGGCGGTTGCTTCTTGAAGCAGCGCGTGCGTTCCCACGATGACAGTAGTTGCACCGGACGCGATGCGGGCACGCACAGCTTTCGCGTTCTCCGTCGAGCCCGTGAGCACGGCGACCTCCAAGCCCAGCGGCGCGAGAAACTCGCGAAGGTGGATGCCGTGCTGCTCCGCGAGGATTTCCGTGGGTGCCATCAAAGCCGACTGATACCCGCCATCGCAGGCGGTCGCGATCGCGTGCAGCGCAACGAGCGTCTTGCCGCAACCCACATCGCCTTGAAGGAGGCGCACCATGGGACGGTGCGACGCCATGTCGCCGAGGATGTCCGTCACCGCACGTTGCTGGCCCTGCGTGAGCGCGAAAGGTAACGCGGCGCGCAGCGCGCGCAGGTGCGGACCGTCCACGATGTGGCGGTGACGCTTGTGTTCGAGATGCCGCTTGGCGCGCGCGGCGAGCACGCCGAGCTGGATGCCGAGCAGCTCTTCGTAGGCGAAGCGGCTCTTCGCGCGTTCGCCGGAGTCGATTGCATCGGGGAAATGGGCCTGGCGGAGCGCTTCGTGCGCGCCGGGAAATCCGTGCGCCTCTCGCTGGGCATGGGGCAACGATTCGTCAGGCGGTTCCGCAAGGTCCAGCGCGGTGCGTACAAGACGCCTCAGCATGCGTTGGCTGACACCTTCCGTGAGACGATACACCGGCACGATGCGGCCCGAGTTCATGCGATCTTCTTCGTCGCCCGAGTGCAATTCGTAGTCCGGATTGCGCAGCGCGAGGCCTTTCCACGCGCCCGCCGCGCCGGTGAAGAAACCGCGCGAACCCGGCTTCAATACACGCGCGAGATAGTCTTGCCCAAACCAGATCGCGCGGATCTCGCCGGAGGCATCGCGCAGTGTCACGTCCGCCATGGAAAGCCGGCGCCGCAGGTGGATAGCGCGGGCCTTCACCACTTCCGCTTCGATGGTAACGGTGTTGCCCTCTTGAATGTCCGTGATGCGCGTGAGCACGCGCCGATCCTGGTACGCGCGCGGAAAGTGATACAGCAGATCGCGGATCGTGAACAATCCGAGGACGTGAAGCAGCTCCGCGCGCTTCTCCGCGACGCCCGGCAAGGCGGTGATGGGTTCGGCGAAAGATAGACGCGGCCCGGAGGCTGTGCTCCGGGCCCGTTTGGTATTCGCTACGATCTCGTCCATCGTCTCCTCTAGCGCGAAGCCGGCGCGGTTCCCGCGGCGAAGGCCGACTCGAACAGCTCTTTGAGGCTTCCATCGTAGGTGGCGCGCTTGACGCTCGCCCACGTGAGCTGATCGCTGACGGTGTAGTAAATGTAAGTCTTGCCGTCGCGCTCGATGAGATCCACGTCCGAGTTGTTGACGCACTCATCGTCATCATCGGCGGTGAGCAATGGATTGTTCGGACTCAAGGTCCAGGCCTTCAGATCCGGCGAGCGCGCGAGCCAAGCCTCGAAGAACCAGCGCGGTTCGCGGTGCTCGGTGTAGATCACGTAGTACATGCCATCCACGAAGCGGATGCACGGGCAGGCCGTGTAGCGGTCGCGCCCGAGAATCGCGTCGGGGAGCTTCTCCCAATTCAAGAGGTCCTTTGATCGCGCGAACTTGGTCGTGAACGCGGGATACTGTTTGTCGTTCGATTCGTACGCCATCACGAAGCCGTCGGCGTCCGCGCACACGGAGCTGTTGAAGAGATGCTCGTTCTCCTGCGTGATGACGGTCTTCGACTCCCACGTCTTCAGATCCTTGGAGTAGAAGGCGGTGACGTCGTTCCAGTCGTTGTTTTCGTGACGCGATGCGAAAGCGTAGAAGGTGCCGTCACGCACGATCGCGCAGGCGAGCCCGTAACCTTGCGCGAAGCGCGCGAGTTCCTCATTGGTTTCGGCGTCGCGCAGGCATAGGTAGTATTGGGAATCCTCTCCGCCACTTGCCGGGCGGACGCAGTCCATGATGCAGAGGCGGCCGTTCCATTCCACGGGCGTGACCTCGCACATCTCGGTGCGTACGACGGATTCCTTGCGTAGCTCGGGGCCATATTGCGGCGGCGCGGGTGGCACGATGGACGCGAAGGCCTCCGCGGGCCAATAGCCGATGCGATGCATGCCCTTGGGCGTGTCCTGTTCAAATTGGACGTAGGCACGCACGGATCCCTTTGTGCTGTACGAGACCTCGCCTTCGCCCGCGCCAAAGACTTTGTACCCCATCAAGGTACAGTCTTCGAGATCGACGTGGAGGAGGCGGCCTTCGATCGTGCTCACGATGATCCCGCTGCCGGGCGTGCCGCGTGGCTGCGAGTAGTTCAGTGAGATGAGCCGGCAGTCTTTCAGTTTCACGCGCGTGAATCCGCTATACGTCGGGTTGCCCGCCTGGAGCGCGTTGTCCGGACCGACCAGCGTGCAGTCCTCAAACGTAACATCCGGCGTCTCTTGCATGGATTCGTTTTCAGCGCGCACGTAGGCGCCCGCGGCGTCGCCCCACCAGTCCTGGCTCCAGAGGGTGCAGCGGCGAAAGACGATCGGCTCATCCGCCCGCGGGAGGATGTGCCCCACCCCGCCGCCGAACGCGCGCCCGATGCCCACGCTGTCCTCCACGACGACGGTGAACGGCTCGACCTTCGGGGGAAGGTCCCAGAACAAGCCCGCGTCACCGCCGGTCGCGTAGATGTGGCGCAACTTCCAGCGGTCCCAATCCACACCGGAAAACTCCGGCGACTCGCGGAAGTTGCTCCACCAATCGACGCTCTTGAGGCCCAGCTTGGCATCGCTCGCATCGAGCACGGCATATCCCGAGCGACCGGAGCCTTGGCTGCCGTCGAAGTCGACCTCGAGCGTGTTGTAGTTGCCGGGCGCGCCTTTGAACGCGGGATGCAGATTGGCCTCCATGTAGGTGCCGGGCCGGATGAGGACGCGGTGTCCGCCCTTTTCATCGGGCACGGCGTCAAGCGCCGCCTGCACGGTCGTGAAGGCTTTCTCCCAACTGGAACCGTCGCTGTTGTCGCCCATGGCGGACACGTGCAACGTGACGCCCGCATGGGCCACGAAGGCCGGAGCCACGACGGTGCTAAGGAACAGCACAAAGGACGCGACCCGTGACGCTGAGTATCGAAGTGTATAACGCTGCATAAGCGATCCCCTCCTGGACAAAAATGCTACCATATCGGCCCCGACGAAAACCCGGTGTTTCGTGGTTTGTTTGAGGGAATGCTCGCGACACTTGCCAGGAGACAGGTTTGGCCCATGCATGATTCCGCGTTCCTGATGCACATCGTGGTGCTGCTCGGCACTGCGGTCGTTTCCGCGTGGATGTTCCGAATGGTGCGCGCGCCTTCAATCATAGGCTACCTGTTCGCGGGCATCCTTATCGGTCCATCGGGCCTGGAACTGATCCCCGAGGAAGAAGTGGGCAGCCTCGCCGAGATGGGCCTCGTCATGTTGCTTTTCACCATCGGGCTTGAACTTTCACCCAAGCCACTCATCCGCATGGGCAAGAGCCTGCTGCTGGCGGCCTCTCTCCAGATCGGCGTCACGGCAGTGCTTTCGGGCGCCCTGGCTTGGCAGCTCATGGACCTGTCTCCCACTCCGACCGCCTTGGTCGGGATCGCCGTATCGTTGAGCAGCACGGCCATCGTGCTCAAGCAACTCAGCGATCGCGGCGAGACCAATTCCGTGAGCGGAATGATCGCCACGGGCATCCTGCTGCTGCAAGATGTCAGCGTCATCGGGATCATGCTGTTTCTCCCGCTTCTGGGCGCCGGTGAAGGCGGAGAATGGAAAGGTGCGGCGTTGCGGGGCGGACTGGGCTTTGCGGGACTCGTCTTCGCGGCCGTGTTTGGACGCCACTTGTTGGCGTGGTTTCTTGCGAAGGTGGTGCGCTCGGGCGGTCGCGAGCTGGTGGCCTTGTTCGCGGTGCTGATGGCGTGCGGCGGCGCGTGGCTGGCAGGCCTCGCGGGTTGGTCGCTGGCTTTGGGCGCTTGCGTCGCGGGGCTTCTGCTCGCGGAGTTAGACGTGCGTCACCAGTTGGTGGCGGACATCATGCCGTTCCGCGATGTATTCAACGCGTTGTTTTTTGTGTCGCTGGGCATGAAGGTTGATCTCGACCTCGCAGGCACGCACCTGCCGGCCATCGGCTTGGCCATTCTGGTCACGCTGCTGGGGAAGTCCCTGCTGACGACAGGAGCCGTTCGTCTGTCGGGGTGGCCGCTCCGGCCCGCGATTCAGGTTGGAATCGGCCTGTGTACGGTGAGCGAGTTCGGGTACGTCCTCGGACTCGAAGCGGAAAAGCTCGGCTTGCTTCCCACAGACATCTTGAACGGGATCATTGTGTATGCGGTAGGGTCGATGATTGCCGGCGCGGCATTGGTTCCGCTTTCCGGTCCGATCGCGACGGGGCTCGCAGGTTTTCTGGTGCGCCGCGGTGCGCAGCCGGAAGCGGAGGGCGAGCGCAAGCCCGTCGGCGCGCACCACGTGATCATCGTGGGCTACGGTATGAACGGCCAGAATCTCGCACGAGTCCTGCGGTCCACCCACATCCCGCACACGGTTATCGAAATGAACCCGAACCTGGTCGAGCAGGCCCGCGAGGCAGGCGCCGAGGTCGTCGTGGGCGATGCGGATCGCCGCGTGATCCTCGAGCACGCGGGCCTTGCCCATGCGCATGCCCTCGTGATCGCCATCAACGACACGCAGTCCACGAAACGGATCGTATCGGTGGCACGCGCGGCGCGTCCGGACTTATTCATCCTCGCGCGGACGCGCTTCGTGACGGAGCTTGACGCGCTGTATCAACTGGGCGCGGACCGCGTCATTCCCGAGGATTTTGAGACCTCGATCGAGATTGCGGCACACGTGCTCAAAGAAATGGACATTCCCGATAACATCGTCGAAGCCCAGCTTGCCGCGGTGCGCGCGGGGCGCTACGGCATGCTGCGCGGCATGGCCACGGACCGCACGGCGACCGAGGAGCTGCTACAGGTCCTGCAACTGACCGTGACGCGGAGTCATTACATTGCGGCGGACAGCCACGCCGTGGGCCAGACGATCGCCCAGCTCAACTTGCGCGCAAACACGGGAGTGTCGATCATCGCCGTCGTGCGAAACGGAGCGCCCGTGACAAACCCGCCGCCTGACTTCACGCTGGCGGCCGCGGATGTGCTGGTGCTGGTCGGCGCGCATGCCCAGCTCGAGGCCGCCAAAGCGGAACTGTAGCCGCGCGACAGGTCAGAGAGCTCGGCAAGCTCTGAAGACACAGTCACGCAGGGCGTGACTATGCCACACGTCTGTCTACCGCTCCTCGTTCTTCTGAAACTTTTGAAGTCCTCGCGCAAACAAGGACAGCAAGAAAGGAGGTGTCCCTACAGGCAAGGCAAGCGCGTGTGGCACAGGCGCCCTCGCCTGTGTCTTCCACACACAGGGCCGGCATCTCTGCCGGCTTTTCGAGAGCCCAGCGCGGCATAGCCGCAACCAAACAAGGAGAGTTGTCCACCGATTTCGCCGATTGAAGAAACAGACCGGCAAGGGGGAACGGGCGTCTTGCCCGTGGTTTGAGATCGCTCAAACGCGGAGGCGCGGCCTGCGCGGAGGAACGCAAAGAATCGCGAGAGCGGAACGCTCCTCAGTACTGCCTCGCTTTCCAAGCGCGGCAGCACAGTGCCTTCATGCAAGTGATCGGCGTGACGGCTTGTATCGCCTCCCACGCACCTCTCTGATCTTAAGCCCCGGAGGGGCGCAGGTGCATAGCCCCGGGTGGAGCCGCAGGCGGAACCCGGGGTAGGCATGCTCTCCCCTTACGAAAGCCCCAGCGGGGCGCAGGAGTTTTCGCCACGGTGCGATATCGCTTCTTCTTGCGCCTTTCCAACGTTGCTGTTGAATTGGACCGGCCTCAGGCGCTTGGACTTCCCCCGCCCACGCTGGGGCTTGATCGCATGGTGCCGCACCATCCACGGGTTCCGCCTTCGGCTCCACCCGTGGCGAAATGCCTGCGCCCTTACCAGGGCGGTGGCAGCACGCCGCGCTCTTATGGCCTGAAAGGCCAAAGTACTCAAAGCCCAGGGTTGGGCGTAGCGGCAGCGAAGCCCTACCCTGGGTATCGGGATGCACATTCTGACTACCCTGTAAGGGTTGAATAGTCGTCGAGTCCCCAATCTCAAAACACACCGTTCATGAGATTGAACTATAGGCTATGCACCCCCTTCAGGGGATTCCTCTGGAGCGTGCTGACCCTGGGTAGTCCCGCCGTAACGGCGGGCCAACCCAGGGCTGCGAGTATCCAAGCCTTTCAGGCCATTGCGGCGGCTCAACGCCGCCGATTCGCCGGTGAGCCTGGGGACCCCTGCAAGAACGTATGTCACTCCGGCTCGGCTCACGCTCTATCACTATCAACTTGCGATAGCTCCCAAAGAAGGGCGATACCAGCCAGACTTTGTGAGAGTAACGGAACGGGCGGATTCAGTGCGATTGTCCCTGCATGCGAAACTGGATTGCGCCTCAGCCGCCGTGAGATGATTACGCGTTCAGGACCGGGAAAGGAGTCGTAGTGCTGCGTTTTATTGAAAGGGCGCTGGCCGAATACGAGGTCGTGCTGCAACCCGATCGGCAGGTGGCGGAATGGTGGGCCGGCGCGCCGAGCGTCGTCCGCGCCGCGGACGGAACCTTCTATATGGCCGCCCGCCTGCGCGACGCCGATTCGCCAAAAGGCAAGCGGGGATACGAAATCCGCATCCTGAGAGGATCGGACGGCGTCCATTTCGAGCCCGTCGGGCATATCGCCCGGGAAGCCGCGGGCGTGCCGGGATTTCAACGGCCCGCGTTGCTGCGGGACCCGCGTTCCGGGTTATACCGGCTGTACTGCTGCGCGTGGCTGGATGAGGGCTGGTCGGTTCTCAAGTTTGACGACGCGCCTTCTCCTGAGCAATTCGTCCCCGCCACGGCCAGACCGGTTCTCCAAGCGGATTGGGAAGACGACGACACGATTCAGGTGAATGGGTACAAGGATCCGGTGATACTCTGGACGCAAGGCTGCTGGCATATGTTTGTGATCGGCCTCGATCGCGTCGAGCGCATTCACCATTTCGTGAGCGATTGCGGCGAGAAGTGGACCCAAGAGGGGCCGGTGCCGGTTTTCGAGAACACGGGCTGGCACAACATGTTTACGAGACCCGCGAGCGTGGTGCCGATGTCAGTCGGTTACCTCTTCGTGTACGAGGGGTCGAAGCTTGGCTGGTTCGATCCGAACTATAACATCTGCACAGGGCTGGCGTTTACGCCGGACCTGGTCACCTTCTACGACCTGACCCCGAACGCGCCGCTGTTGACGAGCACTACGCCTGGACATTTCCACAACACCTGGCGGTACTCCAGTTGGATGCGCGTCGGCGACGAAATGTTCGTCTACTTCGAAGCGGCATGCGCGAACCGCACCAATGAAATCCGGCTGGCCCGTTTCCCCGCGACCGACGCCCTGACTCTGGCGGTATGACATGAACGACGTGAACGCCTCGCCGCGCGAACGGGTCATCACACTGACAATCGGGTTGCTTTACCTATGGCTGACGTTGGGTGCATCGGGCAACGTCAATGCGGGGATCGGCGCCGCGGTCTTCGTTGCCACGGCGTGCCTGTTCATCTGGTACCCGCGGCAGTTGTCCATGATTACCGTGAACCGCGGCATGTATTGGCTGAAACCGATTCCACCGATTCTCTTTCGCTGGTTCGGATGGTGCCTCTTGCTGCTGCCTCTTGCGTTCGCCATGGTGTCGTCTCTGGTGATGACTCTCGGCGAACTCCAGACGCGGCCGTGACCCAACGGGGATCCAGGAAGCGACACGGTTTAGTGGTTGGGCCGAATGCACCGGCATGAGGGGCGTCTGGTTGCGCCCCGCGGGAGGTGCTCGAATGATTGCGAGACTCGCGACGGTGGTGATGGCGGTGGCGCTGGCGTGCCCGGCGTGGGCGCAGGATACGGAGTTTGCGATCGATCGCGACGAAAGCGTTTTCGCCGTCGTCACACACAAGGGCGGGGTCGCCGCCCGCTTCGCGCACAACCACTTTGTCTTTCCCAGGGAATATGAATACCGGATTACTTCAGCGCAGAAAACGATTGAGGATCTGACCTTCTCGCTGAGCTTCAAGACGTCCGCCCTGGCGTCCGATCTTCCGGATGCACAGAAGAAGTGGTTCCCCGAGCTGAAGAGGAGCGGGGTGTTGAAGGATCCGTTCCGCGAGATCGCGGAGGACGACCGCGTAACGATTCGCGAGCATATGCTTGCCGAGGATCAACTGGACGCCAAGGGGCACCCCGATATCACCGCAGAACTCATCGGCCTGCGGCGTGAATCCGCCACGCTCGGTGAGGCGCCATTTGATTGGATGGCGAAGATTGCTCTGACCGTGCGCGGCAAGCGTGTCGAGCGAGAGATCCCCGCGCGGATTACGTTGAAAGAGGGTAACCTCAGCATCGATGCCATTGGCGCGTTCCGGTTCACCGAGTTCGGAATCAAGCCCTATTCGGCCATGCTGGGGGCGGTGAAGAACGAGGACGAGTTCCACGTGTTCGCGCATATCCAAGCCCGCGCGGGTGCGGCGGCCGAAAGCGGGGGCTGAAGGAGGATCGCGGGCACGCCATGAAGGTCTGCATTCTGACAAAGGGGGAACCGTGGGCGTGGACGCGCCACTACATTCAGGCGTTTCGCGAGTGCGGCCACGATGTGCTCACGATAGGTCCCAACGTCACGCGCGAAGAACTGGCGAGTTTACATCTCGAGTACCTCTACGAGACATTCACACCCAACGATATTGAGTCCCGCCTTGAGCCCGATGTGGTGCTCGCCGAGCTTCTGCCGGCGCAGTGGTTGCCCGATCTCATCGTGGCCATTTCCGTGGAAGGGATGCCGATCTGTCCGATCATGGACGAATTGAGGTGCCCTTCGGTCTATATCAGCACCGACACGTGGCAGAGCCCCCGCGACTACCTGGACGCGATCGCATACGATTTCGTTTTCGTTGCCCAGCGCGAACATGTGCCGCGTATGCGGGCGCTGGGCGCGCGCAACGTGTCGTGGCTGCCGCTGGGGTGCACGCCGGCCATTCACTACCCTTGTCCGCGGGAACCCGTGGCGGACATTTCCTTTGTGGGCTCGATAGCCTTGCCGATTCACCAGGAGCGGTACGATCTGCTGCGGCACATCGAGGCCCATTTCCGCGTGTTGGCGCGGAGTTGTCTGTACGGCGACGAACTCTGCCGTTTGTGCGGCTCCACGAAGCTGACGTTCAACCACAGTGCCGTGCGCGACCTGAACATGCGCGTCTTCGAAGCGCTCGCCATGGGCGTGCCATTGCTCACGAACCGGGACTCCGCTGTCAACGGCCTGCTCGATCTCTTCGAGGAGGACACACATCTCATCGTCTATGATTCGGCAGACGACCTCCTCGTGAAGGCGCGCCGGTATCTCGATGACGATGCGGCGCGGCGGCGCGTGGCGGAGGCCGGGTTCGCCGAAGTCCTCGCGCGCCATACCTACCGGCACCGGGTCGAGGCGCTCGTGGAAACGGTGGCGAAATGCGTGCCGCGATTCGGCGCGGCCTGGCCGGCGAAGTGCCATTCGATGTCGATCGTGAACCAACTGCCCGCGGGTCCGGACTCGCTCCTCGATTTCGGGATGAGGCTTGCGCCCGCTGCGGACAACCTGCGGGAGCGGGGCGTGCAACAACTCACGGCGGTCACGCGTGACGGGTCCAGCGTGGCCGCCTACGACAGCGTGCTCGCGTGGCGTTCGGATCTGCAAGGGCCCGAAGAGGTGGATGTGGCCGTTGTGGACGATATCCGCGCCCTGCCGGCCCCGGTGGACGAGTACCTGCGCGCCGCCTACGGCTCCCTGCGCAGCGGCGGCACGCTGCTCCTGCGCCTTCGCACGGAGGAACTGGCGGCTTTCGGCATTCCGCTCGACGCGGAGGCCATGCGGTTGTGGCTGCTGCGCCATGATTTCCTGTTCCAACGCGCGAACCTGGAGGGCGACGGCTCGAGCGGGGCGGTCACTGCGTGCATCCTGTGCGCGAGGAAGCGCACCCGGAGGCTTCGCGACGCCATCGATGAGACCTTCGCCAACCTCACTGCGAACTGCGCCAGCGTGCACGAGGCCATCTGCCGCTGGTGCGAAAACTACCCCTCCGGAATCTAACCCAATCGCAAGAGATCGGACGGATCGGACGAATCGGACGAATCGGACCGATCAGACAAGTCAGTCCGATCGGTCTGATCGGTCCGATCCGTCCGATTGGCAAGCGGCGCCGTAGGCGCCCAGGCCTGTCTCCAATCAGGCCGCATCCTGCGTGGGGTTGCATTGGAACGCGATCCTGTGGTGTGATGCGAGGCGATTGGAGGGAGTCAGTAGGGTGGGGCGCTGTGCAGCGAAAAAACTAGCCTGCGTAGTGGCCGCACTGTGGATCGTCCAGACCGCCTGGAGCGATCCCGATGCGGTAACACTTTATTATTGGGGTAACGACCTCGCCCTCGAAAACGATGTCCTCGTCGCCCAGGACCTCATCCAGGACTTCGAGAACCGCCACGACGGTAGCGACGGCCGCCCGGCCATCAAGGTGATTCTCGGCCAAAGCGCAACCTTTGACAGGACCAGTGACCCCCAGCGCCTCTTGTGCGCCATCGCGGGCGGCGATCCGCCCGACGTGGTGTGGTTTGACCGCTTTGCCGTAGGCGAGTGGGCGTCGCGCGGCGCGTTTGTCCCGCTGCAACCCTTCCTGGATGAGGATCTCGCCCAGCGCCCCGACGACCCCTTTACCATGCGCCCGGAACAGTTTTACGAGGCCTGTTGGGCTGAAAGTGTTTACAAAGACACGCTTTACGCGATTCCGGATTACACCGACAACCGCGCCCTGTTCTACAACCAGGACCTCTTGGAGAAACACGCCGCCGAGCTGATTGCCGCGGGCTGCGTGGACCCCAAAGACCCGTCAAAACCTGGCCCTCCCCGGACCTGGGAGCAACTGAAGGCGGCCACCCGGATCCTGACCATTTTCGATGGGAACGGAGACTTGGTCCGCATCGGGTTCCTCCCGCACAGCCCCACCTTCGGGAACTCGTGGCTCTACCTCTACGCCTGGCTGAACGGCGGGGAGTTTCTCAGCCCGGACGGCTCCGTGTGCACCTTGGATTCCCCCAAGGTCGTTGAGGCGCTCGCATTCATGACGGAGCTGTACGACATCATGGGCGGTGCCGAAAAGGTCATCGCCTTCCAAACCAGTGCGATGGGCGGCGACCTCGACCCCTTCCTCTCCGACAAAGTCGCTATGAAGATCGACGCTGACTATTATCTCACCGACATTGCCAACAAGCGCCGCGACATGCGGTTGGGCGTCGCGCTGGCCCCCGCGCCCGAAGGGATGCGGCAACTGGGTTGGTGCGGTGGCCATGCCTTTGTCATTCCCCGGGGCGCGAAGCATCTGCCCGAAGCGTGGGAGTTCATCAAGTACCTGTCCTCGCAACGGGCCTTCGAGATCAAGGCCGACGCGGGGAAACAGCTTTCCCGCGCTTCGGGCAACGTCTACATTCCGAGCATGAGCGGACGCAAGGACGTTACTCTATGGGCAATGGAAAACTATTTATATAGCGATCCAACTATCGCGGCCAAGTTCAAGGACGCCAAGCGGGTATTCGTGGACGCCATGCCCTTCTCCCGGTACCGTCCGGTCACCCCGGTGGGCCAGCTCCTCTGGAATGAACAGGTCCGCGGCATGGAGCAGGGGATCTATAAGCGCTACGACAAGCAGGATATCCTGCGCAACTCCCAGATCTCACTCGAGCGCAGCGCCGCCGCCGTCCAGGCCGACTTGAACCGGGTGTTGCACCCCGTGGAATATCCCACGTTGAGCTGGAGCCCGATCATCGTGATCTATGTGCTCATGTTAGCCGGGGGCACCACGTGTCTCTACATCTACTTCAACCGGCGGGTACAGGCCCGCGGATACTTCCGCAGGGAGTTCTACGCCGGTTATCTTTTTGCCTCACCTTGGTTTATAGGATTTGTCATCTTCGGTGGCGGCCCCATCTTCTTCTCGTTCGTGATGAGCTTCTGCCAGTACGACGTCATGACGCCACCGAAGTGGGTAGGTCTCAACAACTACTCCGAGATGTTTTTCAGCGACCCCCTCTTCTACAAGTCACTGTACAATACCCTCTTCATGGCCTTGTCCATTCCAATCACCATGGTACTCGGACTCGGCATCGCCATGCTGCTGGCCAAAGAGACGCGGGGTATGGCCACGTACCGCACCATTTTCTACCTGCCCACCATTATGCCGGCTGTGGCCGCTGCCATCCTTTGGACGTGGATCTTCAATCCCCAAGAGGGGGTTCTCAACAGCGTGCTGCGTTCGGCCGGGTTGCCCGCGCCGGCCTGGCTCCAGGATGTGGGCCTCGCCAAGACCGCCCTGATCATGATGATGGCGTGGGGTGCGGGCGGAAGCATGATCATCTGGCTCGCGGGCCTCAAGGGTATCCCCCAGCACCTGTATGAAGCTGCGGAGATGGACGGCGCGGGGCCGATCCGGCGCTTCTGGAGCATCACCCTACCCATGTTGAGCCCGTACATCCTGTTCAACCTGATCATGGGCTTGATTGCCACCTTCCAGGTCTTCACCCAGGCTTATGTCATGACCCGCGGCGGCCCCCTTGACGCGACGCTCTTCTACGTCTATGCCCTCTTCAATAATGCCTTCCGCTACATGAAGATGGGCTACGCCTCGGCCATGGCGTGGGTGTTGTTCGCCATCGTGCTGATCTTGACCCTGGTGCAACTGCGCTTGAGCAAGCTGTGGGTGCACTACGAGTCCGAAGAATGAGCACGCTGCGTCAGACAGGCCAGGCCGCGAAGCGTTTTCTACTGCACGTGGCGCTCCTGGCGGGTTCCATCCTTTTTGCCTTCCCCTTCATCTGGCTGCTCAGTACCAGCGCCAAAGTTCCCGATGAGATGTATCCCCTCAGATGGTTCCCTCAGATTCCCGGCGGGGTCACGGTGTCTCCCCATATGGCAGTGCGTGCGAATGAACGCGCGGTCAAGCCCGCCTTGGTGAGCAGTGAAGACTGGGAGCGCGTCCATGACCCGTGCTTGAAGGCCATTTCCGCGATTGCCGTGGAACTCACGCCATCACTGCCGGAGTATTTCGCACCGCATTTGGACAACGAGGATTTGGCGGAGGGCATCTACGCCCGCCTCGTGCGCCGTACGCCCGACAGCGTTTTTCAACTGTCCGAGCCGGAAGCGGGGCGCTGGTTCGCGCAACGCGTGGACCTTGACCTGGTCCGCGAGGTCTTTGATTCGGTCTACCGCCGGGTGGCGGTTTCCGAGGTGACTCTACACGGATGGGATCTCGCAGTTGAGCGTCCGACCGCGAATGGGACCTTCAACTGGCTGGTGGTGAGCGGGGATGCGGAATTGTCCCGACGCGACGGAGACGGCGGCCGTCCTTCTCAGGAGGTTCATTACTCCTTCGAGAAGGAGAAGGCATTTGAGCTGCGGACGGAAGTGCCGCTGCAGATGGATCTTGCAAATCTCCGCAAGGTGGTGGTAGCCAATCATGCGGACCGTTCCTGGCACCGCATCAAGGCGACGATCGAAGTGGGCGGGCGGCGCTACGTGTCGACCCAGACCGCGTTCACGGGCACGGACCAATGGCAGGATTTAACGTGGCAGTTCGCCAGTCCGGACGACGACACGATCAAGATGAAGAACTGGCTGCGGCTCGAAGAGGCGGGTCCGTCTGAGGTGAGCGATCCGAAGATGCTGCGGATCACGCTTCGCTACGAATACGCTCCGCACCTTCTCGCGACCTGGTACAAGTACACCGACAACTACCGGAAGGTGCTTCGCGTGGCGCCGATCCTCGTGTACGCCCGGAACAGCACCCTGCTGGTGCTGCTGAACGTGATTGGACAGGTTCTCGGTTCGGCGGTGGCGGCCTATGCGTTCTCCCGCCTGCACTGGCCGGGACGCGACTTCTGCTTTCTGCTGGTGCTTGCCACTCTGATGATTCCGCCGCAGGTCACCATGATTCCGGTGTTCCTGATCTTCAAGGAGTTGGGATGGTACAACACCTTGCGGCCCTTGTGGATACCGTCCTTCTTCGGGAGCGCGTTCTACATCTTCCTGCTGCGCCAGTTCATGCTGGGGATTCCCAAGGACCTCGAGGACAGCGCAAAGATGGATGGGTGCGGCTATCTTGGAATTCTGTGGAATATCATCCTGCCCTTGGTTAAACCCGCGTTGGCGACAATAGGCGTGTTTACCTTCCTGGGCGTCTGGAATGACTTCATGGGGCCGCTGATTTACGTGAGCGACCAGCGCTTGTATCCGCTGAGCTTGGGATTATTCTCGTTGCAGGTGATGAACGCCCACGCGTACGGCGGGTTGATGGCGGCATCGGTGCTGATGACCCTTCCGGTGATTGCCCTGTTCTTCGCGGCGCAACGCCAGTTCATCCAGGGCGTGACCTTGACGGGGCTCAAGGGGTAATTTGGCCGGAGGCGCGGATGATGTGGAGCGTGCCGCGCCGGAGAGCGGTGGCAGTCCACGAGTCTTCAAAATGTTCCACGTGGAACATTGGCGCCGAATGTTCCACGTGGAACATTTTGGGGGCGACACTTCTCGGGTCGCCCGCTTGACACAGCAGCACCGCCCCGCTCTTCACCCACTCTCCCAATGTCGGCAAAACCTTGTCGGGCCGCTCAATCGCCCGGGCAGTGATTACGTCCGCCCGAACCCCCTCCGCCACCTTCGGAAACTCGCCGCTTCGCACCTCGGCCCCCGTCAGCCCCAAGGCCGCCACGGCCTTTCGCAGGAAGCCCGCCTTCCGCTCCGACCGCTCGACCAGCACCGCACGAAGTCCTGGGAGCGCTATCAGCAGCGGTATCGCCGGGAAGCCTCCCCCGCTCCCCACGTCCAGCAGAAGGCCCTCCCCCACCCCTTCGCGCAGCAGGACCGGAACCAGCGACAACGAGTCAACCGTGTGCCGGTCCAGGAGGTGCGGCAAATCGCTCGCGGAGACCAGTGAGACCACTCGATTCCATTCCTCAACCAGCCCGACGTGGTCACGGAGCCGGCCCAAGGCGGCCTCTCCCAAGACCACTCCGCCCGCACGAAGCAAGTCAATGGCCGCCTGAATACGGGGTAGGCCAACTCCCCCGTCCGCGCCGGGCTCCGATGGGCTCCAAAAACACCTGAAATGCTGCAATTTCAACCACATAACCTTGACTTGCCCGGCGCTCCCGTGTTATCTTGGCAACACCACCATGTTTGGACCTTTGGGTCTTGGGGAGATGCCTCGTTGAAATACCTAGTCCTGCTCGGAGACGGCATGGCCGACTTCCCCGTGGCTGAATTGGACGGCCGGACTCCACTCGAGGTGGCGAACACGCCCGCCATGGACGAAGTAGCGGCTTTGGGTATCTGCGCCCTCTTCAATCCCATCCCCGAAGGTCTTCCTCCCGGCAGTGACATTGGAAATCTCTCGGTTTTCGGCTATAACCCCCGGGCGACGTACACCGGCCGGGCTCCCCTGGAGGCGGCCCGCCGTGGAATCCTGCTGGCCGAAAATGAGGTGGCATTCCGCTGCAATCTGGTTACCCTCGCCGACGGGCTGATGCAAAGCTTTACCGCCGGCCATATTACCACGGAAGAGGCCACGCAGCTCATTCACGCCCTGAACGAGGCCCTCGCCGAGCTTCCCATCCGGTTCAGTCCTGGGGTCAGCTACCGGCACCTCGGCATCATCACGGCCGGCCAGGTTTCGGTGGATGACTTGGCGTCGGTCTTTTGCACGCCTCCCCATAACATAACCGATCAGAAGTACGAGCCGCACCTTCCCGAGGGGCCGGCAGGCAAGCTGCTTTGCGCGGTGATCGAGCGGTCGGCGGACGTCTTCCGCGGCCACCCGGTTAACCAGGCCCGCGAAGCCTCCGGTAAGCCCCCCGCGACACACGCATGGTTGTGGGGTCAGGGCCGCTCGCCTATCATGGAGCCGTTTCACGAGCGCTTCGGGATTCGCGGCGCGGTGGTGTCCGCGGTGGACCTGGTGAATGGTATTGGCGTTTGTGCTGGATTAGAGGTGTTGGAGGTACCTGGTGCAACAGGATATCTGGACACCAACTACGCGGGCAAGGTGGCCGCGGCGCTGGACGCCTTGGACCGGGTGGATTTCGCGTACGTGCACGTGGAGGCCCCGGACGAGACAGCCCACGAAGGCCGGCTCGATCTGAAGCTGCAGGCCATCGAGGATTTCGACGCGAAGATCGTGGCCCCATGCCTGGAATACGCCAAGGAGCGCGGCGACGTGCGCATCCTCGTGGCGCCCGACCACGTGACGGCGCTGTCGACCAAGACGCACGCCGGGGGCGCGGTGCCGTTTGCGTTGTGCGGACCGGGGATCGTGCCCGACGCGGCGGTGTCGTACAGCGAGCGCGCGGCCCAGGACTCCGGCCTGCTCTTCCCGGACGGACACGAGATGCTGCCGTGTGTGATACAATCGGCCCGAATCGGCGCGGGCGCCATTCTCACGTAACCTTTCGCCCCTCGTTGGGGCCCTCCCCCATGGTTCGGGTGCGCATGGCCCCGCATACAAGAAACAGCAGCAGTGGAGAACGGCCCAGTGTCGAAGCGTGTTGAGATTTACGATACGACCTTGCGCGACGGTGCGCAGGGACGGCTGATCAAGTTTTCCTCCGAAGATCAGTTGCGCGTGGTGCGCGCGCTCGACGAGTTCGGCGTGCACTACATCGAGGGAGGTCAGCCGGCCTCGAACCCCAAGGCGGCCGAGCTGTTCGCGCGCACCCACGACATGGATTTGAAGCATGCCAAGATGGCTGCCTTCGGAAGCACGCGGCATCCCAAGTCGGCGGTCGAGGACGACGCCAACATCAAGGCGCTGCTTTCGGCGGACACCGAGGTCGTGACCATCTTCGCCAAGTCCTCCCCCACACACGCAACGCAGATCCTTCGCGTATCCCTCGATGAGAATATCCGGCTCACGGCCGAGTCCGTGGCCTACCTCAAGTCGCAAGGACGCCGCGTGTTTCTCGATGCGGAACACTTCTTCGACGGGTACAACGAGGACAACGAGTACGCGTTGTCCGTGCTGGAGGCGGCGTGGCGCGCGGGCGCCGAGGTGCTCGTGCTGTGCGATACCAACGGCGGGCGGCTGCCCTCCGAGATCGCGGCGATCACGCGGACGGTGCGCGAACGTCTGCCCGACGCGCAGGTAGGCATCCACACGCACAACGATGGCGGGTGCGCCGTGGCGAACAGCATCGCGGCCGTGCAGGAAGGGGCCGTGCAGGTGCAGGGGACGATCAACGGGTACGGGGAACGCACGGGCAATGCGAACCTATGTACTATTATTCCATCCTTGCAGCTCAAGCTGGGCTTCCCGGTCGTGGCCCCGCAACAGCTCGCGGGATTGACCCAGTTGTCGCACCTCGTGGCGGAACTCGCCAACATGAACCCGCGCGATTCCGAACCGTACGTCGGGCGCGACGCGTTCACGCACAAGGGCGGCATGCATGCGGATGCCGTGAACAAACTCAAGACCAGTTACGAGCACATTCCCCCGGAACTGGTCGGCAACCGGACGCAGATCACCGTGAGCGAAGTGTCGGGCCGCTCGAGTCTCTTGCAGAAGGCGGCGGACTTCGGCATCGAGTTGAACCGGGAGGCGCCCGAAACGCGGGCCGTGCTCGAGCACGTGAAAGCACTCGAGAACCAGGGCTACGAATTTGAAGGCGCAGACGCGTCGCTCAAGCTGCTCATCCTGCGCGCGCAAGGCAAACACCGCCCCTACTTCAAGCTGCATGGACTGCGCGTCAGCGTGGAGCGGCGCAACGGAGAGCCGGAGGGCGTGTCAGAGGCGACGGTCAAGATCGAGTTGCCGGATGGCAAGGTGAACCACACCGTGGGCGAGGGTGCGGGCCCCGTCGACGCGCTCAACAATGCGCTGCGCAAAGCGCTCGAAAGCTGGTACCCGGAATTGGCTGAAGTGCACCTCGAGGATTACAAGGTGCGCATCCTCGACGCGCAATCCGCGACCAAGGCGAAAACGCGCGTGCTGATCGAGTCCGCCGACGGCCAGGACGAGTGGGATACAGTGGGTGTTTCGGAGAACATCATCATCGCGTCGTACGAAGCGCTGGTGGACAGCATCGAGTACAAGTTGTATCTCTCACGCGGCGGCGGCAAGGCGGCGGGGCTGGCGTAGTCTCGGAGAAAGACCAAGAGCATAGCCGGCTGTGCCACACGCGATTGCCCGGCCAGCCGGATCGGACGGATTGGACGAATCGGACCGATCGGACATGGGCGTCCGCCCCTGTCTTTTTATTGGGCCTGCAAGCTCCGGTGGCACTGCAGAGGGCGAAGAAAAGCGGCTGCAAGCCGCTTCTACTTTTGACGAGTTGCTCCTCATTACTACAGGTACGAGCCATGCTGCGATATGCTTCGATAGGAATCGTCATGATGGTCTGCATGACTTCCTCGCCCGCTTACAGCCAATCTGCCCAGCCGGAAGGCTGGACCGCCGTGTCCATTCGCGACGAGATACGCCCTGCGTTTTCCTACGATCCCCAAGGCGGCCCGCACAAAGACGGCGCCCTCATCATCGAGGCCGATGGCCGCGAAGGGTTGGAAGGCCGTTGGGTGCGCACGGTGCCAGTCGAAGGCGGCAAGGACTACAACTTCAAAGCCTTTGTCCATCTGACCAATGTAGCTTCGCCACGCCGATCCGCGCTCGTCCGCATTCTATGGCAAGACGGCGCGGGCAAGCCCGTGTATCGCGACGAACCCGGCGCGGAGACGTTCGCGGGCGGCCGGGCCCCGCTCGCCGAGCCTGAGTATCCGCGATATAGCCCGGGTCGCATGGCCGAAGGATGGACGGGCTTCTTCGGCGACTACAAAGCGCCTGCCGCTGCCAGGCAGGCCCTCGTGGAGCTGCACTTTCGCTGGGCCTCAAATGCCAGGGCCGAGTGGAGCGGCGTCACGCTGGAACCGTCTGAGGCGATCCGGCCACGTAAGGTCAAACTAGCCGCGATCCACTACGTTCCCAGCGGCGGCACGAACGCGATGGAGAACTGCAAACAGTTCGCCCCCCTTATCGAACAGGCCGCCACGGCAGGCGCGGACCTCATCGTGTTGCCGGAGACCCTCACCTGCACGAACAACGGTCTCACGTATCACGATGTGGCTGAACCTATCCCCGGGCCGAGCACGGAGTATTTTGGTGGACTCGCGAAGGAGTTCAGCACGGTGCTTGTGGCGGGCCTTGTCGAACGCGACCAGCATCTCATCTACAACACGGCCGTGTTGATCGACGAGCTTGGGCGTTTCGTTGGCAAATACCGGAAGGTCACCCTGCCTCGCACGGAGGTGGATGCGGGGATCACGCCGGGGACGGAGTATCCCGTCTTCGACCTGTCGTTCGGGACCGTGGGTATGATGATCTGTTACGACGGGTTCTTCCCGGAGGTCGCGCGCCAACTGAGCAACAACGGCGCGGAGATCATCGCGTTTCCCGTGGCGGGGTGCAATCCGCTGTTGGCCGCCGCGCGCGCCTGCGAAAACCACGTGTTTGTGGTCAGCAGCACCTACTCCGACGTCAGCCTTGACTGGATGATCACCGGCGTGTACGACCGCGAAGGCCAGGTCATCGCCCGAGCGAAAGATTGGGGCAGCTTCGCGATCGCCGAAGTCGATCTCGACAAGCACCTCTACTGGTCGAGCCTCGGCGATTTCCGCGCCGAACTCCCGCATATCCGGCCACTGCCCGTGCAGGAGTGAGCGGGAGGCGGCGGCGGATGACGGCGGCTGAGGGTCCTCCGAAGTCAGGCAACGCGTCTCGCCCAAGCGAGAGCACGAGCGGGCAACGGGTGTTCCAATCGCCACGTTATTGACATCGGCTGGGACCCACGATGCTTGACGTACTCCAGAGGCCCAGCAAAGAAGTATGGACTCGTCAAACCAACAGCATTCTTTTTGCGCTCTCTCAGGAAAAGGACCGGTGTATACTCCTGCTCACGGTGCCCAATGTAGCGCCGCCCCGTCAAAGACGATTCACTGGTGGTTGATTGACTTTGCCAGTGAAATAGCCGGTCGGTAATCGCGTAGTCTTCATACATTGTCGAGGGAGAGAAATCGGCTTCGGCTTTGTGGATGTCTGCGAAAAAGACATCCAGTTTCCTGGAAGGTACGTGCAGTACGCCCTCTCTGGAACTGTGTGGCTTCTCAAACTGGCCCAACCCAAGTGCCAGCAGGATCTGCTCCCGCGTGTACGATGCGTGCAGTACCAAAGGCCCCGTCATGGCTGGCAATCGCGTGGCTGGAATAGGCGTCCGGTGCGAGAGCAACCAATCCAGCAACTCAGCAAGGTCGTGCCTGAGACCCGACCTTGCGCGCAGGTAGTCGTCAACGTCATCAAGTGTACCATCGCCTGGCTTTTTGTTACCCCAAATGACACAATGAAGCATCGCTTTTGTCACGGGTTCAATGCCTCGTCCTTCCATCACCCAATTCCTAGCGTCGCTCAAGAAATGGGAATCATCCATCAACAAAAGACGCCTAAAACCCGCCGACAGTTTGTACTCAGAGATGCTGTCATCAATGCGGCGTTTCTGGGCTTGCGCGAATAGCAAGTGTGGAAGTCCACGTCTGTACAACTCATCAGGATCCTCAAGGTGCAAGTAATCGAGGAGTTCTTGCAGAGAAATCTCCCCCTCCGAGCGACGCCGAAGTTCCCGAAGCTCCCTTATCAGGAGTTCGCCGCGCAGACTTCGCGTAGCGGCTCTGATGTTGTTTAGTACATGTTCTTTAGCTTGTTCTTCCAAATGAACTAGACAGCCGGATGGGACAAAGGGCATGCCGGTGTCAATCTGTTTGTCGACGCGCAGCTCGGGACGACTCGAGAGCGCTTGAAAACGCTTCGCGAGGCGGAATTGCCGATGCTGCGGGGCAATGAAGTCAAGTACCGTAAGATGGGACTTTTCGTCGTGCAGTCGCAGACCTCTGCCAAGTTGCTGAAGGAAAAGCGTGAGACTCTCGGTTGGTCTGAGGAAGAGCACTGTGTCAACACATGGGATATCAACACCCTCATTGTAGATATCCACAGTGAAGATAAATCGTATCTCCCGCTGTTCAAGTTGGCGCTGAACCCTTTGGCGCACGTCACGACCAGTCTCCCCTGTCAGAGCGACACTAGGCAACCCCGATCGTCTAGAATGCTCTGCCATAAACTCTGCGTGTTTTACACTCAGACAGAACCCAAGCCCCCGTACTTGTTGCAGATCGGCGAGATATCGATCTGCTTGACTCATCACCCAATTTGCACGCGCGTCGTTGCCCTCTATCAGCGATGCCAGTTCAGAGACATCATAGCCACCACGCTTCCAGGAGACCGCAGAGAAGTCCAGACCTTCGAGATCGGGTACGCCGAAGTAGTGGAAGGGGCAGAGGAGTGCTCGCTCAATGGCCTCGGGAAGACGAATCTCGTGCGTGAAGGCGCCATCGAAGTCGTCACGGATGTCGGCACCATCGGTACGCTCCGGTGTTGCAGTGAGGCCGAGCAAACTCTTTGGTTTTACATGGTTCACAAGCGCCTGGTATGAAGCGGAACTGGCGTGATGGGCTTCGTCAAGCACAACATACGCGTGGTGATCTGGCGGGAACTTGTCAAAGCCCCGGCTCATCCAGCTCTGTACAGTGCAGAAGAGATGGTCATGCTGCGGAAGCTCTGCACCTCCAATGACGAGATCACCAAAACTGCCATCACGTAACACTTGACGAAATGTGGCACGTGCTTGACGCAGTATTTCTTCACGATGCGCTACAAAAAGGAGGCGCGGCAGCCCGCCCGACTGGGTACAGAATGCCTTATAATCAAAAGCAGAAATCACGGTCTTGCCAGTGCCCGTAGCAGCAATCACCAAGTGTTTGCGCCTTCCAGCTGCCCGCTCCGCCGCAATGTCTTCCAGGATGGCCTTTTGGTATTCGTAGGGCCGAAGATCAAAGAATCCGACTTCCTCAACCATTTGACGTGGGGCTATTTCCAGAGCCAATGCGCTACGCAACGTAGGCAAGTCGAGCATATGACACGGCGTGAACTCCGTCGCATCCTCCCAATGTGACTCAAAAGTGGCTACAATATGCCGCCAAAGGTGCGCGGTTTCGTATTGGCTGATCTTGGCTGTCCACTCGAGGCCATCATCCAGCGCCGCCTTTGACACATTTGCAGACCCAATGTACGCGGAGCCAAAACCGGTGTCGCGATGGAAAAGGTAAGCCTTTGCGTGTAGGCGAGTGCGTTTTGTGTCGTAGGAGACGCGTATCTCTGTGTTCGGCAGCTTGAGCAATTCCTCGATGGCCTTTACGTCGGTAGCACCCATGTAAGATGTCGTCGCGATCCGCAATCGTGGACTCCCGTCCGGCGCAGGACTCTGAGTAAACGCGCGTAATGTGCCCAGCAATGGAACAATTCCAGCGTATTTGATGAACGAGACCAACCAGTCAGCGCGGTCACAAGTCGCAAGTTCTTTTTCCAGTTGGGTGCGCAAAGCCGGGCTCCGCGATGACCCAGTAAGTAAGGCAGACATGGCCAAGGGTGTATCCGGCCTGGATGTCCCTCTCATTTCGCGCAACGCTGGTGAGATCTCATACAGCATCTTGGCCTTATCCGGCATAACCTCGGGCATAAGCGCCGTGATTATGCCCGGCGCGCAGAATGCACTCGTCAAGGCTTCCGTCCATACGCATTCATCTGTGCCGGTGATTATTTCGGTGACGTATGCTGCAAGCTCACGTGCCACGTGAGTCGTCAGCCTAGTCGGCAACTCCGCCGGGTCGATGCTTTCCCACGCGGCCCGTTGAGACAATCCGGCCTCCTCGAGTCGCTTGCGCAGTTGTGGTGTGTGAAGGAGTTCGTATAGGCCGTCAGGAAGTTCTTGCATATTCCACCACGTGCTCAAGTTGCTGGTGTGTAGTTACCCTAGAATGCCCGAGCGTGCGTCGGGAAGCAATAATAGTGAATTACCGCACCTTGAACATAGTCGCTTTGCCTCTACATCGCTGGTTCTGCAACCAAATTCACATAGCTCTGCTTTTGTCGCTTTAACAAGTCTACCGAGTCACCCCGTATACATACTCAACCTTTTTTGTGCTAGAAACACGCATTTCTGGTCATCGTTTCATGCGCTTGACAACTCCTTATTAAGATAGTAGAAGTAGAAGGAACCCTGGAGGGCTATATGCCGAGGCACAGAAACATCGACGAATCCGAACTTCTGGTGCTGCGAGTCCTTTGGGCACCGAATACCCATTCTATCCGCGACGTTATCAAGTCTCTAAAGACACAAGGGATTGCTTGGGCGCGGACCACGGTTCAAACCCACTTGACCCGTCTGGAGGCGAAAGGCCTTGTCAAGTGTGATAGATCCCGACGGGAACATGAGTACCGAGCCGCCTGCTCACGCGAGGAGATCGGAGCTCAAGGTCTCCACAGGTTGGCTGACGAGCTTTGCGAAGGATCAATGACTCAGCAGTCGTTGTGGCTCATGACCAATCTACCGTTCTCGCACGACGATATCGCACGGTTTTGCACGCTTCTCGAAAGATTCAACAGGTCCACACCTGAACCACTCTCAGCGTCAGATGGCTCGACAAAGACCTACATCTAACCGGCGATTTGATCTTTGAACCCATGCGTCGCTTCAAGGCTGAACTGCCGCATATCCGGCCATTGCCCGTGCAGGAGTGAGCGGGAAGGGCGGGGGATGTCCTTCGCCAATGCCCCGCGCTTGGGCAAAGCATCGCACTCCTACCTTCCATACCCGATGGATTTGATGGCTTCTTCGGTCTCGGCGTCGACGCTCGTGGTGGCGCCCGCGTTTCCGAAGTAGGGATGCGCCTCCATCGTCCGATGATGCGCCGCCAACGCTTCGCGCAGTGCTTCTTCCGCAGCGGACGTTTCGGACGGAGCTTGCTCTCCCGGATCGGATTGCAGATTGTAGTATCGCGTCTGCTCCGTCTTCCGATTGATGATCGCCTTGTTCGTTCGCACGACCACGCATTCGAGGTCCACATTGGATCCCGGAATCGACGCTTGCGTCGAAGTGAAAACGGGCCGCTCCGGATCGAGTCCCTCGGGATTCGAGACGATGTCGCGTCCTTGCCATTCTCTGCGCGGCGCAAGACCTGCGGCGTGCGCGCAAGACGGCAAGATGTCGGCCGTCTCGACCGGCGCATCGATGGCGCGCGGAGGCGCGTCCGGCGCGTGCACGATCAAAGGCACCCGCGACAGCTCCTCGTACACGGTTTTCGCGTGGCCGATGGACCCGTGGTCCCACAGCTCCTCGCCGTGATCCGCGGTGACCACGATCAGCGTGTTCGGATGATTCTCGCGCAGGTAGGCAAGCAGGCGGCCGACTTCCTCATCGAGATACGCCGCCTCCTCATCGTAACGTTGCCGGATGTAGGCTTCGCCCTGCGGCGAGAGATTTCCGAAGTGCCGTTCCTTGGTCAGTCCCATTTCATGCAGCACGCGATCGATATATGAAGTACCGTAATCCGCGAGCAGCGCTTGGTCGTCCGCGGACAGCGCGGGCGGCGTGCCGAGTGAATCGCGGAAGGGAGCGGGCGGATCGTACGGCGCGTGCGTGTCCATGTAGTGCGCGTAGAAGAAGAACGGCCCGTTAAGTGTCTTCAGCGTCTCGATCGACTCATCCGTCACATCGCGTCCGCGATAGTCCGGGTACTTGTGAAACACGTACGAATCGAACCCCTGGTGAAATCCAAACGCCTCCGTGATGTTGGCATTTGTCTGGATCCCCGCGGTCGCGTAGCCATTGCCCTTGAAGAATCGGGCCATCGTCTCGAGACTATCGGACAACACGTCGGCCTGCGGCGGCTGCCCTTCGTAGATAGTGTCGTGAATGCCGAAGAGCACCTTGTGCACTTCCGGATACAATGACGTGAAGATGGTGGCCATGGACGGCTTGGTCCATGTCGCCTGCACGTGGGCGTTGCGGTAGTCATACGATTCCGACGCGAACTGCCGCAACTTCGGCATGAGCGGTTTGCCGTTGTGCTCCGCGGTGACACGGTCCATGCGCAGCGCATCGGCCACGATGAGAACGACATTCAGGCGCGTCTCTTCGATGGGCGCCGTGGTGCGTGGACCGCAGCCCGCACACAGGATTACGCAAAGCAACATGCAGTGTTTGAAGCGTGTCACGTTTTCAGACTTTCCCCTTTGCCTCAGCGACTTCGCTACGGTTCGTTCAATCCAAACTTCTTCATGAGTACGCGCTCGAGAATTGCGGCGGGCACGAGGCGCTTGAATAGCGGGTACCGATACCCGCCATGCCCCACGCGCAGCACGCGCGGTGGACGCGCCCGCGTCGCGGCGTTCACGATCTGTGCGGCGACCTTCTCCGCGGCCGCGGCGGCGATCTGTGAGTACTGCGCGCGCGCCTCGAGATGGCTGGACAACGCCACATACGCGGAGCCTTCGGGCAGATGCACGTGTTCGGCCTGCTTATCGCCGAGGCGCGATTTCACCCCGCCCGGCTGCACGATGAGCACGTGAACCCCGAACGGCGCCAGTTCCATGCGCGCCGACTCGGATAGCGCGTGCAGGGCCGCTTTTGAGGCACAATACGACCCCGCGAAGGGTGTTGTCAGAATGCCCGAGACGCTGCCGATCTGCACGATACACCCATGCCGTTGCCGGATCATGTGCGGGGCCACCGCCTGCATCAAGGCCACCGCGCCAATGACGTTGGTTTCCATCAGCAGGCGCAGTTTCTCGAGGGGCACGTCGATCATCGGGTTGATGAGGCCGAACCCGGCGTTGTTGACGAGAATATCGATGCGGCCCGCATCTTCGGCGACAGATGCGGTGGTGTGCGCAATGGACTCCGCGTCCGTGACGTCCAACGCGCAGGTGCGGATGCCCTCGCGCTCGAGGTCCGCGAGGGTGTCGAGACGCCGCGCCGTGGCGTAGACGCGATGTCCGGCCTTTGCGAAGGCAAGCGCGAGTGCGCGCCCGATGCCGCTTGAACACCCCGAGATCAAGACCACTTGCTGTGAGGCCATCACGTCCTCCGCGCTGACAGGCAGTCTTCGCTCATTCGTACGGAAGGGGGTCTTCGAGGCCGGCCTCTTTGAACGCCTTGAGGCGTTCGACGCAGGTGGGGCACACCCCGCAGGCCCGTGCGCCGCCCCGGTAGCACGACCATGTCTGATTGAAGAGCACGCCGAGTTCAACACCCAGGCGGACGGAGTCGGCCTTCTTCTTGCTCACGAACGGCGCGTGAATAGTCACGGGCTCGCGCCGGTTCAATGCGAGGACGGCGTTGACGCGTTCGAGGAAGTCCTTCGTACAATCCCAATAGCCGTATTCATCCAACGCCTGGGCGCCGTAATAGACGTCGCGGATGCCCTGGGCCTCCGCGTGGGCCGCGGCGATGCTCAGCAGGATCATGTTGCGGTTCGGCACGTAGGTGGGCGGCTGGTCGAGGTCGCCCGCCGCGAGATCTTTGAACTCCGGCACCGACTTGCCGCCCGCGATGAGGGCCGATGCGCCGCGCAC
Organism: Candidatus Hydrogenedentota bacterium; assembly: GCA_020849535.1. Classification (GTDB taxonomy): domain Bacteria; phylum Hydrogenedentota; class Hydrogenedentia; order Hydrogenedentales; family SLHB01; genus JAHDWY01. The sequence continues at coordinate 60,261 of JADLGB010000143.1, forward strand.
CAGACCGCCCATGAACGAGATGTCGATGATGCGGTGCGTCTCGGCGTCCACGGCGTCGGCCTGCCAGCGAGCGCAATCCAGCTCCTTCGCATGGCGCTGGCCGTAGTTGAAACTCAGCACGTGAATGGGCGCGCGTTTCAGGTTTCGCGCCACATAGTGCAACAAAACGGAAGAATCAATGCCGCCGCTCACGAGAACGACCGCGCCTTGGTTGGTGTTGGTGCTCATTTCCATAAGACCTTCTATGTCCGGGACCAGACCTCAGCGGAATACTCGGCACCACGGTGCCGGTTTTTCAGCGCTTTTTCAACTTGCGCGGGAAAAGAGCGGGAAGAGGCCCTCGCAGAGGCGCCATGGAAGCGGTGTAGGATGACAGGCGAGGGCGCCTGTCCCACACGCGCTCGCTGTCCCTTGGATGGTTTGATCTTCTTTCAGGCTTGGGTCGGCACTGGGACTGCAAGAGAATCAGACTGGTCCCGGAAGGGGATAAGACACAGGCGAGGGCGCCTGTGCCACACGTCTATCTCCCCTTCCCAGGTCGTTTTGGAATGCCCGGAGCCCGAATACTAATCGAGGTCCAGAAGAAAGGAAGAATCAACCAAGGCATGGCAAGCGCGTGTGGCACAGGCGCCCTCGCCTGTGTCTTGGATGGTCCGATCCGTCCGATCGGTCGAATCCGTCCGATGGGAACCCGCAAGCGGGACATCTCACTTATGCGATATCCACGCGACTGCGGCGTCGTGCCACTTGAGGAGGCTGCTGTGTCCGGGGACGAGGACCACCTGCAGGGTCACGTCCGGTGGGAGGCCCCGTTCCTGGGCGGCCGCGGCCACCCGCCGTGCGAATGCGACGGCCTGGTCCGTGCCCACACGATCATCCGCGTTGCCGATGATGATCCAGAGCGGACGATTGCACAGCGCGGCGGCGCTGTTCTGGAGGTCCAGTTGGCGCGTAAATGGGTCAGCGTCCAATCCTTCAAACTCGCGCAGGGCCGGCAGTTCAGTCACGGGGGCGTACGCGGCGACGGCGCGGATCTTCGGGTTGGCCGTGGCGGCCTGGCACGCCATGTAGCCACCGCGCGAAGTGCCCTCCGCGTAGATGCGTTCCGGATCGGCGATGCCGCTTGCCACAAGATGGTCGAGGACATCGTTCACGCGGCGTTGCCAGTCCGCCACGATGTTCTCGCCTTTCTCGACGCGGTCGCGCCAACCTTCGAGCTGCTGGCGCTCGCCTTCGCGATGGTCCGTGCCGTGGCAGGGCAGGTCGAGGGCGATCACGTTCCAGCCGCGCGAGTGAAGGATGCGCGGCGAAGACCCATACATCACGTGCGTGAGTGTCTCGTCCGCCGTGGTCGCGCAGACCAGCAGCGTTGGCGCGGGTTGCTTGGCCGCCGGGAGGATAGAGAATGCCGTCCCCGTGGGTGTGGTTCGTGCTTCCGGTGTAGATGCTGCTGGCGCCTGACGGTTGCGCAGATACAGGGCGTAGACGCGTGGTTCCAGCGTGCCTTCACGCTTCGCGTGCACGCGGAAGCGGACCGTCTTTCCCGAATGGGCGTCCAACGTACCGCCCGGCCACGCTACGGGACAGTCCAGCCCTTCGGTCCCGTCGACGGTCCCGGCGAGGTCCTCAGAGTATTCAGGGAGAAGGTTGAAGCGCTCGTCGCTGATTTCTACGCGCAAACCTGAGACACCATCGGCGTTCAAGAAGAGTTCGCAGCCGTCTTCAGGCAGGGTTACCGGCGTGGTCCAGAACGACCCCTCGTTCTTGCCGGGGACGAGCCCGAGCGCGCCCCAGCGGTCGCGGGGCAGTGTGGCGAGCGCGATCTCGGCGTAGTAGTCCTGCTCTTCGATGCCCGGCTTCAAGGACCCTGCGTTGCGCCAGCGGCCATGGTAGATGCGCGTCTCGTCACCCACGTTCAGGATGCCGTTGGCTTGGCAAAGGACCGTGTTGTAGTTCTTTCCAGGCACCGGCGTGACGGGGGATTCAGCCGTCGAAAGCCAGGTGTGGCCCTTCACCGGCTCGCGAAAGGCCAGTCCGTCATTACTGACGACGAGGCCCAGGTCGCCGGAGATGTTCGCGAACTCGGCGTCGTTGTGCCAAACGCAGTAGAGACCCACCAGCACGTTTCCGAAACTCGCCGCGCCCACGCCCAGGTGCACCTCGTCGCGCCGCGGGCCGTCGGCGTAGGGCAGGGCGAAGGACTCCGCGCACTCCGGGATCCAGTGGTCGAAGTCCGCTGAGATCCACGCGGCCCCTTGCCGCCCGCGCTCGCGTCCGGACTCGCCGGGCAGGAAGGTCTGCGCGTTTGCGAAGAAGTAGCGATTGTGCTGGTAGAAAGATGCGTGTTCGAGAAACGCTTCGATCGGCGGTTTCTCCGCCGCGGTCCAATGGATGCCGTCAGGACTGACCGCGAGCCGCATGGTCGGATAGTCGTAGGGGTCGTACTGCGTCCAGAAGGCGAGCTTGTAGCGGCGCGCGGGGTCGGGGTCCGCGTCGTCGCGGACCACGCACGCGTCGCCTGTCAACGCACTGGGCAGGTCGAACGCGTTGTTGTCGCGACTGCCTTTGAAGAGTAGTTGCCCGAGGTTCGGCTTGGTCCAGTTCAGGCCGTCGTCGCTTTCCGCGTAGCAGAGTGGCCCGGGGATGATGTTGCCTTTCCAGCGGTCCGCCTGTGCCGTCAATGCCGGAGTCCAATCCGGGTTTCGCCCAAGATGGCAGGCGTAATACCACATGCGGAACTTGCCGTTCTCAAAGAGCACCGTGCCGTAGAAATGCGTGGCGAGGTAGTCCGGCGCGTTGGGGTTGTCGCGCGTGGGCGTCAGCACAGGCTCGGGATGTACGGCGGGTTTGCTGAGATACAGGCACATGTCGCGCTTCAACGACAGCGACACATCGTCGATGGCCAGCAGAACGGCCTCTCCCGGCACGCGGATGCCCGTCGACGGGAAACTGAACGCACCACCATCTGCGTGGCCCGCACCCGCGGAGAACATGGCCGCCAGGCCGACCGCCAGCAACAGTGTCAGGGAACACCACCGCATCATCAGTCCCTGCCTTTCCGTGGGAATCTGCGCGTAGGGCGGGATTTGTTCCCGCCCATCTTGATCTCGTGAGATTCATGACTGACCGATGAAGAAGGCGGGAATCAATCCCGCCCTACGAAGACGACTCGCTCTTCGGCAAACTGTCGCAAGTTGGGGCGGGACTCCGCCGGAGCGTGAGGTCAGTGTCTAATGCGGGTATGATACCTTGCGCATGGCAACGCCTTACAGTGACGGGTCTTGGAGCGCAAGCGGGTCAATTGAGATGCATGACCGGTCTTCGTAGGGCGGGATTTGTTACCGCCCATCTTGGCCTCGTGCGATTCATGACCGCCCCGCGAAGAAGGCGGGAATCAATCCCGCCCTACGAAGACGATTCTCTCTTCGACAAGATGTCGCAGGTTGCGGTGGGACACCGCCGGAGAGCGCAGCCTCGTTAGAAGGTATAACCCACCGCGAGGCCGACGCTGTTGGCGCCGGCATTGTCTTCGCTCAGGCCGCCGTTGGAGATGTGCTGGACCTGCAAGGTCACGTGCCAGTTGCTCTTGAATTGATACCCGAGGCCGCCTTCCAGGAGGAAGTCCATGGTCGCATCATTGCCTTCGATGTGGTTGGAGTGGAACAGGACGCTGGCACCCCCTTCCACGAACACCCCGTCGCGGGTGTCCTTGTTCTGGTAGACGCGCGAGGCGATGCCGAGGCCACCGCCCGCAAGGGTATCCTCTGGGTCGTCTTGCATGTACAGGAACAAGGGATAGGTGCGCAGTCCCAGCGTGGCGCGGGCGAAGATCGGCCACTCATACTCGAGGCTGCCTTTGACGACGATATCGCCCGTCCGGTCGCGCCGCCCGGAGTGGAAACCGGTCGCGGCCCCCACCTCCGTGCGCCAACGTCCCTCGCCGAAGCCTTGGGTAATGGCGTTATCCGCCTGAGCGGATTCGGCGAGAATGAACATGGCAAACGGGGCAATCAGGGCCAAAACAAGGGCCGGAATTCCGGACCGGATCATGGGTCGCTCCTTCGCGTTTAACGTTCTGCGCATATTTCGCAAATATTGACAACTGATAATAGTTCACCCGCCGTCAGTTGTCAACTGGGAATGGTAACCAACGGAGCCGAGGGCGCGATTCCGGGTCCACAGGGGCTATATGTCCCGACCGGGCATCAAAGTTCCCAGCACGCGATTATACACGGTATGCACCCCGGCTTTGCGGCGGGCGACTTCTTCCGCGAGGGAATCGCCAAGACTGAGGCGGCGGCCCAGGCCGGCGATGGCCTCGGGTTCCACGGGGAGCGAGCTGGTGGCGCGTCCGTGCATGATGCGCAGGCGGTTCTCGATGCGGCGGAAGAGCAGGTAGGTGTCCCGCAGGGTGGCCGCGTCCGCTGGCGCAAGTATGCCGCCGTTTTCGAGGAGGGTGAGCGAGCCCAGCACGTCCCCGCGCTTGAGTTCGGGGTGGGCGGCGGCGTGGCGGAGTTGGAGCAGGCGGATCGCAAACTCCAGTTCGGCGATACCGCCTTCGTCCTTCTTGAGGTTGCGCGCGTTCGAGGAGGCGACGATCTTCTGGCGGACGTCTTCGATGTTGGCGAGGTTGTCCTGCGTCAGCGGCAGGGCGAAGGCGATGTCGCGCGCGCGGCGCTCAACCTTGTCCCCGAAGTCTGGGTCACCCGCGACGGCACGGGCCTTGACGAGGGCGAGGCGTTCCCAGGCTTGTGCTTCTCCGGAGTAGTACTCTTCGAGACGCGCGTCGCTGACGACCAGACTGCCTTTCTTGCCGTCGGGCCGGAGGCGGGCGTCGATGTCGTATAAAATCCCGTAACGCGTGGGCTCCTTGAGCGCCTTGATGATGTGCGAGGCGACGGCGGTGAAATACTCGATCGGCGACATGCCGGACTCGATGGTGGCGCCGCTGTCGTACACGAAGACCAAGTCGAGGTCGCTGCCGTAGCCGATCTCGCGTCCGCCCATCTTGCCCAGCCCCAGCACCGCGAAGGCACCCGAGGATTCGCCGTAGCGTTCCACGACACGCTTGCGTGCCGCGTCCACCGTGTACTCAAGACACACTTCGGCTAGAAGCGTCAGCTCTTCGCCGATAGTGACGACATCCGCCCCCTGGATCAGATCGCGCATGCCAATGCGCAACGTTTCCCCCGCGTGGAGGCGATAGGGCGCCGCGTCGCGGTCGTAGGCGTTTGACAGTGCGTCGAGTTGAGCCTGCAAGTCCTCGCGCGAGGATGGCCGCTCCAATGCGCCGGGCCGCCCGAAGGTGTCAAACAGGCCCGGGTCGCGGATGAGAAGACCGGCGAGAAACTCGCTGTTCTCCACCAGCGTGGTGAGGTAACCGCTGAGGTTGGGCGCCCATTTGAGCATGTCGTAGATCGTGGCGGGTGCGCGCAGGTTGGCCAGGATCTGGCCGAGACGCAGCAGGGTCGCGTCGGGGTTGGCACTTCTGGCGAGAGCCTTGAGCAGGATCGGCGCGACCGCCGCGAATTGCTGGCGCACCCGGAGCGAATGCGGCCGCTCTCGTGTGCCCGCATACAAGACGAGCAGCTCCTCGCGAGCGCGCACGGGCTCTTTGAATCCCAGACTGCGTAGGCCCTCGAGGCCCGCGTGTCCATCGGAATGCGGGTTGAGCGCATCGCTCACCCACAAGTTCCCCGCGCCCTCCGTCGCGAGGAACTGATCGAGAATCTTGCGCGTGGCCTCGGCGCGATCCTGGTAGTCCGCGAGGAAGGACGTATCCGACGCATAGCCCAGGCGCTTCGCGAGCGCATCGAGTTCCGCAGGGTCCTTGGGGAGCGCGTGACGCTGCTGGCTGCCTTCGATCTGCAGCCGGTGCTCGACGTGGCGCATGAAGGTGTAGTTACTTGCCAGGGCGGTCGCGTCGAGCGGCTTGAGGACTCCGAACATGCCCAGCGCCTTGATGGCCTCGAGGGTGGTGCCGCTGCGCAGCTCGGGGTAGCGCCCGCCGTTGAGCAGTTGCAGCACCTGCACCGTAAACTCCACGTCGCGAATGCCGCCGCGGCCAAGCTTCACCTCCGTGTCCGTTTCGCCGCGGCCGGCGACCTGCGCTTCCATTTGGCGCTTGACGTTGCGGATGTCCTCGAGGGTTTCGTCATCGAAGAAGCGCGGAAACACAAAGGGACGCGTCAGCTCGATGAAGCGATCGCCAAGCGCGAGGTCGCCCGCACACGGACGCATCTTGATGAGGGCTTGGCGTTCCCAGGCCTGCCCTTCGATTTCGTAGTAACGCAACGCGGTGTCAATGTCGACAGCGAGCGGTCCCATGCGCCCGTGGGGGCGAAGGCGCATATCCACGCGGAAGACGGATCCCTCGGACGTGACCTCTGCCAAGGCCTTGATGATGCGTTCGCCGAGTTTGTGAAAATACTCCGCCACGCTGATCGAACCCGACGAGCCACCGCTTGTCGCGCCGTCCGCGGCGTAGATGAAGATCAGATCAATGTCGGAACTGAAGTTGAGTTCGCGGCCGCCGAGCTTGCCCATGCCGAGCGCACAAAACCCACATTCCGCGGTGCCGCTTGCACACATGGGGTTTCCGAAACGCGGTTCGAGATCCCTGTGCGCGCTTTGGTAGGCCGCCTCAAGCGTGGCCTCGGCGAGATTCGAGAGGTCCTCCGTGAGCGAGGCGAGCGGTACGTGGATAAAGATGTCGCGCGTGGCGATGCGCAGGATCTCGCGGCGCTTGAAGCGGCGCAACGCCTGACAGCGCGCGTCGAATGCGTCGAAGTTGGCGAGCATGCGCAGCAGTTCCCGCACGAGTTCATCGCGCGAACGCGCGTTTTCCAGCTCGGCCTCTTCCCACAGCCACGACATGTATTCGGGATTGCGGCAGAGGATGTCGGTGAGGTAGTGGCTCTGCCCCAGGATGGTCAGCAACATGCGCGTGTAACGCAGTGTCGCGTCCATCAAGTCCAGCTCCGCGTGCGGCGTACGCGAGACCTCGAGGTAGCGTTGGAGGCGGACCAGAGCGGTCTCGGGGGCGCCGCACTCTTGCAGGGCAGCGCGCAGGTGCGTGGCAAGGCGAGGACGCCCCTCCAGGTTCAGCGAATCCAGGAACGGCTGGAGTCCCGCAGGCTCCGGCAGCGAGATCGTTTGCTTGTGCTCCGTCATGAAGTCCTCAGTACCAAATAAAGACACAGGCGAGGGCGCCTGTGCCACACGTGCTTGCCATGCTTGCGACCTTTCTCTCTAGCCCTACCCCTGGTTTGCCGTAAGACCCGGCGATTCCTGCCAAGCGCTGGCGCGAAGTTGTACCACACAAGACACAGGCGAGGGCACCTGTTCCACACGCGCTTGCCCAGCCCCGGCTTTTTGATTCTGCTCTGTCGTCCTTGGTTTTGCCCAAGGAAATCAAACTCAAACGAAATCTTCTACTCGCAGATAGACGTGCGGCACAGGCGCCCTCGCCTGTGTCTTCGTCCTTTACACCCTAGCCACGCCGCGACGTGGCCTGCCACATGCGCCCGACGGCTTCGCCGGCTTCTTCGAGGAGGCGGGCCGCATTCGCGCGGCTGTAGTCCAATGTCATCGGTCCGGTGCAAATCGAGAACGCCGCGTCGATGCCGTGCGCGTAAACCTGCTCGTATCCTCCACCCAGGGAACCCGCAATGGCGACCACGGGAACGCCGCAGCGTTTCGCGACGCGCGCCACGCCCACAGGTGTCTTACCATTGGGTGTTTGCGCGTCGAGACGGCCTTCGCCGGTAATCACCAGTGCGGCGCCCCGCACACGCTCTTCGAGGTGGACCACGTCGGCGACGAGTTCCACGCCGGGACGCAAGCGCCCGTTCGCAAAGGCCATGAGCCCGCCGCCCAAGCCACCCGCGGCCCCGGCGCCGGGCACGTCGAGAATCGCCACGCCGAGTTGGCGTAGCACGACGTCTGCGAAATGACGCAGCGCCGCGTCGAGTTCTTCGACCATCCGCGGAGTCGCGCCCTTCTGAGGTCCGTAGATCGCGGAGGCTCCTTGCGGCCCGCAGAGCGGATTGGTCACGTCGCACGCGACGAGCACTTCGCACCCAGCGAGCCGGGAATCTTTCCCGGACGCGTCGATGCGGGCGAGGTGTGCGAGCATCGCGCCTCCGCGTGGTAAAGGCTGCCCGGCTTCGTCGAGCAAGGCGTAGCCCAGCGCTTCGGCCATGCCCGCGCCGCCGTCGTTGGTGGCGCTGCCGCCGATGCCGAGGATGATGCGCCGCGCGCCACGATCCAGGGCCGCGCGCAGGAGTTCGCCGGTCCCAAAGGTGGAAGCGTGACGCGGATCTCGCACCTCTGGCGCGACGAGTCCGAGACCCGAAGCCGCAGCCATCTCAATAATGGCGGTCGTACCATCTCCCAGCATGCCGAAGGTGGCGTCGACGGGTTCACCGAGGGGCCCAGTCACTCGGCACGTCTCGAGCGTGCCGCCGCTCCCGGCGACCAGGGCGTCCACCGTGCCTTCGCCGCCGTCAGCCATGGGCACGATCTCGATGGCGGCGCCGGGAATCGCCCGGCGGACGCCACGCGCGAGGGCCTCCGCGACTTCCAGAGCGGACAGGCACTCCTTGAAGGAGTCCGGGGCAATCACGATGCGTGGGGGATTCTTCATGACCTCACTCTATGATTCGGCGTCTTCGAGCGCGGAGTGTAGTTCCGCGACGGATGCGAATACATAGTCCGGCTTCCGGTCCGCCGCGGCGAGGTCCTCCTCACGGGTCTCGCCGCTCAAGACCAGGATGGACGATATGTGAGCATCATACGCCATTTGCATGTCGGTGTAGAGCCGGTCGCCGACCATGGCCGTGGATTCTGGCGCGGCGCCGAGTTTCTCGAGGCCCATTCGCACCATTTCCGCGTGCGGCTTACCGATGAACTGCGGCATGCGTCCGGTCGCCTCGCAAAGCAGGGCCGCCATCGACCCGCAGTCGGGGATGTAGCCGTATTCCGTGGGACACACCTTGTCGGGGTTGGTCGCGTAGTAGGGAACGCCCGCGCGCAGCAACAGACATGCGCGTTCGAGTTTGGCGTAGGTGAGCGTGCGATCGAAGGCCAAGATCACGGCGTCCGGCTTGTCTTCCGTGCGCACGAGACCTGCGGCATCGACCTCCGCTTCAAACGAGGGAGTCCCCACCACAAACACACGCCGGTGCTCCGTGTGATGGAGCAGAAAGCGGGCCATGGCTTCGCCAGAAGTCAGGATCTCCGAAGGGGAGGCCTGAATGCCCATCGACGCGAGCTTCGCGGCGTACTGTTCTGCGCTGGCGGAGCTGTTGTTTGTGAAGAAGAGATAACCGCGGCCGCTCGAGCGGAGGTATTCGACAAAGTCGCGCGCGCCCGCAATCGTGTGCGGGCCGAGATAGATGGTCCCGTCCATGTCGAGGAGCAGGTTACGTATGCGGGAAAGGCTCACGGCACGCGCTTCATGGTGGCGAACGACGGGGCTACCGGAAACACGCCCGGATAGGTCTTGAACTCGACATGTCCATCTAGATACAGCACGTTCACGCCGTCGGGATTGCGATGGGTGAATGTGGGATTGCCGTTCTCATCCTGATAGATGGCATCCCACATCACGGGAGTGACCGGCACAAACGGATAGTCCGGTGGCTCGTCATTACCCTGATAGAGGACGGAGATGCCATGCCACAGAGGCGTGAAGAGATCGGTCCCGTCGTTGCCCACGCCTTCGTAGTACTTGCGGCCCAGGGCTCCGAGCTGGATCGAGGCCCGGATCGTATCGCCCCGGTGCGCCTGGACATCCTGGTAGCTCTGCTCGGCGGTTGGCTGAATGAACGAAAGCAACGCCACGACCGCCGCAGGCCCGCTGGCCGGAAGGCCCGCCGCAAGCGCCTGCTCCCGGCTCACCTGGGGATGGGTATCGTCGAAGGGGTCGATCCGCCAGCCGAGATAGGTATAGCTCGCATCCCCATTCGTGATGGAACCCGCGGCGTCGCACGGTCCTTGCACGATGCCGAATGCGCCGGGGTCTAACCTCGGCGCTTTGATGACCAGAGGACCCAGTTTTGACGGGGGGACGGTCTGCCGGGCGTCCGGACAGGTCAGCAAGAGCGGATCGTTCCCGTACTCGGGGAACAACAGGCTCAGGTCGGGAGAGAAGTCGTAGGTGTCTTCCACATTCGTGCAGCCGGCGGCATTCGACGCGCTGCCGTACGGCTCGAAGCCATGCGAGAGCGGCCAGCGCCAGGAGTTCTCAGTGCTGTAGATTCTGAAGATGGCGCCCCACTGCTTCAGGTTGTCCACGCACAGGCGCGGCGTCGAGGCGGCCAGCGTGTTGCGCACCACCGGCAGCACCAACACGACAGCGATCACCACCAGGAGCAACACGGCCCCCAGCTCCACCCAGCGCAGTCTTAGCTTTCGGCTCGGCATCGCGGACCTTTCATTCACAGGCGCCGTATTTTCGCAAGGCGGGGGCATCCGGTCAAGCGGCGGCGTGGGACGTGGGGTGGAAGTTCTCCAAAGAGGCTAGGCTGGTGCCTGGCGTTTCCAGGGGGCGGCGGCGTCCCATAACTCCCATAGGTCCCATGATTCCCATGCGCGCGCACAGCGTGACGACCATGGGCAAGGATGCCCATGCCATCTCGGGGATGCCGCGGCCTCACGCGGCCTTGGGTAATGCGGTGGCCTGCTCCGCGCGCTTGGCCCTCACATACTCCTCGATGGCGAGATGACGCGCCAGCACGGCGAGGGCCACGAGAAACCAGTAGGGCTCCATCATGCGCACGATCAGGAAGGAGATGGTCCCCATCGAGTGGGTGATCAGGGCGATCGTCGTGGCGAACATACCCATGGCGATGCCGCGGGCAAGCCAATTGGAATTCCAGAGGTAGGCTTCTCTCATGGTCTTGAGCAGGCGCAATTGGAGGAAGACGAATGCCACGAACCCGACGATCCCGGTTTCAATGAGGACGCGCGCATACATGCTATCGAGCACGCGGTCCCACGAGACGCCGCCGCCAAACCACGGCCATACGTACAGGTTGTAGCGGACCTTCTGCCACACGTAGATGCGTTCGTGCGTGGACTTATCGACTTGGAGTCCCGTCTCGTAGCCTGCGATGGACACGTCCTTGCCGTCGCCGCGTTGGAACGTGTAGTTCACGCGGTCCTTGACGTCATCGGGCATGATGAAGGGCGATGCGATGAGGACCGCGGCAACGGCCACGATGATCGTGGGCTTCCGCGCGATGATGCCGAGTGCGACAAGACCTGCGATGAACGCGATATACGAAGCGCGCGACAGCGTGAACAGGAACGTGAAGAAGGGCACGAACGCCATGAGGCCGCAGAGGATCTTGGCCTGGCGATTGGGGGCCTGCGTGTACAGCGCCGCGGCCAGGCACATGACCATGACCAGGTATCCGCCGAGGGTGTTGGGTTCGGTGCCGCCCTGTTCGAAAGGCGCACTCACGCGGTCCATCCCGCTGATGAAACGCGTGTAGAGCCCGTACAGCGCGACGATCGCCGCGGTGATGAAGAAGACGACGAGCTGCTGCCTCACTTGGCGAATGGAACGGATCGCGTTGCCCACCAGCACGAAAATCATGTAGAACTCGGCCATCTTCAACAGGGTGAAGAGCGCTTCTTGTTTGTCGAAAAGAGGTATCGAAGCGCGGTAGGCGAACATGGTCGACAGCAGACAGACGCCGTAGTACAGCGCGATGCCCGGATTGACGGGATTGGGCAGCCAGAAGTGCTGGCGTCCCTCGAAGGCGATCTTCACGAGCACGCCGACGAACACCACGATAATGAGGCCGTCGTTGTAACGGACGTTGAGGGCGCGATTGCCGAGTCCCACCTTGCCGGCGTCAATCTCGGGCGAGAGCAGCATGGCGATGACGAGGAAGAAGACGCCCAGCTCGACGCGCAGCACGGTCAAGCCGAAGATGAGCAGGCTGATCCCGATCGCAAGCGTGAAAGAGATGTTCTGGAAGTACCAATGGAAGATGAGGAGGCCGAGCGCCGACGCGAACATGAAGGCCACGAAGAACGGAAACTCGACGCGGCTTTCGGCGATTTCGCCGCGTCCGATTCCGTATTCCGACCGCCTGAACAGCGCCACGGCTTAACTCCTGAGAAGTCTGGGATGTGTAGATGCAGGCGAGACGCCTGCGCTATTAGTCGATTCCGGATTCACGCAGAGCGGCGCCCTCGGCGCCACTCACGTTCAGAAATTTGAATGTTTGTCGCAGTCTTGTCTCATTTAACTGCTGAATTCGGGACTGGTCCGTGTGAAGTACCGAACAAGACACAGGCGAGGGCGCCTGTGCCACACGCGCTTGCCATGCCCTGGTTTTCTTGATTCTGTTCCGTCGTCCTTGGTTTCACCCAAGGAAATCAAACTTAAACGAAATCTTCTATTCGCGAATAGACGTGTGGCACAGGCGCCCTCGCCTGTGTCTTCGCCGCTTGCTCTGCCTTGGGCTTCGGTTCGCCATCTCGTGCGCCTCTTTGATTCTTGGCGCCTCCTTCTTGAATCGGTGTCATCGGTGAAATCGGTGGATTAACTTCTTCGTTTGGGTGCGGCCTCCGCCGCAGACTATCCGAAGTAATACCAGCGCTTGGGCTTCTCCGTCGCCGCGTCGTCGTAATAGTAGTAGTAATAATAGTAGTGGCGGCGCGTGGCCTTGAGGCTGTTCAACACGACGCCCGCCAGCTTTGCGTGTGCGGTTTCCAACAGCTTCTTGCCGCGCAACACCGTTTCGCGCCGCGCATGCTCGGCGGACACGACCATGACCACCGAGTCGACCTGGGTCGCGAGCAACACGGGGTCGGTCACCACCAACATTGACGGCGCATCGCAGATGATGATGTCGAATTCGCTCGTGAGCTGTTCGAGCAGTCTGCGCATTCGCTCCGAACCGATAAGCTCGGATGGATTCGGGGGCACGCGCCCGCTGGAGATCGTCCACAGATTCTCGACGCGCGTCGGCCGGATAACGGTATGCACATCGTATCCTTCGCGCAGAACGTCCGCCAGACCCGGGCCGCGCTCCATCTTGAGCACATGGTGCACATGGGGACGCCGCAGGTCGGTATCCATGATCAACACGCGCAGTCCGCTGTCCGCGAAGGTCACGGCCATGTTCACAGCGGTCGTCGTCTTGCCTTCCGCGGGTACCGCGCTGGTCACCATGACCGTCTTCGGCTTGTAATGCAGCGTGGCGAGCTGGAACGTCGTGCGCAAGGTCCTGTAGGCCTCGGACACGGGCGACTTCGGGTCATGCTGGGTAACGATGCAGGCGTCCACCTGGCCTTCCTCGGACACGGTCACGTAGGTGCCGCGCCGGCGCCCCTTGGGCTTGCCGAACTTCATCTCGGGAATCGTGCCGATGACGTCGAGGCCGATGTACTCGGTGATGTCCTCGATACTGCGGATCGAGGTGTCGTTCATCTCGTACATCACGGCGAGGCCGAAGCCGATGATCAGACCCACAAACGCGCCGATAACGAAGTTCATCCACGGCTTCACCTGCTGCTCGACGGGAACGGGACTGGCCGTGGCGATGTTGTGCCGCTCCACATAGCCTTGCTCGCGGTTGATGCCCGTCGCGAGTTCGAGGCGCTTATCGAGCAGCGTGTCGAACTGCCGGCGGAGTTGGTCGGCCTCGCGAACGAGGTTCTGATAGTCCTTGTCCATTTCGGAGAGGATGGGGATGAGCTGTTCGAGTTCCGTCACGAGGCGGCGGTTTGTCGCGCTTTGGATATCGAGCGAGGTCAACTGAAGCTGCAGGCTGATATACTGGTTGCGCAGGGCTTTCCGGTCTTCGAGGACATTCATCCCGCCCGTCACGCCCTCGTCGACTTCCTGCATCGCCTGCAGGATGGCCTGTTCCTTCTCCTGGATCTGCGCCTGAAGCTCTTCGAGCGGCCCCACATTGGGCTGCCAGATCACGGAGAGTTGAATGCGTTGGCGATGCAGATCGTTCAATTCCGCCACCAGACCGGAAACGATATCATCCGAGATTTGCCCGATGGACAGCGGCAACTGCTCGTTCTTCCTCTTCAGCTCATCCTCGATGCCCGACATCTTCGCGCGGATCTCTTCCTGCGTGGTCTCGGCATTGATCACCTCGCGCGTGAGGGACTGGATCTCATTGGATACCTCATCCTTCGTGCGGAACCCCATCGTCTTGCGGAATTCCCAGAGGCTACTGTCCGCCTCGTCGAGTTGGCGGCGCACGTCGTCGAGCTTCTGCACGACAAAGGCGTGGGTTTCCTCCTCTTCTTCGAGAAGAAACTCGCGATTGCGATCGATGAAGACGCGCGCGGCGAACTCGGCGATACGCTTGGCCTCGTCCGGCGTGGATGCCAGCGAGGTGATGGTGATGAGGCCCGACTCCTGGAGGGGCTCGATCTTTGTGCGGCTTTCAATCTCCGCGACTTTGGCGAGGAATTCCTCCTCAGTGGACACGGCGCCGTAGGCTTGGCCGTCGGCGATGCCTTGCTGGATCAGCGTGCGGGTCAAATCCTCCGCGACCCCGTGGCGGCTAACGCGGTCGACGAGGGCCTGCGGCGTGTTGAGGAAAAGCGGTTTGCCCCCGACGTCGCGCAGGAGGTTCTTCTCCCAGGGGGACTGCTCCACGCGCAGGATGGCCGTGCCGGTGAATTGCGGGGGGGCCTGGAAAGAGATCATCCCGAACAGCCCGTAGCCGATGGAAGCGCACAGCGTGAAGAAGGTCACCAAACGCCAGTGACGCAGTCCCACATTCAGGATGTAGCGGAACTGGTTCTCCCGCGGAGCCTTTCCGGCTGCCTGTTCGAGGCCTGCTAGGTCCGTCGCCATCCGGTCTTATTGCCTCCGCACTTCCATTTTGGACTGCTGAATGGGGATGTTGGGGGCCACGATTTGCGAATTCGCGGTGACGTCCAGCATGCGATCCCAGGTAACGGTTTCCGGTGAATCGTGGACCGTGGGCGTCAGGAAGATCATCAGTTCCGTTTGCGTGTTCGCCTTTTCGGTCCGCTTGAAGAGGTTGCCCAAGACCGGCAGCTTGCCCAGCCCGGGAACCCGCTGCTCGATATCACGCAGGTCGTTGCGGTAGATGCCGCCCACGACCAGGGTCTGCCCGTCGCGCACGTTGGATTCGCCGGTGTACTTGCGCACGGAGCGGATGGGCACGCCATCGCTCGCCCCGGCGGGATACGACACTTCCGGCTCGAATTCGAGCTTCACGTAGACGTCCGTGTCGTCGCGAAACACGTGGGGGGTTACGCCCATCTTGATGCCGAGGTCGATGAAGCGCACGGAGAAGTTCGAGCGGCCCGAGGTTTCGGTTCCGAACTCCGTGAAGGGGAATTCGTCAACCATCGAGATGTCCGCCCGCTTGTGATTCACGGTGAGGATATTCGGATTGGCCAGCAGTTCGGCCTGATCGTCCGCGACCAGGGCATCGAGCAGCAAGCCGAGATCGACGTGCTCGTTCATCAGGCCGAGGAAGAGTTGGCCCACTTTGGGGATTTGCACGGGCACGTCGAGCAGCCGGTCGAAATTGTTGCCTCCCACGAAGTTCCGTCCCGCGCCCACGGAGCTTCCATTGCCTCCCGTGCCGCCGAACTGCTCATTGTTGATGGGCGACGTCGATTGCCCTTTGAGCGCGTTAATGCCGATGTCCTGCGTGGGCAGCGGATAGTAGCCGCCGTTGACGTCCGTGCCCTGCGTGAACCAGCGCACGCCGAGTTCCTTCATCGCGCCAACCTTTACTTCGGCGATCTTGGCTTCGATGCGCACCTGGGTGAGCTGGCTCTGCATCCGGTCGAGGCGGTTGGTCACGTTCAAGATGTTCTGGATGGCATCCGGCGTGTCGGTGATGATGAGGCTATTGGTATCGGGGTCGAAGGCGATCGTGCCGCCCGGAGAGGTCATGCCCTGCAAGGCGACGCTGATCGATTGCGCGTCGGAGTTCTGCAACGGCAGGATCTCCGTCTTCATGCTCGCGGTGCGGAATCCCGTGCCGATGCCGGGCGCCGTGCGCGACACGGTGACGCGGGGGTTCTTGAGCACGGGCGCCAGGGCCGACATGACCCGCGCGGAAGCCTCTGACTCGGTGAGGCCCGCGATCGTCACGTTGCCCACGAAGGGAATCGTGATGTTGCCGCTCGAGTCGATCTGCGTGGTGGTGGACACTTCCGGGCGGCGGTACACGTCGACGAAAACGAGTTCGCCCACGCCCAGCGGATCGCCCGCCTGGGGAAGCTCCTGCGCCCACGCCGCCGTCAGGAGCGTCAGCATGACGGCCAGCGCCCACGTCCGCGCGCCGCGCGCGGGCCGGCGAGTCTCAGCATGTGGATTCACGGTCTCTATACTCCCTCGTTGGCGATCGCCTCGGTTGCCGGTACGCCGGGATCCTGAAGCACCAATTCCTGTCCGATGAAGATCGTCGAGTTGGACAGGCCGTTCCACTCCATCAATTGCTCCACCGTCACTCCGTGCAGGCCGGCTATTGCGGACAACGTATCGCCCGCGCTCACCGTGTGCGTGGCGGATTCCGCTTCCACATCGACCGCGGCCGGTTCAGCCGTTATCTCTTCCATCGAAGGAGCTTCCTCGACGGGCGCGGGCGCCGTGTCCGCTGCGGCGTCAATCGCGGGGATGGTCGCTTCCCACGGGACGTCCTCTTCCGCGGCCGGCTCCACGGCCTCCGGCGCGAGGCTGCCATCGGTTGGTTCCAGAGGCGTTGTGGCGTCTACCACGGGCGCGCCTTCGCCGAGCGACTCGCGCTGGCGGAGCGTTTCGATCTTCGAGCGAAGCTCTCTCTTGCTCTCCGGGTCAATGCCCGGCGTTTGCGTCGCATAGGTCCACTGGGCGAGCGCCAACTCCGCATACTTCCTGCGCGTGTCGGGTGCGGACGCCTGGTCCGTCAGGTTGCGGTACAGTGAACCCAATTCCACGTAGTCCACGTCGGGCGCGTGATTGTCCTGGTGTCCGACGGATTGCATATAGTACGAGCGCGCGGACTCATCCTGGCCAAGCTTGGCGCACGAACGCGCCAGTATCCGGAGCGCCGGGACCGCGGCCATCGGATCCCGCAAGCGAAGCTCCGGATCCTTCAACAGCTCGATGGCCTCACGGTACTGTCCAAGTTCGTAGTGCAGCCGGCCCATGAGCACCGTCGCCCGAGGCGCTTTCGGGTGCGTGGGGTTCTCGTCCACAAACTGCTTGAACAGGGCCAGTGAACGTCCGTAGACCGAGTTCACCTCGTCCCGGGACGGAGACTGCCACTGCTGCAAGGCGAACGCGGCCGCGAACTGGGCGTCCGCTCGCATCGGGCTATCCGGATTGCGCGCCGCAAACGCCTCGAACTTGTCGGCCGCCTGCAGGAAGTCGCCCTTCGCGAGGAACCCTACCGCTTCATTGTAAAGAGAGGCGGGGTTCGCAACGCGCTGTTCGTACCACGCGTAGGCCCTGTAGAGGCCCACCCCCAGCGCGCACACCACGACGGCCGCGGCCAGCATGCGGACGATGCGGCGCCGGGCGTGTTTGCGATGTCCCGAGCGGCGGCGCTTCTTTCCGTGGTCGCGCAGATACATCGCCTCTTCCGCCTCGGCGACGGTGGGAATGGCGGCAGGCGCTTGCGGTTCCGCCGGTTCCGCGGGCGTTTGCGCCTGCGCGCGTCTATCCGCGCTTGCGGCGCGGGGCACAGACTCCGGCGGCGGCGCGTAGATGCGCGCCCCTTGCGAGAAAGCGGTGAAGGACGGTTCCGGCTCGATGGGAGCAGGCTCCGCGCGCTCCACCGCGGGACCGCGGTCCGCGGCTGCGATACGAAGGGTTTCGGAAGGCTCTTCCTCCCGATCTTCAGGCATTTGCGGGGGCGCCGCAGGCTCGGGTTCGGGTGCAGGCTCGGGCTCTGGCTCGGGTTCAGGCTCGGGTTCAGGCTCGGGTTCAGGCTCCGGTTGCACATCGCCGGACGCGGCGAGATCCTCGGCGGAAACATACTGCCCCGAAGGGA
>JADLGB010000144.1 GCA_020849535.1 Candidatus Hydrogenedentota bacterium
GCATACCCCGGGTTCCGCCTGCGGCTCCACCCGGGGCTATGCGCCTGCGCCCCTACCAGGGCTCCGATGCGAAGATGCGCGTGGCGGACGATACAGGCCGTCACGCCGATCACTTGAACGAAGCGCTGTGCTGCCGCGCTTGGCAAGCGAGGCAGTACCAGAATGCCGTCCGCTTGCTTCTGCGCGTTCCTCTGCGGAAGCAACGCTTCTGTGTTTGAGTGCACTCAAATTACGGGCGAGACGCCCGTACCCCTGTGTTGGTGCCTCCTTGCTGGTCTCTTTCTTGAATCGGTGCAATCGGTGAAATCGGTGGATCACCTTCCTCGTTTGGTTGCGGCTCTGCCGCGCTGGGAGAGGTTTCCATTTGCCACTCCGTTCACCCGATCCGTTCGGAGCATGAGCCTGCCGCAGATAGCACTTCTTCATACCCGGGATACTCCCGAAGCGATCCCAGAAGCGGCATCTGTCGAACCTCGTCTCGCAGGGCCGGGGCAAGATGCAAGGCGGTGCGCAGGTTCTCGAAAGCCTCGTCAAGGCGGATGGGCGGACAGTTGGACAGGAAAACAGCGAGTTCCAGGTAGGCCTCCGCGTTGCGTGGCTCAAATTGCATGGCGACACGGAGTTCCTTCTCCGCCTCGTCGAAACGGCGCAGCGCCACCAGTGTGCGGCCCAGAAGCCGCCGCGGCGGCACCCAGGAAGGCGCCTGCCGTACGCACTTGCGCAGTGACCGTTCCGCGGCTGGAAAGTCGCCACGCTCCAAGGCGGCCACACTGTCTTTCCAAGCCTTGCGCAACCGGTAACGCCGCGACCAGAGAAGCCCAATGCTTCCCGCGAGCAGCAACACCCCCCACAGCGCATCCGGCACCTCGGCGCGGGCCGGATGGCTCCACTTGTTCACGAAGACGTGGTGTGGTAGAACCAACGGTGGCGATCCCAACGACTTACCCGCCGGGGCGACGCCCTGCGATGGAGAAGGAAGTACCATGGATACCTTTCATGCGACGACGGTAGTGAGTGTCCGAAAGGACGGGAAAGTCGCGGTCGGGGGAGACGGACAGGTTACCTTGGGCAACACGATCATGAAGAAGAGCGCCACCAAGGTGCGGCGCTTGGCTGACGGCCGCGTTATCGCCGGTTTCGCCGGGTCCGTGTCCGACGCATTCACCCTGTTTGAACGATTCGAAGGCAAGCTCAACGAATTTAACAAGAGCCTCGTGCGCGCGGCCGTCGAATTGGGCAAGGAATGGCGCACTGACAAGTACCTGCGCAATCTGGAAGCACTCTTGGCGGTGTGCGACGCGGAAGCATCCCTCATCATTTCAGGGAGTGGTGAAGTCATCCAGCCCGACGATGGGATCATCGCCATCGGCTCAGGCGGCCCCTATGCCCTCGCCGCCGCCCGGTCCTTGATGAAGCACTCGTCCCTCGACGCGGAAGGCATCGTGCGCGAGGCCCTCGCCGTGGCGGCGGAAATCTGCATTTATACCAACGAGAATGTCACTGTGGAGACGCTTGAAGCCTCTTGACGCGCCCCGGCGAGCAATCTCAATAGTCCTCGTCTTCGTCGTATCGGTCACGCTGGCCGCCACGGCCACCCAACAGGCCCCCACCGAGATTGCCATACTGGCCCTGCCCCGCTCCCTGCGCGCCCGGAACCTGGTACGGATTCTCCGGTCTAGCAATGTCGCCCGCGATGTAGCGGTTCGAGTAACCCCACGGCGCCAAAGGCGCCTTGATCACGGCGACAGGCTGAACCTTGCGCTTCTTCTGATTGTCGATGCGCATCACGTTCTTGGGCGTCTTGCGCTCGGGCTTCACAAGCTTGACGGGGTTCAAACCGTCCACACGCTGCTCGATGCGGCGTTCAGCCTTTCGCCCGGAAACTCCTGGTGTTGCGGACTTCTCCGTATCCACCACTGTATCTTCCGCCGTGATGGCGACGGGCGCGTCTTCCTTCTCTGCCAAGGCCGGCGCAGGCGGTACCGTGATATCCACGGGGCCGGCCTTCGCCGCATCCTGTGGTTCCTCCTGTGCAAGCGCGGTGAAAAAGCCTCCCAACGCGAGCAGCGCGGCGAGAGCGATAGTGGAAATGAAGGTTCTGCAACGCATGGTGCATCTCTCCTTTGCTGAGTTCACGCTTGCCAGTCTATCACATTTCTGGAGGATTTCACACCCCCCGTTGACCCCGAAAATCGTCACCCTTCTTGGGTGATTCGGGCAATGATATTGGTGGTCGAACGGCCTTCCACCCCGGCGATAATCGCAATCTTGCCCCCGTAGCTCTCCACCAACCTGCGCTCCTCCTGGACGATGGTGTCCAAGGTGTAGTCGCCGCCCTTGGCGTAGACATCGGGCCGCAGGGCCTCGAGGTAAGGCATGGGCGATGGTTCGGAGAACAGCACCACGTACCCGACGCACTCGAGGGCCGAAAGAACCACCGCCCGCTCGTGCTCCGGCACAATCGGCCGCCCAGGGCCTTTGACCTCCCGGACCGACGCGTCGCTGTTGAGGCCCACGACCAGGACGTCCCCCAACGAGGCCGCTTTCTGCAGATAGGTGATATGCCCCACGTGGACGATATCGAAGCAGCCGTTCGTCCAGACGACCCGCTTGCCCGATTCGCGCAAAGTCTCAACCAAAGCCTGCAGTTCCTCGATGGTCTTGAGCTTTGCCGGGCCGCTCTTGCTCAGGAGCGCGCGTTCGAGTTGGGCCTTGGGCACGGTGACCACGCCTTCCTGGGCAACCGCGACACCCGCGGCGGTGTTGCCGACAATGGCGGCATCCTTGAGCGTGCCGCCTGCCACCATGGTCACGGTCACGGCTGCGGTAACGGTGTCGCCCGCGCCGGTCACGTCCACGACGGCTTCCGGGGCGACGGTGATGGGCACGTCCGTGACGCTGCCATCGGCCGCGAAGACAGAGATACCCTGCGCACCGCGCGTGATGACGGCGTTCTTGCAGATCGTCAAGAGCTTCTTGCCCGCGGCGTGCAGGGTCGCCTCGTCGACGACGTCGATACCCGCGCCGATACCCGCTTCACGATCGTTAGGAACAATAATATCGAAATCCTTGAAGGCGCCTGCGCGTGCGCGCGAATCGCCCACGGTGATCAACTTGTGTTGCTTCGCCAAAGCGACGACCTCGCTCAGCACACGCTCCGTCGCCACGGAACAGACTTGATCCGTCACCACAATGGCATCGACTTCGGGCGCGCGGCCGCGGATATTTGCGATGATCTGGTCTTCCACCTCGCCCTCGACAAACACAGGGGTCGGCGTGTCCGTGCGGAGGATTTCCTGCGTCGGGATGTTGAATCCGCCCGCGCGCAGCTTGCCGTAGGTGTTCGTGGCGCGCGTGGGGTGCACGACAAGACCTGAGGTGTCCACGTTGCGGACCGCAAACTCGCGCCGGACGATGTCCGCGTTGACGTCGTTGCCGACGTAGCCAACCATGTAGGTCTTCGCGCCGAGGGCGGCCACGTTGCAGGCCGCGTTGCCCGCCGCGCCGGGGTTGTACTTGCGCCGGTGGACCTCGTAGATGGGGATCGGCGCTTCCAAGCTCACCCCCGTCACGACGCCGTAGACGTTTTCATCGAGATAGATATCGCCCACGACCAGAACGCGGGCCTTTTCGAAGCGCGACAGCAGGTCGCGGAAATGGTTCAAATCCATGGTTAGACTGGCTCCTGCGGAGAATTCCCCTTCGACGTGAGACAAGCACCGGAATTGTAGCCCATGCCCACGGGAGGTTCAATGGGAATTCCCGCCGCCTATCACGCAGGCCTTCGCATCAGAAGCTCCAGGAGAGGCGTCAAGTAGGACGGGATTTGTTCCCGTCCTCTTAAGTCACCCAGATTGCATTCGCAAGCCCTCAGAAGGCGGGAACAAATCCCGCCCTACTCGGCGAGCGCGTCGCGTAGCTCGTAGTACGGGAATGACACGTGGTAGTTGAGGGTTCGCGCCAGCGAATTCAGTTCTGCGGCCGCATCGGGAAAACGGATGGCCAATGCCGCCAAAAGGACGCGCTTCGTTTCCGGCAATACGCTCAAGCGTTGTGCGCGATTCAGGTCAAACGGCTCGTTGCCCAGGAGCATGGCCGCATAGGTGCGATCCTCATAGGCGCCTGACCCGAGGAGTTCCGCGCCCTTTTTCAGGTGCGTTTCCGCGAGGTCGGCCCGCCCTGCCTTGGCCGCGAGTATGTAGAGTACCAAGTGGCATCCTTCATCAGCGAAATCCCCAGTTTCCACCATGTTTGACGCCAATTCTAAGTCGCCGTGGTGAAGTGCAGCTTGGAAGCGGGCTTCGGGATTTGTATCAGTCTCCAACAACGCGAAGTAACGGTCCCGGTCGCCGGATGCGAATGCACGAATCGTGTCGAACGCTCTGCGAGTTTCGCGTATTGCATTCTTGTCCGCACCTGCCAACTCTATCTTGGCACAGAACGCATTTACGCTGGCGTCGATTTCCGCGTCCGGGTCCTTCCGCAACGTGCGGTAGTGAACATCGAGCATGGCGTCTGAATCGCTCACGGGAGCGCCCTCCACATCGTGTGCGACATCTGCCAACAGCGCATCGTAGTCTCGCAGTGCGATACGAATTTGCGATTGGAGCCGCTCATACGAGAAAGAACCCAGTGACTCCGCGGAGATGGAGTCGAACTGGGATTTGGCTTCCGCGGACTCTCCCCGCGAGAGCGAGTCAAACGCCATTGCCGCAACCGCATACGGGCAATTATACGGCGGCGCGGCAGCTTTGCGGAATAGCGAATCCGCTTGATCCAGGTCGCGCGTCGCTCTAGCGAGGAGATAAATGAGGTCACCGTTCTCAGGTTCTTTGGCGAGAAGCTCCGCGTATTCCTTTTCGAGATCCCGATCCGGATCCAGTGTGTCCGCGCTCGATTGATAGACGCGGTGGACCTCGATCAGCACCGGCCGCCGGGCAAGTTCAGGCTGGATTTCGGTGGCGAATGCATCGAACCCCATGATGGAAACGAGGAATTGAGAACACATCGGGTCTTCCGGCGTGTAGTGAAACCGGCGGCGCAGGTGGGTCTGGAGCGCCTCATCGTCCACCTGGCCCGCCAGCAGGTTGATCGCATCGGCAGACGACGCGATAGTCGCCGCGCTCACGCGGCGCCGCATCTCCCGGGCATTTGCGATCTGCACTTGTTCCGGAAACTCCTGGAACGGAAAGTGGATGCGGTGAAATCGATAATATGCGTTGTTCGTAGAAAGCGTGTAGGAATACTTGGCTGAATCGTCCACGTTCTCCATGTATTCCATGTTCTCTTCCATCAACACCGCGACCTTGTCGGGATTGAGCACGAAGACTTCATTGGGTTGGAAAGGCCTCAGGAAGAAGTTCGTGTGCAGTTCAAACGACTCTTCCGGCACCCCGAGCGCCTCCACCGAGAACCGGTGCGTTCCCTCGGCGGTCTGTATCGGGCGGGTGCCATTCGCAGCCAGCTTCATCGGGGTGCCGTCGAACTGAAACTCGTAGGGGGCCGCGAGTCCGCTCACCGCGTAGATCGTGCGGTTCTCGGCCGTGTAGAAACACGCGTACAAGTATGCGCCCAGCAAGACGGCTATCGCGATTGGACCCAGCACGTAGGCCCAGCGCGCGGTCCGCTGCTTCGCCGGCCGGTACGCCTGCGAGAGCGAACCCATTCTGATAGGCTTGCCGGAAGCGAGATTCTTTTGCGACGCGCGCTGGAGCTTCAGCCAGTCCTTTTCGGTCTTGGTTTCGGGAAAGGCCGCAAAGACTTCGTCGATAATGTTCAGCGCATCCTGATGCCGTCCCAGCGCCTGATACGAAACAGCGAGGTGGAACAGCATGCCATAGCGTTCCCGGTTCCGTGTGATCAGGAGATGCTCCAGCAGAGGCCACGCCTCATCCGGACGCTCCTGGAGCAGTTTCACCCACGCCAGATGCTCGCGGCACTCCTGTGAGTCCTCCACCTCCATCGATGCGTTGTAGGCTTCCTCGGCTTCAAGCTGGTAGTTGAAGTAGGAGTACGCGTTCCCCAGATGCATCAGGAAATAGGCGTCGCCCTCATAGCGGCTGCGAAGCGTTGCGGCAACGGCGGCGAGGGTATCCCTGTCTTGAAAACCCATGATGGGATGCAGGATCTGCTTTACCGCATCGTCAGAGCCGAGTTGTTGCTGAGCGGCCGCCAGTACCTGCTCGCGCATCTCCGCCTTCAGCTTGTTCCACGCCGTCAGTTTCGTGACCCGAAACTTGTCGCAGCGTCCGCAATGATTGAGCACGCGAAACCGACCGGCGGGAATGAGGGGAATGTACAGGGCCATGAGGAACCGGCGCGTGTCGTACGACTTGAGCGTGTTCAACGTGCCGCATTGATCGCAGCGATCCAGTGCCGAGTGGACGTTTCTCCTGCCGATGTACCACGTGCCGAATCCGTTGATCATGATTGGCATGACGTAATCCCCTCTGCTGCACCGCCCAATCCACGCTTCATGCACAGCGGCTCCACCCCATTCTCCACTGTGCCGGGCGGAGAAAACTGCTAGGATAGTACCGTGCCCGGCGGCAATGCGCAAGGTCACGGATCGGCGGTGAAGAGACCGCGGCGAAGTTGGACTGCCCAAGGGCCTTGGCCCCAACATCCCCCTCGGCCCTTCGGGCCTGCCCCCTTCAAAGGGGGAATTCTGAAGGTCCTTCGGGCCTTGTGTGTTCGCTGCCGGAAGTCCCCGTGTTGCACCAAGAGCTGCTTGTAACACATATACCTAGTATTACGTAATTCCCCCTTTGAAGGGGGATCAAGGGGGATGTTCTTGACTTCTGTCCTCCTGCAAGGAGGACGAGCATGCCATCGGCAGCCTTGCGCGTGTTGACTTTTCGCGCCACGCCTTGGGATGATGACCGCATGAAGGCATCGGTCTGGCTTCATACTCGGGCACTTGTGCTGTGCCTGTCCGCGGGAGCGGCGTGTCTAGGGAGTGCTCTGCCCGCCGTGGCGCAGACGGTCACTCCGGAGTCCGTTGCGGACCTGCTGGAGCGGCTCACCGGCGACGAAGCGTCCCGGGCAACGTTGCTGCATGCCCTGGAAGAACGCGCGAAGCGGGACGCGGCGTCTGCGGCGCATACCGTGGCCGACGGACCACTCAGTTTCAATCGAGACATTCGCCCGATTCTCTCCAACGCGTGTTTCACCTGCCACGGCCCCGACTCCGGCAAGCGCAAGGCCGGGCTGCGTTTGGACACGGAGGAAGGCGCGTTCGCGACGCTATCCTCGGGTCACGCCGCCATTGTGCCGGGCAAGCGCGCGGACAGCGCCCTGTTTCAGCGCATCACGACGAGCGATACCGGCGACCTCATGCCACCCCCGGAATCGCACAAGTCACTCACGGCGGCGCAGATCGTGATCCTCGGCCGCTGGATCGATGAAGGTGCGAAGTATGAGCGGCATTGGGCCTTTGTAAAGCCCATCCCGCAGACACTGCCCGGCGTGGCGGATGCGCAGTGGCCCCGCAATGATGTGGACCGTTTCATCCTCGCGAAACTGGAAACTGCGGGGATTGCTCCCAACCCCGAAGCGGACCGGCGCACGTTGATCCGGCGCGCGTATTTCGATCTTATCGGGTTGCCACCCGCCCCCGAGGAGGTCGACGCGTTTGTCAACGACCCTGATCCGAATGCTTACGACAAGCTCGTGGACGCGCTCCTGGAGAGTCCGCATTACGGCGAACGCTGGGCGCGGCATTGGCTCGACCTCGCGCGGTTTGCGGAGAGTCACGGCTACGAGCAGGACTACAACCGCGAGTTCGCCTACCACTACCGCGACTTCGTCATCAAGGCGTTCAACCAGGATCTGCCGTACGATACCTTCGTGAAGTGGCAAATCGCGGGCGATGAGTACGCCCCCGGCGATCCCCTTGCCATGATGGCCACGGGCTTCCTCGGCGCGGGCACGCATGCGACGCAAATCACGAAGAGCCAGGTCGAAAAGGAGCGTTACGACGAACTCGACGACATGGCCCGCACGGTTGGCACAGCGATGCTGGGCCTGACAGTCGGTTGCGCGCGTTGCCACGATCATAAGTACGACCCAATCCCGATGAGCGATTACTATCGGTTCATCTCAACGTTCACGAAGACGGTGCGATCGAACATGGACATCCCCGTGGACGACGTGACTCACCAACAAGCGCTCGCACGCTTCGAGCAAGAGCACGCGCCGCTGGTGACGGAGCTGGAGTCGTTCGAGAAGGGCACGCTGGCAGAACACTTCAACGCGTGGCTCGCGAGCGAAGACAAGAGGGATTTCGAGGCGCCATGGCACGTCCTGCACGTCGAGAACGCCACATCCGCGGGCGGGGCGTACTTCACGAAGCTGGACGATGGCTCGCTGCGTGCACAAGGCGTCAACCCGGCGAGCGATACCTATACTTTCACTGCGCGCACGGACTTGGCGGGCATCACGGCGATTCGCATCGAGGCAGTGCACGACGAGGGCCAAGTGGCGGGCGGACCCGGCCGCGCCACAAACGGCAACTTCGCACTATCGTCCATCAAGGTGCTTGCCGCGCCCGCGAACGGCGAAGGCGAAGCCGTTGAAGCCAAGCTGATAAGGCCCATCGCCACGTTCGAGCAGACGGGCCTACCCATCGCGGCCGCGTTGGATGATGATCCGAAATCCGGTTGGGCCGTGGACCCCGAGTTCGGCAAGGACCACGCCGCGATCTTTCGGATCGAGACTCCGGCAGGCTTCGCGGGAGGAACGATACTCACGGTCACACTGACCTTTGACGTGAACACCGGGCACGGCATTGCGCGTCCGCGGCTCTCCGTGAGCAATCTCCCGTGGGCCGTCGGGTTCGACAGCGAGCGCCAGCATCGGGCCGCGCAAGAGGCCCTGACGCGAATCAAGGGGGATCCCGCCACGCTCACCGATGCGGACCGCGATGTCCTGTTCGCCTGGTATCGGACCACGGATGGCGACTGGCGCGATCGTGCGAAGAAGCTGCGCGAGCACGAGGCGCTTCGTCCGAAGCCGGGGCAGGCCCAGGTCATGGTGTGCAGCGAAGGCCTGCCCGCGATCCGGACGCACACGCAAGGCGGCGATTATCTCGAAAACACCCACTTCCTCAAGCGCGGCGACCCGAACCAGAAGGGCGATATCGCCACACAGGGTTTCCTGACGGCGCTTCAGTTTGCCGCCGACGGCGAGGGCCACTGGAAGGTGAACCCGCCCGAGGGTTCGCGGACACCCTACCTGCGAACCTCGTTGGCGGAGTGGCTCACCGATTGCGACAATGGCGCAGGCTTCCTGCTCGCGCGTGTGATCGTGAACAGGCTTTGGCAGCACCACATGGGGCGCGGCATCGTGGCGACGCCGAGTGACTTCGGGTTGCAGGGCGAACCGCCCACCCATCCCGAGCTGCTCGACTGGCTCGCCATCGAGCTGGTCAACAACGGCTGGCGCCTCAAGCCCATCCATCGCATCATCATGACGAGCGCGACGTACCGCCAGAGCGCCGCTATCGATGAAGCGAAGATGGCCGCGGACAACCAGAACAAGCTCTGTTGGCATCATCCGCGAAAGCGTCTCGAAGCAGAGATCATTCGCGACGCGATGCTGTCCGCTAGCGGCACGCTGGACCCCACGCCCTTCGGCCCTGGCACGCTCGAGCCGCACCAGCGCCGCAGCATCTACTTCTTTGTCAAGCGCAGCAAGTTGATTCCCATGATGACCTTGTTCGATGCACCCGACGCGACCCAGGGCATGGGTGAACGGCCGGCGACGACGATCGCGCCCCAGGCCCTGCTCATGATGAACAACGCGCTCGTGCGCCAATGCGCGTCAAGCCTCGCGCAACGCGTGTGTCCACAGCAGGCGGTTGCGCCCGATGAAGCAGTGCGCGCTGCATATCGCCTTTGCGTGGGCCGCGCACCGGATGATGTGGAACTGACGGACGCCCTCGCCTTCCTGAAGGAACAGGAACAATCTTACTTGACCGAAGGTAATCAGGACGCAGGAGGCGCCGCGTTGGCGGACTTTTGCCAGATTCTTCTAAGCCTGAATGAGTTTGTATATGTGGATTAGCGGTGAAGAGAGAAGTTGGAATCCCGCCTTCGCGGGAATGATGAATCGGACCGATCGGTCTGAGCCGTCCGATCCCTCCGATTCCCGCGATAGCACCCAAGCGAGGGCACAATGAGTAACGCGCCGCACCCGCACCTCATCGCCGAACCGGCGCCGTGTTTCTGCACGCGGCGGGACTTTCTGCGTCGCACGGGACAGGGCTTTGGCGGGTTGGCCCTCGCGGGGCTCTTGCAGTCGCAGAATCTCCTCACCGCGAATGCCGCGGAAGACCTGAACCCGATGCTACCACACGCCGGTCACTTCCCCGCGAAGGCGAAGTCTGTCATCTGGCTCTTCATGAATGGCGGCCCAAGCCAGGTCGATACGTGGGACTACAAGCCCGAACTCGAGAAGCGTGACGGGCAGAAGCTCGAAGGCTTCGACGCGACCACCGGGTTCTTCGCGGACCAGGTCGGCCCGATCATGAAGTCGCCGTTTGCGTTTTCGCGGCACGGGCAGTCGGGCACATGGGTCTCCGAATTGTTCCCCAACATGGCCCAGCACGTCGATGACATGGCCTTCATCCATTCATGCCATACCGAAACAAACAACCACTCGCCGGCACTTTTTCAGATCAACACCGGCATGAATCGCATGGGCTTCCCGAGCGTCGGATCGTGGGTAACGTACGGGCTCGGCACGGAGAATCAGAACCTGCCCGGCTTTGTTGTCATGTACGACACGCTCGGGCGCGGTTTGCCCAAAGGGTATTCGCAGAACTGGGGCGCGGGCTTTCTGCCGGGCATCTTCCAGGGTACCAGCCTCAACGCGCAAGGCGAGCCTATCGAGAACCTGAAACGGCCCGAAGGCATGGGCAACAGCCAGCAGCGGCGTCAACTGGATCTGTTGAAGCGCCTCAACGAACATCACGCCACCTTGAACGAAGGGGATCGCGAACTCGCCACGCGCATCGAGAGTTTTGAACTGGCCTACCGCATGCAGATGGCCGCACCCGACGCCATGGATGTGTACGCGGAGCCGCCGCACATCCAGAAGCTCTATGGGCTGGACAACGAGGCCTGCACGCATTTCGCGAAGCAGTGCCTCATGGCGCGGCGGATGGTGGAGCGCGGCGTGCGCTTCGTGCAGATCTACAGCGGCGGCGAGGAGAACGAGAAGAGCTGGGACGGCCACCTCAACATCGCGCAGAACCACCGCGGATTCGCCGCCGAAACGGACATCCCCATCGCGGGCCTGCTGACGGACCTCAAGCAGCGCGGCCTGCTCGATTCCACGCTGGTCATCTGGGGCGGCGAGTTCGGGCGATTGCCCCTGGTGCAGCGCTCGCCCAACGGCGCGGAATCCGGACGCGACCACAACCCGCACGCGTTCACCGTGTGGTTCGCGGGCGGCGGCGCGAAAGGCGGCACGCACTACGGTGAAACCGACGAGATCGGCCACAAGGCCGCCGTCAATCGCGTCAGCGTGAACGACCTCCATGCGACCATCCTGCACCTGCTGGGAATCGATCACCTCCGCATGACCTACCGCCACAATGGCCGCGACTTCCGCCTCACCGACGTCGCCGGTAATGTCGTCCACGACGTGATTGCGTAGACAGGTGCGCCCCACTACCTCGCTGGCGTCAGGATGGCTGCAGCCCCTTCCGATGTACTCACGTCGAAGTTCAGGGCAGTGGCTCCTGCGCTGGAGATGTTCACGATAGCCGTTGGCTTTTCGCGAACATCGAGTCCTGTTCCCCAAACCTCCAGTGTGGCCGGGCCGGATTGCGCTCCGTCCAATCTGAAGTTCCCTTCCTCGTCGGTATGCGTATAGAACATGTCGGAGAACCCAGGAGTGTCTTCGTACTTCAGATAGATGTACAGCGGGTCCACGCCGGGGGCTTTTCCGTTGACAGTAATGCGGCCGCGGACCTCGGTCTCCCAGGCGTCGAAGTCGAGATCCAACTCAGTGGTCACCCCTTCGCGGACTTCTACCGAGTGAATCTGTTTGCGTCCGTACCACGAGGCCTTTTCGCCGAACGTCGGATTCGTGACGACCTCAACGGCTCCCGAGCTAAGCCCGATGATCGTATACTCGCCCGCCTCGTTGGTCTGCGAAACGTACAGCGAAGGACTGTAGTCGCCGATCGAGACGTTCAGGCCGGAAATGGGCTCGCCCTCGGCCCGCACAACTCCGTGAAGCGTTGCGCCGGGGCGCAACTGAAGTTCCACCTCCGCTTCACCCGAACCAGTCGGGATGGGCGCGCGCGCCGCAGCGTACCGCGGATGCCATGCTGTGATCTCGGTCGCGCTGGCGGGAACGGATTCCAGCCGGAAGCGGCCATCCCATCCCGTCACGGCAAGCGCGGCGTCTTGAATCAAGAACCCAACCATGGGCTGTTCATCCAAAAAGACGTGCGCCTCCTGTGCGGGGCGCCCCGTCGGATCATAGACAATGCCCTTGATGACCCGGCCCCGAGCAACAGGGATTACCAAATCCTGAATCGATTGGCCCGCGTGGACGAGTACCGCTTGAGATGATGTGGGCGCGTAACCTTTTGCTCGCACGAGTACGCTGCGCTCACCCGGCTCCACATCGCCCAACGTGAATCGCCCCTCGATGTCGCTGACACGCAGGTATTCTGATTGCGCGCCGTAATGGGCGCGGCGGGTAGGCTCGTAAACGTCGAAGTCTTTCAAGGGTGAACCGGTCGCCGCGTCAACGACCCGTCCCTGGATGCTTCCTCTAGCCTCCAACACGATCTTCATTTCTTCGGCGCCCGCGGAAATGCCGTTCAATTGTTGTGTTGCGTAGTGCTCGTGCCAGATGCACATCTGGTAGTCCGCCTCGCGCAGACCCTCTACGCGGAATCGTCCATCACTGCCCGTTTGCGTCTCGCTCCAGTCCGGTTGTTCCGCAATGACATACGTCCCCCCGATGGGCGTACCCGCCGCATCGATCACACGTCCCGCGATAGAGAATTGGCCCGGCGTCGTGAACGTGAATTCGCATACCAGTTCGAGCCCTTCGATTTGTTGCCCCTTGGCGATCTCAATGGCGGAGACATCTTCGAGCCTGCGAAAGACATTCTCTCCCGGAAGCATGACGCTCACATGGTAGGTTGCTGCGAAGAGGCCAGTCACTTTGAAGCGGCCTTGCGCGTCGCTGGGTTCGCATCCGATACCGCTGCACTGTCCCGGACCGGGTGAGGCCGACACTCGGGCGCCTTCGATGGGCGCGCCGCTACTATCCAACAACACTCCGGCCAGGGTTGCTTCTGGTCCCATGGCAAGCACCAGCCCGTCGATGCCATCCGGCGGCAACTCGAAGGGTCCCTGCGGGGCCAGCGCGTACCCCGCCTTCACCGGCTGAACCAAGACGCGATCGGTTTCGGGTATGCCTCCGACCGCGAACGTACCGTCGGCATTGAGCGAACTTGATTCCTCGTATCGGCCGTCCGGAGTCCAGGCGCGCACGCTGCCGGGGGACAATGGTGCACCATCTTCATCGACAACCTTACCGCGAATCGGACATCCTTGTGCCAAGGCGAAGTCGACGCTTTCCACCGTCGTGCTACTGCCCACTGCCACAGGCCGGGCATTCCACAGCCCGAACGTGGCGAAACCCGTGACGTTGTTCAATCGAAGGTGGTACTCCCAGGGCTCAAGACCTTCCAGACGGTACACGCCCGACGCATCCGATACGGCCATTGCCTTCAAGTCTTCGCGGTAAGGCTCTGGACTCGCATGGACCTCGACACCCGCGACGCCCTCCCCGGTGTCGCGGTTGTAGATGCGCCCCGTTATGGCGCTGCGGTCGCCGGACGCGGTGGATGGTGAAGCGGCGGTTCGGATGGGTGCGGGTTCACTGCCGACTCCCGGGGATGAACCGGCTTGTCCGGCCCCTTGCAGTGCATCGCGTGTTTCCGCCGAGGTAGCGAGGGTGAGCTGCTGATTCTCGCCGGACACTTCTTTGTCCTCAACGAAGAAAGTCCATGTCACCGCGATGAGGCCCGCTACTGCGGCCAGCCCGACAACAGTCTTCACACTGAGCAGTGACCAGAGACCGCTCGCCGCGGCCGCGGACGCCGTCGCGTGCCAACCTACTTCCGCGGCTGCTATTGCCCCCATCACGCGGACCACTCGCTGGCGGGCACGGTCGCCGCTCTCGCGAGACTCGCCGAGCGCGGTGACGAGGCGCTCTCCCAGAGCTTCTCGCGCGCGCTGAAGGCGTTTGGCCGCGGCGTCCGGCGCGATGTCCAATGCGGCGGCAACTTCCTTGACGCTTTTGCCCGCGTAGTAACGGAGCAGGAGGATCTCCCGCTGCTCCGGCTCCAACTGGTCCAACTGATGTCGCAGCAGCGTTTCCATTTCCCGCTCCTCCACCTTCGGCGTGACGAGTTCTTCGCGCGAGGGAATGCGCGCGTCTCGTTGCCGCTGCCTCAGATGACTGCACGCGACCCGGCGCGCGATGGTGGCAATCCAAGGCCCGAAGCGGTCCGGATCGCGGAGGGAGGGAAGAGATTCATAGGACTTGAGGAAGGCATCCTGGACGACATCATCTGCGTCGGCGAGGTTGCCGGTGTGGGCAAACGCGATGGCATGCACCAGCGCCTGGTGGCGTTCCACCAACGCCGCGAACCGGTCGCGTTGCCCCGCCAGAACCTGCTGGATGATCCGCTTGTCGGAGGTTTTGATAGGTAGAAGCATATTCGCTCATCTCCTTCTACACTATAGAGCGAACTCGACCCAATTTCATGACAACTTCGTTCCGGCGGACACTTGAATTGTCTCGCGGCAGTCGTGCATAAGCACAAGCAGAGGCCGCCAAGGTGGCCTGATTGGGCTTGGTCAAACACGCGAAGGATTGCCACCAATGATCAACGCTATCAATGGAGCCATTTCGATGTGCAACGGCGTGCGCATCCCCCAGTTTGGGCTGGGCGTGTGGCGCTCGGCGGAGGGGCCGGAAACGGAGCAGGCGGTCGCCTGGGCCCTGGAGGCGGGCTACCGCCACATCGACACCGCAATGATCTATCAAAACGAAGCCAGCGTGGGCAGGGCGGTCGCCGCCTCTGGCGTTCCCCGCGAAAAAGTGTTCGTGACCACCAAGCTGTGGAACAGCGACCAGGGATACGACAGTACCCTTCGCGCCTTCCAGCGCAGTCTGGACCTGCTGGGCATGGACTATGTCGACCTGTACCTGATCCACTGGCCGGTGAAGGGCAAGTTTGCCGACACCTGGCGGGCCATGGAGAAGATCTACGAAGAAGGCCGCGCCAAGGCGATCGGCGTCAGCAACTTCCTCGTGCACCACCTCGAAGAACTGCTCGACAGCGCGCTGGTCAGACCCATGGTTAATCAGGTCGAGTTCCACCCGCGCCTGCAGCAGCCGGAATTGCTTGAATTCGACCTGCGCCAGGGCATCGTGCACGAAGCGTGGAGTCCGATCATGAAAGGCAAGGTCAACGACATTCCCGAGATCCAAACCATCGCGCGGCGGCTCGGCAAGACTCCCGTACAGGTCACGCTCCGCTGGGAATTGCAGAAAGGTATCGTGACTATTCCCAAGTCGGTGAAACAGGAGCGCATTCTTTCCAATGCTCAGGTGTTTGACTTCGCGCTAAGCCCTGAAGACATGTCCGTGATCGATGGGCTTGACCGCGAGGAACGCGTCGGCCCCCACCCCGATCACATCGACTTCTGACGCGCGGTGTCCAAAAAGACAATTCCCTGGCCTGTGCTTCACGGCCAGGGAATCGCATACACTGAAACTTTGAAGTGCCTACTCTTCCTTCAGCTTGACCGGTTTTGCCTTTACAGGCTTCGATGCCGGCGCCGGAATCAACAGCTTCGACAATGCCTTCAAGTGCTTCATCATGTGTTCCTTTCTGTTTGTCACCAAGCCCACGAGGCAGTATACCACAGCACGCGAAGAAAGCCGGTCCTGGGGCAAACAGCATTCGGTCTGTAGACCCAGCGGGTGCAAGTCTTCCCGGTTACGGTCACAAGTTCAATGGGCCGGGCGCGAAGGGCATTTAGGAGCCGCCGGCTCTCAACCTGGCGTGTATGAACTCCCCGATCGAGGGCTATGAAGAACGTTACGAAAGACACGGCTCTCTTCCTTCGTGTCCTTCGTGCCTTCGTGGTGAACCTCTTCTTTTGACGATTCGCGGCCTTCTATCCCGCCACCTGCTTCATCGCCGCGGTCAGTGCGCGGATACCCTGCGCGATATCGCCCACCCGGTCGGCGCCGGCCTCGCGCTCGAAGATGTAGTGCCCCGTGAAATCGGCCTCAGCGAGTATCCGCACGAAGGCCACCCAGTCCACTTCGCCCGTGCCCACGACGACTTCCTCACCCCATTGGCCTTTGACGCGGGTGCGCTTGGCATCCTTGACATGGACCTGCCGCACGTGCGGCACGAGCACGCGCAGGGCTTCGATGGGATCATCCATGTCGTAGAGGATCATGTTGGCGGGGTCGAAGTTCACCGCGACATTGTTCACCCCGCGCTCTTTCATTTCACCGAGAAACGCCAGCAAGGTCTGCGCGGTTTCCTGACCGGTTTCGAGGTAGAGCGTGACGCCGCTCGCGCCGAACACCTCGGCGAGCGTGGCCACCCGCATGCTCAGCTTGTCGAAATCCGGATCCTTCGGGTCATGCGGCAGAAAGCCCGCGTGCGCGTTCGCCCCGCTCAGACCCATCGCCTTGGCCTTTGCCGCCGTGATTCGGGCCAGTTCCAGGTTATCTTCCCAATGCTCATCGGGAACGACGCCGCCGGTCCGGCGGATGGTCTCCGGCGTGGTGTAGTCTTCACCCACCGTCGAGTACATGCCGGAGACAATCTCGATGCCAGATTCAGCCAAGGTCTCCTGAACACCGTCCCACGCGCCCGGGTCGTCCCGGTGCGGCGTGAGGCCGAGCTGCACCTTCTTGAGCCCAAGCGCATTCACCTTCTTCGCCAGATCCCGAGGCCCCGTAGCCTGGAGCGACCAACTGCATACACCGATTTGCTCAACCGACTGTTTCCTCACCGGACGTTCCTCCCCAGTGCGATGGTCCTCGCGGGCGTACAATCGTGAAATGCCCGCCGTCAGACCTGTTTCGTACAACGAAAGGGAGTGTAGCACGATCGCGGAAATGGTGGCATCCGATGTGGCCCAGCTCCGACGAGAAACTGCGTGGCGATCTCACATCCCCCGGCCCTGCGGGCCACCCCTCAACGGGGGAATTCCGAGGGCCCTTCGGGCTGGGTGTATTTCGGACCAGAATCCCGAACGTTGCCCCAAAGCTATCCATTCACTCACGGTTATGGTATTGTGGAATTGCCCCTTTGGAGACGAGGCCGACAGAAGTCGGCCCGCCCGGCGCAGCGCGAGAACGAGGACTTGCCCGAAGACCAGAATCGGCAAAAACACCAATGAATTGCCCCCGTCTAATTCCCCCTTTGAAGGGGGTGGCCCGCAGGGCCGGGGGATGTTCTTTATTCCAGGCGCTGAGCGCCGCGCGTGCCTCTAATCGAGTTGGAGAGTATCAACGAAGCACGGCCGGCGGTCAGGATGATGAAGGCTCCGCCTGCGCGTCGCCACTCTTGGCCAAAGCCCTCGCGGTAGCCTCCATGCGCAGCAGAAGCTGAATCAACGTCTCGTGCTCTTCGCGCGAGAAGCCCGCAGTCAATTTGTCGTCCAGATGACCGGCGAGCGCGAACAACTCGCCCTCGATCGAGAGGGCCTTTTCCGTGACGTACACACGGACCACGCGCCGGTCCACGGGGTCGTGCTTGCGCGTGACGAGACCCATCTTCTCCAGCCGTTGAAGCGCGCGGGTCACGTTCCCCTTGTCGAGGGCAACGTAGATGCGAAGCTCTTCCTGTCGGCACCCGTTGTTGCCGAGTACCTCGCCGAGCACGATGATCTGGCTGATGCTCAGGCCAAGGGGCCGAATGGTCCGGGCGCCATAGATGCTGCAACTCCGGGATATGGCGGTCACGAGGCGAATTAGAATACGCTCGCGGCTCGCCTTGAGCGCGCGGATGCGCTCCTCCATGTCCGTGTGCGGTGTCGTTTCGGACATGCTCCCTTTCCTTTCCGTCACCCCATGTATCCCGGCGCTACCTCCTGGAAACGGATTGCCGCATTACTGCGCGGCTGGTGTCTGACCTGCGGCCGTTGAGGTCTCTACTGGTTCCGTCTGCTCAGGATAGAAAGACTCCCACCCGCCGCCGATCGCCTTGTACAACGCCACCAGATTGGTGAGCACCACCGTCTCACTCTGTGTCAGTTGATCTTCATTGGCGAACAGGGAACGTTCGGCGTCAATCACGTTGAGAAAACTGACGAGTCCACTTTCGTAAAGTTGCTTTGCGATCTCGAGAGCGCGCCGGTTGGCTTCCACGGCTTCCCGCAACGAAACCAGCCGGTTCTGCTCTTTCGCATAGGCGACTAGGGCGTTCTCCACTTCCTCCAGCGCCAGCATCACCGTTTGCTCGTAGGCCACGATGGCCTGCTCTTGCCGGGCGTCTTGAACGCGGATATTGGCGCGGATACGTCCACCGTCGAAGACGGGCCACCGAATGCCCGGTCCAAAAGACCACAGCGTGTTCGCGCCCCGGGTGATCCCATCGAACGTGCTGCTCGACCCCGTCAGCGAACCGGTCAGCACGAAGTGCGGATACAGGTCCGCCTTGGCGACGCCGATGCGGGCCGTGGCGGCGGCAATCGCGCGTTCCGCTGACCGCACATCGGGACGGTGTCGGATGATGTCGACGGGCAGTCCGACCGGCACTTCGGGCGGCGTCTTCGCGAGCGGAGCTTTCGCCGCCAGTTCCTCCTGAAGCGCGCCCGGCGTGCTGCCAATCAGCACACCGAGACGGTGAATGGCCCATTGAATGGAGGCTTCCAGGCCGGGTACCACGGACTTGGACGAGGCCAGCTCCGCTTCCGCGAACTTGACGTCCAGTTCACTGGTGAGCCCCCGCTCAAAACGGGAACGCGCCAAGTCGAGACTGCGCGTCTGGGCATCGATGTTCTTGTTCGCGATCTCGAGCCGGTTCTGAGAGGATCGCAGAATGAAGTAATTGCGGGCGACCTCCGCGGCAACCGAAACGAGCACGTCACGGCGCAATTCCTCGACACTCTGCGTATCGGCCCGCGACGCCTCTATTTCGCGCCGGATGCCTCCGAAGACGTCCAGCTCCCAGGTGGCGTCGAAGCCCGCCCGGTAAAGATCATTCTGGCGATCGGGCATCTTCGTACTAACGCCGCTTCCACTGCGGATCGTCAGGGTCGAATTGCCTTCTCCCGTGAGATCGGGAACCGAGGTGAAGCTTGGCCCGGCGCTGCCGAATGGCGAACTGCTGATCGACACTCCCGCCAAGCCATTTGGAGTGAGGGTCACCGACGCAGAACTCTTGCGCGCCTCGGGCGTCTCGATCTTTTGCGTCTGCGAGTGTTGATAGGCCGCAGCGGCGTTGACCTGCGGCCAGAGCGCGGCACCCGCGATGTCCTCATAGGTTCGCACTTCTCTCAAGCGTGCCTCGACGACACGAAGATCGTAGCTGCCTGAGGCCGCGCGCTGCACCAGCGAGTTCAGCGTCTCATCGCCGAAGACCGCCCACCACTCTTCAAATGTGGGGGCATTGGCGGACGCGCCCCCTTCCAGCGGCTCGCTCCACTCGTCCGGCAGGGCGAGATCGGGCGCCTTGTAATCGGGTCCGACCATGCAGCCCGAGAGGAAGGTGGCCATGATGGCGATAGTCATCAAAGGGACGATTCTCATAGTTACGCCTCTTCGCTTTGAACCGCCCGTGGCGCCACCACTCAGTGCTGCGCGCGGCAACGGCATCGCAGGCGGAGTCAACTCAGTCTCGTTCATCTCAAACCACCTCGGGGGTCTGCGGCTCGAGGTTCTCGGCCGTCTGACGTTTGCGCTTCTTTCCAAAGTTCTTCTGGATCAGCACATAGAAGAGCGGCGCGAATAACGTCACCAGGAAGGTGGCGGTCACCACACCTCCGAGCACCGCGGTGCCGATGGCCTTCTGGGCACCGGCGCCCGCCCCAGTCGCCAAGGTCAGCGGGAGAACGCCGAATCCGAACGCCAGGGAGGTCATGAGGATTGGCCGCAGACGCAGTTTCGCCGCTTCGAGGGTCGCTTCAATGAGGTCCATCCCTTCGTCCACGCGCGTTTTTGCGAACTGCACGATCAGGATGGCGTTCTTGGTGGTCAGACCGAGCGTGGTCAACAAGCCGATCTGGAAGTAGACGTCGTTGGGCAAGCCACGATAGGTGGAGGCTAGCACGCCGCCCAGAACGCCCAGAGGAAGTGCCAGCAGAATCGAGATCGGAATCGGCCAACTCTCGTAGAGCGCCGCCAGGCACAGGAAGATTACCAGCACCGAGAATGCATACAGCGGGGCCGCCTGCGCGCCCGCCTGCCGCTCTTGGTAAGAAAGCCCGGTCCAGTCGTACCCAATACCCTGCGGCAGCTTCTTCACAAATCCTTCCATGGCCGCCATGGCCTCGCCCGAGCTTCGTCCCGGCGCGGCTTCGCCCAGGATGTTGATCGAGGGGAATCCGTTGAATCGCTCCAGCTTGGGAGAACCGGTGGTCCAATGGCCTGAGGCAAACGAGGAGAACGGCACCATGTTTCCGGCATTGTTGCGCACGTAGAGTTTCTCGAGATCCTGCGGCGACATGCGGTACGGAGCGTCTGCTTGCATATAGACCCTCTTGACACGTCCGCCCTGAATGAAGTCGTTGACATACGCGCTGCCGAAGGCCGCGGAGATCGTGTTGTGAATCGATGTGATCGGGATCCCTTGGGCGCCGGCCTTCTCCCAATCCACATCGATGCGGTATTCGGGCACGTCTTCCAGACCGTTGGGACGTACCTTGGTCATGGTGGGATCCTGGGCCGCCATGCCCAGGAGCTGGTTGCGGGCCGCCATCAGTTGTTCGTGGCCCAGGCCGCCACGATCGAGCAATTGGAAATCGAAGCCCTTAGCCTGCCCCAACTCGACGACCGCGGGCGGCGCGAAGGCAAACACCATGGCGTTGCGAATCTGGGAGAATCTTCCCATTGCTCTTCCGGCCACCTCCGACACCCGCAGCTCGGGCCGGTCGCGAAGCTCCCAGTCCTTCAGCTTGATGAAGGCCATGCCGGAATTCTGTCCCCTCCCGGAAAAGGCAAAGCCGGAGATCATCATGACGCGTTCCACGGCATCCTTTTCCTCTACGAGGAAGTAGTCCTGAACTTGCTGGAGGACCGCCTGGGTCTGCTCCATCGTCGCGTTCGCAGGCAGCAGCGCCTGCACCATGAGGATGCCCTGGTCCTCGTCGGGAAGATAGGCGCTAGGCATCTGCCGGAACAGGTATCCCGTACCCGCCACGATCAACGCGAAGACGACCAGGAAGGCCAGCTTCATCGATAGGGATAGCGACACGAGTTTCACATAGAGATTCCGGAATGCAAAGAAGGCCCGGTCAAACCAGCGGAAAAACGGCCGGAAGAGCCAGAGCCCGCCTTCCGCGGGCGTATGTCCCTTGGGCACAGGCTTGAGAAGCGACGCGCACAATACCGGGGTGAGTACTAAGGCCACGACTACCGACAGAAGCATCGAAGCGATGATGGTCACCGAAAACTGGCGGTAGATGACGCCTGTGGATCCGCTGAAGAATGCCATGGGACCAAACACGGCAGAGAGCACCAGGCCGATACCGATGAGGGCGCTGGTGATTTGGTCCATCGACTTGCGGGTCGCTTCCAGCGGTGGAATGCCCTCCTCGGCCATGACCCGTTCCACGTTCTCCACAACGACGATGGCGTCGTCCACCAGGAGTCCGATGGCCAGCACCATACCGAACATGGTGAGCATGTTGATAGAAAACCCGAGCATCCCCAATACCGCAAAGGTTCCCAGGATGACCACGGGCACGGCGATGGTCGGGATAAGGGTCGCCCGCATGTTGCCCATGAACAGGTACATCACTAGGAACACCAGGAATATGGCTTCAAACAGGGTCTTCACCACTTCGAGGATGGCCACACGAACGAAGGGCGTCGTGTCGTATGGATAGATGACTTTCAATCCGGGCGGGAAGAAGCGACTCATCTCGTCTAGCTTGGCGCGGACGTTGTCAGCCGTCTGCAGCGCGTTGGCGCCCGCGGCTTGCCGGACCGCTAGACCGGTTGAAGGCTTGCCGTTGCTGGTCACCTCGACGTCGTACCCTTCTTTCCCGAGTTCAACGTGAGCCACATCCGAAACGCGCACATATGAGCCATCCGGATTGGTGCGAAGCGGGATCGCCGCGAACTCCTCCGGGGTCTTGAGCAGGCTCTGCACGATGATGGCCGCGTTCAGACGCTGCCCTTCAACGGCGGGCGCACCGCCGAACTGCCCCGCGGAGACTTGCACGTTGTAGGCCCGCATCGCCGTGATGACGTCCTGCATCGTCATCTGGTATTCCGTGAGCTTGTCCGGATTGACCCAAACACGCATCGCGTATTGGCCACCGAAGATCTCCACCTCGCCTACACCGGGCACTCTCGAGAGCACCCTTTCCAGGTTGGACACCGCGTAGTCTTGCAGGTCGGCCCCGTCCATGCTGCCGTCTTCCGAGATGAGTCCCACGATCAGAAGGTAGTTTCGCGTGCTCTTGCTTACTCTGACGCCTTGGCGTTGCACGACCTCGGGCAAGCTCGCCATAGCCAGTTGCAGCTTGTTCTGCACTTGCGCCCAGGCAAGGTCCGGGTCGGTTCCCGGGGCGAAGGTCAGTTCGACACGCGCAGACCCCGACGAGTCACTGCTCGCAGACAGGTACAGCATCTTGTCGAACCCGGTCATCTTCTGCTCAATGATCTGAGTGACCGCGTTTTCAACGGTCTCTGCCGACGCCCCCGGATAGAACGCCGTGATGGATATCGACGGAGGAGCGATGGGCGGATATTGGGATATGGGGAGCTGATAGATGGCCAGTCCTCCGGCCACCATCAGGATGATCGCGATGACCCAGGCAAACACCGGGCGCTGCAGGAAAAACCTTGATAACATCGCACGCCTCCGTCAGTTTGCTTTGGGCACGGGTTTGGAGGTGTCTTTTTCCGGTGCGCCTGCCGCGTCTTCCGGCGCTGCTGGAGCGCCAGAACTGTCCGCGGGCTGCTGGACGTTGCCGGCCTCCCAAGGAACGACCGTCACGTCGGCGCCGGGCCTGATCCGCTGCAAGCCTTCAACGATGACGCGCTCTCCCGGCGTGAGGCCTTCCGCAACCAGCCAGCGATCGCCAACGGTCCGGTCCAGCGTGAGCATGCGCTGCTCAACCTTGTGTTCATCTGTCACGAGCATGACCAGAGGATTCCCTCGCGGATTGCGCATGACGGCCTGTTGGGGAACCAGAATCGCCTGATCCTTGATCCCTTCCGTTACGACGGCACGAACGAACATGCCCGGGAGGAGGTACTCGTCGGGATTTGGAAAAAGAACCCGCAGGATGACCGAACCAGTCGTCGGGTCCACGGTAACATCGCGAAATTGCAGCTTGCCCTCGGACGGATACACCGTGCCGTCCTCCAGCACGAGCTGGACCTTGTCGGCAGTCACCTCGTCCCGGCTGAGTTGGCCGCTCTTCAGCCGGTTTTGCAGCCGCTGCAACTGGGAGGTGGACTGGGTCACATCGACGTAGATCGGATCGAGTTGCTGAATGGTAGCGAACGGCGGTCCCTGGTGCGCGGTGGCGAGCGCGCCCACGGTCACGTTGGACCGGCCAATGCGCCCGGTGATCGGCGCCTTGACTTGTGTAAAGTCGAGGTTGATCCGCGCGCTTTCGACTGCGGCCTTGCTGTACTCAATCTCGGCCTTGGCCTGCTTCAGGCGGGCAATAACTTCGTCGTAGTCCTGGTGGCTGACAGCGCCGGTGGGCACCAAGTCCTTCTGGCGTTCGGCCATCAACTCAATAGGTGGCACATTGGCTTCGGCCCGCGCTTGAGCGGCGACCGCGAGATCGTGGGCGGCCTTGTACGGAGCCGGTTCAATCTCGTAGAGGACTTCACCTTCTTCGACAAGGCTGCCCTCGGTGAACTTGCGGCTTTGGATGATACCGCTCACCTGCGGCCGTACCTCCGCCACCAGATATGCCGAGGTACGCCCAGGCAATTCGGTGGTCAAGGTAATCTTCTCCG
Source organism: Candidatus Hydrogenedentota bacterium (assembly GCA_020849535.1). GTDB lineage: Bacteria > Hydrogenedentota > Hydrogenedentia > Hydrogenedentales > SLHB01 > JAHDWY01. The sequence continues at coordinate 24,220 of JADLGB010000144.1, forward strand.
TCTGAATCTCCAGCACGGCGACTTCAGGCGGGGGAGGCGGCGCTCCGCCTTGGGGAGGCTGCGCGCTCCCTGTCGATTCCAAGAAGAATGGCAACGCCAAAACGCCCAATAGAGCCCCTGTGGCGGCGATGAACCCGCGTGTGCGCCTAACCTGCATACAGTACCTCCAGAACTCTCTTCGGAAAGCCATCCCCGCCCGTACCTTGAGAGTCCGGGCCTGACTCGTCCACATGTACGATTCGAATCTGACGTTTCGCAGGGAGACGTTGGTCACCCCGGATGAAGTAGCGGCAGCCCTACGGTTTCAGGTCTTCGACGTAGACCTCCTGGATCCGCTTGCACACGGCCCCCCACATCCTTGCGTGTTCTATGCCTATCTTGTCGAAGACATCGAGCACGGTCTGCAAGAACTGGCGCTTGATGCCTTGAAGCTCCGCTTCGTGGTGCGGCGACACCCGCACCAGCACTTCCCGGCGATCCTCCGGGTTCTCCTCGCGTGTCAGAATCCCCAATTCAACTAGGCGATCCACCATCGTCGACGCCGCCGGAGGATTCACGTAGAGCACTTGCGTCAACTGGCGCACCGTCATGCTGCCCCGCTCATGCAGAACCATCACCATGTAGCATTGCTGCGGCGTCAGCTTCAGGATGCAGCCGGTTTCGGCCCCGGCAAACATCTGGCGGAATCGAATCCGCCGGAGAAGCCCTTCCGTCATGGTGATTTCCCATGCCAGCTCAAGCTTCTCATCCTGCTCGGACATAACGACTGCTCCAACGGCGCGAGTAGCACCTGCCGTGGCGTCCAAGGCGGCGTCGCTCGCACGTCGCTTCCCCCAGCCGGAAGCTCCCAATTTTGTTTGCTAACGCAACTATTCTAGCATAAAACAATTGCGTTCGCAACTAATTCGTCGGGTGTGCGGTGCACCAGCCCCGAACAGGGTTTCAGACCCGCACTATCGACGCAAGTCACTCTCAATACTTTGCTTGCACATGCACGCTCCCTGCTGGGTGGCGAGCCCAATCACCGCACGTCTCACCGCTGCGCGTGCGAAGGCCAACTCGCGTTCGGGCCGCGATACCCTCAGCGTGGCGTCGTTCTTGTAAGTCGCCCTCGCATTGGGTCACTCTGGACCCACGTGCTTCGTGTGGCGCCGTCAAAACGGGGGAAGGAGTTGTGACGCGATGATTGGGAGATTAAAGCTGCGGTGTGTCTTGTTCATTGCGCTTGCTGCGGGCGGGGTCCAGGCGCAAACGCCTGCTTCTTCGGGGCCCGACGGCACGCGGGCATTTCGGGTGTACGATCATTTGCTCGATCCCCGCGTCCATCCCGACTACACGCGCAGGCATGTGCAGCCCCCCTCGTGGGATACCTTCGGCAACCGCACCCATTTCGTCACGCTGCGCGGCTTTGGCATGCAGGAAAACACGATCGTGGGCTACACCGAGGAGATCGACAAGCACACGGTTACGCACAACCTGGGGGACGTCATTTGGCCTTCCTATCCCATCATTTTCGCCGATAACCTCAATGAACTAGCCAATGAGATCAAGAAACGCGACCTCTTCCTCTTCGATATCTGGGGCTACGTGCCGGGGTCGGGTCCGGGCGGCTACTGGCAGCAGTACAAGCCGTCGCCCGAGGTCTTCACCATGCTGGAGTCGACACTCGGCGAGCGCTGGCTTGGCATGGATGTGGGTGAACAGGATGGGCGCTACGTCGGCGGCTACGCGAACCAGATGTACCCGATCTCGGACGACAGCGTCGCGCAATACCTCAACTTCCAGCGCCACTTCGAAGCGATGTGCGACGAACTGGGCAACAAGATGTCCACATTAGTGTCGCTTAATTTCGGGCACTACTTCCTCAAGGAAGGGGTCTACACCTTCATCGGCGCGGAGACCGCCCAAGGCCTACCGAACGGCCAGGTGTACTACTCGTTCATCCGGGGCGCGGGGAAGCAGTATGGCGTGCCGTGGTTTGGCAACGCGTCGGTGTGGAACCGCTGGGGGTACAAGACCTACGGCGGCGAAGGCGAGGACCACGGAGCAACGAAGGGTACCAGCCTGAGTCTCTTGAAGCGGTTGCTGTACAGCCACATCCTCTATAACTGCATGTTTGCGGGCTTTGAATCGGGCTGGCTTAACGGAGACGAGCTGACCCCCATCGGACGTATCCAGCAGGCCGCGGTGGAGTGGTCCAAGACCCACGGCCAGCCCGGCGTCATGCTGACGCCGGTCGCGTTGATGACCGATTTCTACGCGGGATGGAGTTTTCCAAGACACCTGTACACGTCGGACGTCTTGCGGGTGTGGGGCAACGTTCCGTACGAACCCGGCGACTATCTCACGGATGGCGTGTTGAATCTCTTCTATCCCGGTTACCAGGACTCATCGTTCTTCCACGATGAGACGGGATTCCTCACGCCCACGCCGTTTGGCGACAGCGTGGACTGTCTCCTCAGCGACGCGCAAAGCTGGGTACTGGCGCAATATCCGGTGTTGATCATCGCGGGTGAACTTCGTGGCGACGCTGAGCTTCGCGACAAGCTGGAGGCGTACGTGAACGCAGGCGGTCACCTCGTGATCTCGGCGGGGAATATCGCCCCGCTCGGCGGAAGTCTTTGCGGCGTGAGCGTGTCAGGACCAATGTTCCACGTGGAGCGTTCCATCATCGCAGGGCCGGGGAATCAATCGAACCGCGACCACGATTTCGATTTGCTGCCACTGGCGTATCCGGCGGAGGCCACGGTGTTGCAGTCCTGCGAGATTGCCTCTGGCGAGACGGTGCCCGCGGCGATTCGTCTGACGTGCGGACAAGGCCGGATAACCGTGCTTGCTTCTCCGTTCGGCATCGCGGCGAAGCCGGTCGAAGGCGCGATTCACAACGACATCGATCGCGCGTACGCCACTCCCTATCCTTTGCTCACGCACGTGCGCGCGGTGCTGGAGGAGGCCGCAGCGGAGCAGTGTCTCTTCGAGTCGCCGGAAGGCCTGAGCCTGATCACCTGCCACAGGGCACCGGGCGAGTACACGCTGGGCCTGTGCAACAACGGCCTGACACCGAAGCCGTTTGCGATTGTGTCGCGGTGCGGGGCTATCGAATCGGTCGAGGAGCTGCCGCTGGATCAGTCGGAGAAGGCAGCGGTCGGCTACTTGCCCACGGGGCTGGACGGCACCGATGTGGGCGCAAGCAGCGACACCGTGATCGCGGGCGGCGACGTGCGTGTCTTCCGTGTACATGTGCGCGAGGAAGGCGTCGAATCAATGCCCGTGCCTTCTCCTCCGCCCCGGCCCGCGGGACGCATACTGCCACTGCGGCAGTGCGCTTCCATCAAGGAGGCGGTGTTGAGCCGGCCAACGTTTTTCGAACATCTCGACGGGGTGTCGGTGGATTGGCGATACCTGCGCGATCGGGACGCGGAAACTCTGGTGCGCGAAGCGGGCTGGATCGCGCGGCAAGGGCTGCACGTGTTTGTGGACTGCACGTCGGGCATCAATTTGTATCCGGATCTGCGCATGGTAAACAACGACCCGGAAGAATTCGCGGAGAGCATGGAGACCTTCCGGGGCTTGTTCGAAAAGATGACGAAACTGGGTGCAAAGGAACTCATCGTTTCGCTGCACCGGCATCCCGAGAACAACTTCACTGCCGAGCAGACCCGCCAATCGTTTGAAGAGACGTTGCGCACCCTTTGCGCAGAGGCAGACGCGCGCGGAATTACGGTGTTTCTGCGGACCACGCCCAAGACCGGGGAAAGCATCAACGGGATCGTGGCGATGGTCGACCGCGTCGCCGCGCCAAATCTTCGGTGGGCGGCATCCACGGCGATGCTCGTCGAACAAAAGGCCAATGCCGGTGATGTTGCCGCGCTGCTGAAAGACAGGCCCGGCCTCTGGCTCGCAAGCCTACCCGCTCACGACGCAGCCGGCAAGGCGTGGACCATGAACGCTTCGCTCGCGGGGAATCCGGACAGTGCGCTTGCCGCCGAGTACATGGCCGCCGCACCTGGGGAGCCCATCCTGTTGGACAGCGTTTACGCAGACTGGGACGAGGAATACCGGGACGTACGTTGCGTCAAGGCGAAGTAGCGAAGCAGAACGAAGCGGGGCGAATCCCGGGTATTCTCCGGGATTCGCCCCTGACACGCGACCCGTAATCAGGGTCTGATGATGGGTCAAATTCCGCCGTCGACTTGATAGATCCCGGCTGCGTTGTCGTTACGGACGGTCAGGTTGTGTTTCTTCACTTCTCCATTCTTCAGGCGGATTTCGTAGGGTACAAACCAGCCGGGGAACTGTCCTGATTGGAACGGCGTGCCGAGGCTGACAAGCTGGATGCCGCCAAGAGCTTCCTTGAAGTGTTGGGGAATCGGCGCTACGGGATAGAAGACCTGCACCGTGTTCCAATCTTCCCGGCCGCAGGCCTCGATGAATGCCCGGGCCGTTTCTTCTGGCGTCAGCTTCTGTACCTGTGCGGGGACAGCGGTTTCGCCCTGCGAATCGTACCAGGAGACATCGTCCGGCAGCTCGAGGGCAAACAAGGTGCTGGGGAGTTCGGCGTTGTACTCGATGTTGACCGTCTCAAAGACCAGCACATCTTCGGCATCTGTATGAACGTAGACCTGCAATCCTTTCAACCACATCGTGTCAGCATCCAGCCGGTAGACGCGCAGGTTGTCGGAATCTGATATAGACTTGTTGAGAAGCCAATCGTTTGTGTAGTCGCCTTGCGCCAGGGCCTCGACGGAGACCAGCAATTCGCGCGAGCCGTCCGGCCCGGTCACTTCCTCGACCGTCACGGTGGAACCCTGTTCCTGGGCCAATTGCAGCTCGCTGTCAAGGATGTGCTCCACATCCATCAACGGTGCGAGCCAGCCGATGTGTCCTGCCGTAGGTGGAGCCTCCGAGGCCACGTTGCTCTTCTTAATCCACAACAGCGAGGTGTTGCCGTCGCAGACCACCACGCGGCCGGAAGTTTCCACGCGCCACTGGGGCGGCTCCCCGAACCCTCTCCACAATTCAATGGGCACCATGTCCTGATCCAGCAGAATCAACTCGAAATTGTCGCCGGGAATCGTGCGCATTTGCGCTTCTATGTGGACGGACTTCAACCCTTGCATGGCATGCGCGGCGCGTCCGAGGACACCGAAGGCGGATAGCGGCTCCTTTCCGCCGGACTGAATCAGCCAGTACCCAAACGACGCGGCCAGCAGAAGCGCCGCAGCGAGCGGCGCGGCGAAAAGCGGGCGCCACAGCCGCGCGCGGCGGCTGGTTCGACCCGCCGAACCCACTGAGGCCGCGGACTCCAATACTTCCTTCATCACAATCTCCTTGAGTGCGGGCGACGCGCCAATCCGGTGTTTCGGACGCACGCCCTCCATCGCACGTTTCATCGTTGCAAATTCTTCCGTGCATTGCGGGCAGGCGTGGAGGTGAGCCATGAGCGCCTCGTGCTCCTGCGTATCGCACGCAACGTCGAGCAGGTCAACAAGATGTTTGCGAACAGCACGGCAGTTCATGGTTACTTCTCCCTTTCGAGTTCGAGGATCGCCCGGAGCTTTCTCAGCCCGTGGCGGAATCGTGACTTTGCGGTGCCCAGCGAACAGTGGAGTACTTCGGCGATCTCCGCGAAGCTGAGTTCATCGAGGATTCGCAGGCGCATCGCTTCCGCCTGTCGTCGTGGCAAGTGGGCCAGAAGGGTTTCAATTCGTTGGAGTTCATCGAGCGCGGCCGCGTTCTCGTCGGCCTGTGCACGAGGGTCGGCGATATTCTCGGCCATTGAGAGACTAAGGGGCAGGGCGGCCCGGCCTCTCTTCCGCAAGACATCGTTGCATGCGTTTGATGCCATGCGGTAGAGGTAGGAGGAAACGCGCGCTACATTGCCGCGCTCCTCCTGGTGCCGGTAGGCCCGCAGGAAGACCTCCTGAACGACTTCCTCCGCTTCGGAGCGGTTGCCGAGCTTGCGAAACGCGAACCAGACCAGCCGGTCCTGGAAGACATCCACAAACCGGCTGAATTCCTCGCGGGACCGGGGCCAAGCCCCTTCCCAGCGGTCCTGCCCCGCACTTGGCGTCACCTCAGGCTCCACGGCCACCCTTTCTGCGAACAATAGGCTCGACATTCCCGGGAGTCCTCCAACCTACCTGCTCAGTAAGACGCAGGCAAGAGGGGAAAAGATCCAAACGGGGGTATCTGGCGCTGGTTGGGTCGGTGATGTCGGAAAGCGGGGCAAGAATGCCCGATTTCGGACGAGTGTGGACGGTGGCTGCGCTCCCCAACAACGTTGAAGGCGGAGCAAAGTAGACGCGGCTTGTAGCCGCGTTTCTTCAATTCGATATACGAAGCCCAAGAAACGCGGTTACAAACCGCGTCTACGAAGAAGCAACGACACGCATTGCGTATCGCTTCGCGGAGCGTTCGCGAAGGACGGCGCGTGGCGCAGGCCTTACCCCGGCAACTCCGTTCTCAGGTGCATGCTTTTGAGGCGGGTGAGTTGGTGGAAGCCATAGGGGGACAGGCTGCAGCCGCGGCCGGTGTCCTTCACGCCGGTCCAGGGGAGGGCCGGGTCGCAGTAGTCGCAGCGGTTCATGAAGAAGGTGCCGGTCTCGACGCGCTGGCCGATGCGGATGGCGCGGTCGACGTCGTTTGTCCAGATGGAGGCCGTGAGGCCGTAGAGGCTGTCGTTCATGTATTTGACGGCCTCTTCGTCGCCGGAGACGGGCGTGATGCCGATGACGGGTCCAAAGCTCTCGTCCTGCATGAGGGCGCAGCGTTGGGGCGCATCGGCCACGACGGCGGGCGCGGCGAACCAGCCCTTGGCCGGTTTGCCGAATGACTTCGGGTCGAGCACGAGACGGCCGCCAGCATGCACGGCGTCTTCTAGTTGGCTCTCCAGAAACGATGGGGCGCTCTTCGACGCGAGCGGCCCGATGCTGGTCTTCGCGTCCACGGGATCGCCCAGGACGTATTCCTTGGTCTTGGCCACGTAGGCCTCGACGAAGCGGTCGTAGATTGACTTCTCCACGTAGACGCGCTCGATGGCGCAGCACGATTGCCCCGCGTTGTAGAAGGCGCCGTCGACGCAGTTCTCCACGGCGAAATCGAAGGGCGCGTCCGCGCAGACGTAGGCGGGGTCTTTGCCGCCAAGTTCGAGTCCGATGTTGATGAAACGGTCCACCGCGCCGCGCACGATCTCGTGTCCGCCCTTGGTCGAGCCGGTGAAGGACACGTAGTCCACGCCGGGATGCTTCACGAAGGCATCGGCCACGGCATGGTCCGCGACGACGTGTTGCACGAGGTTTTCGGGTGCGCCCGCCTTCTTGAACGCGTCTTCAAAGGCCTGGCCGCAGCGCGGCGTCTTGCTGGAGTGCTTGAGGATGACCGCGTTGCCCGCGAGGACAGAGGGCACGACCACGTTCACGGCGATGAGCAGCGGATAGTTCCACGCGGCCACATCGAAGACGACGCCGAGGGGCTCGTGGCGGATGTAGCGGTTGAACTTCGGCAGGACCGGTGCCGGTTCGTCGGCCAAGACCTCCGGGGCTATGGACATCATGTGTTCGGCGCGCTCGACGAGGCGGTTGATCTCGCCCTTCGCCTGAGACAGCGGCTTGCCCATCTGCAGGGTGATGTCGGCGGCGACCTGGTCGCCCATGGCCTTGAAGGCCTCGACGAAGCGCTTGCACAACGCGAGGCGCTCATCCATGGGCGTGAAGCGCCAGCCTTCAAACGCCTTGCGGGCCCGCGCAACAACGGCATCCACCGCGCCCATGGCCAGTTGGGGGACCGTGAACGCCACTTCGCCGGTATATGGATTGACGACCTTCAATTCCGTGCTGCTCATGGGGCACCTTCTATCGGTTTGCGGGGAGCCCGCGGTTTGACGTCCAAATGGGGACACGGTTCTCGGATGCACGCCGGGTAGCGTAGCATAGGCGGGGGGATCGGTACACGCAATCTGAGATCTCAGATTTGAGATCTCAGATTTCGGAATGGGCAAGCCGCAAGGCGAGGTCAGGACAAAGGCGAACTTGGTTGATACAGGCGCGAAGTTGGTCGGGACATGCGCGAAATCGATCAGGACGTGGGTGTTATCGAGGACCCTGGTGGACCCCAGGGGCCGGGCGCCGCTATCATCCGCACACCAATCCCCACCAATATGACGAAAGCACCATGCAACGTGCGGGGCCGTTTAGGGATTGATATAATCGCGCCATGTCTGAAGGCAAAACTCATATTCCAGCGAAGGTGCGTACGCGGTGCGAGGCATTGCGGGCGGAGATCGAACGTCACAGCCGCTTGTATTATGTGGACGCGGCGCCGGTCATCAGCGACCAGGAATTCGACGCGCTGTTGAAGGAACTGGAGGCGCTCGAGGCCGAGTACCCGGACCTCGTGACACCGGATTCGCCCACGCAGCGGGTGGGCGGCGAGCCCATCGAGGGGTTCGAGACGGTCGCGCACGCGGTCCCCATGATGTCGATTGACAACACCTACAGCGCGGAAGAGCTGCGGGCGTTTGATGACCGCGTGCGCCGGGGACTGGACCCGGGCACGAAACCAGAATACGTGGTCGAGCTGAAGATCGACGGCGTGGCCATCTCGCTCTTGTATGAGGGCGGGCTGCTGCTCCGCGCCGCCACGCGCGGGGATGGCACCCGCGGGGACGATGTGACGGCGAATGTGAAGACGATTCGCGGGGTGCCGCTGCGCTTGACGGGCAAGCCCCCGCAAAAGCTGGAGGTCCGCGGCGAGGTGTACATGCGCAGGCAGGAGTTGGAGCGCTTGAACGTGCTTCGGGAGGAAGCGGGCGAAGCGCCGCTGGCCAATCCGCGCAACACCACCGCGGGCACACTAAAGCTGCTCGACCCGCGCGAAGTGGCGAAGCGCCGCTTGGACATCGTGTTCTACGATATCGCCCCGATCGAAGGCGTGGAGCTTTCTTCGCATTGGAAGACGCTGCAGCAGTTGCGTGATTGCGGGCTGCCCACGAGTCCGCATAGCGAGCGGTGCAAGTCCATTGACGAGGTTTTGGGCGTGTGCGAGGTGTGGGAATCGAAACGCAACGAACTGGACTACGATATCGATGGGCTCGTCGTGAAGGTCGACTCGGCGGCGCAGCGGAAGCGCCTCGGGGCGACGTCGAAGTCGCCGCGCTGGGTCATCGCGTACAAGTATCCGGCCCAGTTAGCGCAGACGAAGCTGCTGAATGTGTCGTTCCAGGTGGGCAAAACCGGCACGATCACTCCGGTCGCGGAAATGGAGCCGGTGTTGCTTGCGGGGACGACCGTGAAGCGCGCCAACCTGCACAACTTCGACGACATTGCCCGGAAGGACATCCGCGTGGGCGACACGGTGGAGATCCAGAAAGCGGGCGAGATCATTCCGCAGGTGCTGCGTTCCGTCCCCGAAAAGCGTCCGAAGAACGCGCGGCCCATCGAGGCGCCGACGCAGTGCCCCGTGTGCGGCGGCGAGGTCCATCGCGACCCCGAAGGTGTGTACCTGCGTTGCCTGAACCTGGCCTGTCCGGCGCAGGTGAAAGAGCGTCTGCGCTATTTCGCCACGCGCGGCGCGATGGATATCGAGGGATTGGGCCCGGCCGTGATCGATCAGCTTGTGGACAA
>JADLGB010000145.1 GCA_020849535.1 Candidatus Hydrogenedentota bacterium
AGTCTTTGTGCAGACCACGCCCGGCGAGACAGGAAGATCCCATGCATGCCGGGCAAGCGCGTGTGGCATAGGCGCCCTCGCCGGTGTCTTGACTCATAAGAGCCGGCAAAGATGCCGGCGCTCCTGGAGGCACTCCTTTGGAGCGGGAGGTTTACTGGTGCAATACCAACTGCGGCGGCGCCTGTGCCACACGTCCATCTGCCACACCTCGTCTTTCTCAGACTCTTGAAGTCTTTGTGCAGACCACGCCCGGCGAGACAGGAAGATCCCATGCATGCCGGGCAAGCGCGTGTGGCATAGGCGCCCTCGCCTGTGTCTTGACTCATAAGAGCCGGCAAGGATGCCGGCGCTCCTGGAGGCACTCCTTTGGAGCGGGAGGTTTATTGGTGCAGCACCAGTGGCGGCGGCGCGGCGGTGTCCGTGCCCGGGGCCGGTGCTGGCGCGGGCGTTTCGGCGGGCGCGAAAAGCTGCTGTTCCATCTGCTTCTCGCGCTCTTCCAGAGCCCGCTCCTCTTCCGTCCGGTATGAAGGCGGTCGGGTACCCTTCAGAAAAACTTCCTTGAAGCCTCCCGCCCAACTGTCCTTGGTCTGTCGCGCGACCTCGATGAAATCGACCAGGGGCTGACCATCCATGCCCTTGGGTACCTCAAATTCCTGAACGGGCAAGCCTTCGTGCGCCTTGATCATGAACTTTGTCCAGATGGGGCAAGCGCGGCGCCCGCCGGTCCATTCCAACCCGCGGCCGAGCGACCGGTTGTCGCGGTAGCCAATCCACACCACGCAGGTGTAATAGGGCGTGTACCCGCAGAACCACACGTCGCGGGCATCGTTGGTGGTGCCGGTCTTTCCAGCGCGCGGCCGCTTGAGTTCCGCTGTCCGCGCCCCGGTTCCATACGTGGCGACCCCTTCGAGCAGGTAGGTCATGAGATAGGCGAGGTCCGGTTTGAATGCTTCGTGCGCGGAGCGTCTCACGTCATCCGGAGTGGCCTTGTATTGCGTGATGCCATCGCGATCCTTGATTTCGTCCACAAACACCGCCGGATGGTACATACCGCGGTTGGCAAAACACGCGTACGCGAGGCACTGGTCCATCGGAGTGACCTGGTGCGTGCCCAGGCCGATGGTCAACCCCGCGGAATCGTCTATCGGTGCGGAGAACGCCTTGGCCCGCTCGATGTATTGGCGCACGAGCGGCATGCCGAGGCGGTCCACCAGCCGGATGCTCACCGTGTTCAGCGACTGCTGGAGCGCGTAACGCAGGGTTACCGGGCCTGCATACTTGCCGTCGAAATTGCCCGGGCTGTACGCGCGGCCAAGCGCGTCGTAGCGTACGAACGGCGCGTCCTCGATAATGCTCGCCGCGGTGAGGTTATTCTTGCGGCCCTCATCAAGCGCCGCGGCCCACACAAACGGCTTCACGCTCGAACCCGGCTGCCGCTTGGCCTGGGTCACCGTGTTGTACTTCTCCTGGCTCCAGTCCCGGCCGCCGACCAACGCCCGCACGAATCCCTCCATGCCCGGGCGGTTGTCGATGCAGACGATCGCGCCGGTCACCGGCACGAACTCCGCCTCCTGCTTGCGCGCCTTGAGGGCTTCCAACTTCTTGGCGTCGATGGCTTCCAGCTCCTCGTACAGCGCCTGCTCGGCGGCCCGCTGCAACCGCATATCGAGGGTGGTGATGATCTCGAGTCCCTGCTCGAGCAGCATCTCCTTCGTGTACTTGCCGGATTGCACCAAGCGCTGGCGCATCTCCTCCACGAAGTAAGGCGCGAGGAAACGGTTCGGCGCCAGGAATCCTTCCCCCGACTCCAGTTGTTTTTGGCGCTCTTCCTTGGTCAGGACCGCGTCTTCCACGCGCGTGGCGATGGCCGCGTCGTACTCTTCCTGCGTGATAAATCTGTTCTCGAGCATTTGGCCAAGCACCGTGTTCCGCACGGCCGTGGCGCGGTCGGGATACCAGTCGGGGCGGCGGTTGTTGGGCGAGCGCAGGATCCCCGCGAGGATAGCACTCTCCGCCAGCGTCAGGTCGCGGCACGACTTGCCAAAGTACTGGCGCGACGCCGCCTCCACCCCGTAGGCGCTTCCCCCCAGGAAGATCTTGTTCAGGAACAGCTCGAGGATCTCATCCTTGGTGAACTCGCGTTCCACCTGCAACGCCACCACGGCTTCCCGCGCCTTTCGCGCCATGGTTTGCTCGCGGGACACGCCCGTCGCCTCTTCCACGTCGCGCACCAACTGCTGCGTGATTGTACTGCCCCCGCGCAGCTTGCCCGTCCGTAGAATGAACAGGGCCGCGTTGGCGATGGCGTCCGGACGTACCCCCTTGTGCTGATAGAACTTATCGTCTTCCGTGGCGACAAAAGCTTTCTGGAGGTGCAACGGCATCTCGTTGAGATTGACCAATTGCCTGTACTCGGTGTTGTACTCGCCCAGCAGCTCGCCCCGGTAGCCATCCTCAATCGAGTAGATGCGGCTGCCCACCTTCGGCCGATACGTGTCCAGCTCCTTGATCTGAGCCTCTGCCTCATCCAGGATAAAGACGAAGGCCCCCAGTGCCGCGCCCCAAATGGAAGCGCCCACCAGCATGATCAGGAAAAAGACGAACCCGCAGCCCCTCCCGGACATGCGCCGGAGCGGACTCGGCTCGGTGGCTTGCTCTTCGTTCATACGCCGGATCGTACCATGTTGCGGGGTGTTGGACAACGCGCGTGCCCGATCTTCCCACCGGCCATTCTATCCCCGTTGGGCCCCGTGGGGTTCCACCGCGCGGCTCTGGGACTGGAATCAGCCGGCACAGGCCAGCGCCGCCACCGACGCATCCCGCGAGACAGCCCAGCGCGTCGTGGCCGCAACCAAAGCAAGAGATTGTCCGCAGATGACGCAGATGGCCGCAGATGCAGAAGAAGAAAAGCCATTTAACCACAAATTGCATAAATGTACATATCTGTAATACTCAAAGATATCTAATATAGAAAACCATGGGAATCGCCCTATCTTGAAGCCATTCTCGAAAAGAATCAGGCCGTATCTTTGTCAAGCAATAGACTCATTCAAGTACTGGGTATTACACGTGTTACCGACATATCGGTTTCCAAATTGCGACCAGAATTCAACACTCCTGGAGATAGTAGTGCAGAGGAACGGGAATGATCGCCAATACACATGGGAGCTTTCCTGGACTGCGTGCGGTCTTTCTTGAGGCCCGAAGGGCCGGCGCCATACAAGCCTATCGCGGCAAGGCCGCAGCCAAACGAAGATAGCTGTCCACCAATTTCGCCGATTACGCCGAATCAAGCACGAGAGCAGCAAGGGGGAACCAGCAAGCGAAAGCCAGCAAAGGGGTACGGGCGTCTCGCCCGTAGTTTGAGAGCGCTCAAACGCTGAGGCGCGGAGTTCGCAGAGAATTGGGTCGCGCGAGCGGCTGCGCCTCGGCGTCTTTGCGAGAGATGTGTTTCAAGCGCCTTCGCGGGGATGTCCCCGTCTTCACGGGGATGACGGGGGCGGGCGTTCCCATGTGGTGGATTCCAGGCAGGCCTTCACGCGTTTGTGCGGGAGCGGCGCTATCTGCGATACTATTCCTTTACACCCACATCGGTCAGGGCAGGTTTCGCGGTATGCAGAGGTGTGCATTTTCGCGGGATTGGTGATACGAGGTTTTTGAGTTCATGGACAAGACGCAAGATATCAATGTACGGAGCATGGTACCGCTGGTTTCGCCGCGGGACTTGAGGAAGTCTTTGCCCGCAACGGAGTTGGCGAGCGAAACGGTGGTCCAGGGGCGGCACCGGGTGCAGCGCATCCTCCGGCGGGAAGACCCGGCCCTGCTCGCGGCGGTGGGCCCCTGTTCGATTCATGATGAGGTTTCCGCGATCGAGTATGCGATGCGCTTGACCGATTTGGCGCAGCGGGTTGGCGACCGCCTGATGCTGGTCATGCGGGTCTATTTTGAGAAACCGCGCACGACGGTCGGGTGGAAAGGTCTCATCAACGACCCCGCGCTGGACGGCACTTTCGACATCGAAGGGGGACTGCGCAAGGCCCGCGAAATCCTGCTGCGGATCAACGAAATGGGCATGCCGTGCGCCAGCGAGATTCTCGATCCCATCACGCCCCAGTATACGGCCGACCTCATCACCTGGGCCTCGCTCGGCGCGCGCACGACGGAGTCGCAGACGCACCGGCAAATGGCCAGCGGTCTCTCGATGCCGATCGGGTTCAAGAACGGCACGGATGGCAATCTGCAGACGGCGGTCGACGCCATCGAAGCGGCGCGCCACGCGCACGCTTTTCTCGGAATCGACTCCGCGGGGCAGACGTGCATCGTCAACACGGGGGGGAACCCGTTCGGGCACATGATCCTGCGGGGCGGGCGGTCCGGCCCGAACTACGATGCGGCCTCGGTGGCCCTCGCCACGGCGGCGCTGCAGAAGCGCGATTTGGAACCCAATATCATGGTGGATTGCAGCCACGCGAATTCCGAGAAGGACTACCGCAAACAGCCCCAGGTGTGGCAGGCGGCCACGCGGCAGCGCATCGAGGGCAATGCCAACATCATCGGGCTCATGCTGGAAAGCAATCTCAACGAAGGCAATCAGCCGCTGACGGACGATGTCGCGCATCTCAAGTACGGTGTGTCCATCACGGACTCGTGCATCGGGTGGGAACAGACCGCCGAGTTGATCGTACAGACGCATGAAGCGCTGGGCGGCGTGAAGCGGCAGACGGTCTCGGCATAGCCGGCCCATCGGCGGCAGCCCCAGTGGCTCAGGTCATGCAGTCCAGATTCTCGAGCAGGCGGGTGTAGCACTCGCAGCAGAGCCCGTGGGATATCTGCGGGAGGGGCTCGTTTTCCAGCAGATGCAGGCGTCTTACAGCGTCCTCGACCTCTATCCATGAGTCCGCATAATTCACTTTCTTGCACACGCTGCATACGGTAAGCAATTCATTACTGCGCGGGATAACGTCATCGAACAGACTCACCGGCGGCCGCTCTTCTTCCTTCAGCAGGATGGAGTAGAACCGCAGGCAATTATCGGGAAGCGGCGTCACGATCAGGTGAAACCAACGGCGCCGGTCTGGGCTGTCGCAGCGGAAATCGAAGTTGACGGCGCGCTTGATTTCACGCACCCGATTTGTGAGCACGCGGTAAAGGGACGCGACATCCGCGCCCGAAACATAGGCCCAGAGAGACTTCCCCAGCATGCAATCGGCGGTCAGTCCCAGGGCGCCGTTCTTCTCCGCGAACGCGTCCCAGTCCCCACCGATCGACACGAAGCTGTCTTCCGCGTCGATCTCGTACTCGATGGCGATCTCGTTCCAAGCGGGCATGCTGTTGGCCGACTCCTATGGGCGCAAGACCCCGCGACGTGCCCCGGCGCGCTCAGCTCCTTCGGTCGTTCAGCTTCGGGTCCTTGCCGTGGCACTTGCACCCGGGGTAATTCTCGGAATACAGGTAAGACGCCTGGCGCACCGCGAGTTTCCCGTCTATCACAAATGGTTCGCCCCGCGGGGCCAGATGATCGATCATGTGTTGCCGCCATTGCTGGACGCGGTCCGTGTACGCCGGATCGGCGGCGCGATTGGCCGTTTCGCCGGGATCGGCGTCGAGATCGAAGAACTGTTCCTCGCCGGTCTCGCAATGGAAGATGAACTTGCTGTGGCCATCCGTCACGGCGGTCCAGTGGTTCAGGGGGTCGTAACAGCGATCGTGCTCGAGGTCGATGTACTCGCGCCAAGGCGCCTTCTCATCGGCGATGAGGGAGAGCATGCTCTTGCCATCCAACGTCTCCGAGCCCGGCGCGCCCGCGGCGTCCATGAAGGTCGGCAGGATATCCCGGATCTCGACGGGATGGTCCAGCACGCGGCCGCGCGCTTCGGACAACGTGTCCTTGGGCCAGCGCACGATCATCGGGATGTTGGCCGAACCCTCGTACGCATAGCTCTTGCGCCACAGATGATGGTCGCCCAGCATGTCGCCGTGATCGGAGGTGAAGAGGATCAGCGTGTTGTCCAGCATCCCGCGCTTTTCGAGCGCCGCGAGAATCTCGCCGATCTTCTCGTCGATAAAAGAGATGTTTCCGTAGTAACCCTGGCGCGATTGCCTCACTTGCTCCGCACCCATGTCGCCGTGCCAGATATTGGGGGAATCATCGCTGCGCGGAACGTAGCGCTCTTCCCAGTCGCCCACCACCGCCTTCGGGAGGTCCGCCCCGGAGTACATGTCCATGAAGCGTTTCGGAGGATCGTAGGGGCTGTGTGGCCGTGAGAAGGACACCTTGAGGAAGAACGGCTCGGGCCGGTCGTACGTCTCGATGAAGTGGCGGGCCGTTTCGCCGGTCCAGTACGTGGGATGGTAGTCCTCGGGCAGCGCGTAGACCCGCGAGCGGAAATCGTTGAACGTAAGCCCCGTCACATCGGGGTTGCAGTTGGGGTCCTTGGTGAAAAGCCAGGCCCGGTAATCGCTCAAGAAATCGATGTGCTCCACGCGGCTCGACTCGTCGAGGATGGTCCTGTGGAAACCGTGCAGGACGCGTTGCGGGTGCCAATGCATCTTGCCGATGCCGGTGGTGTAGTAACCGGCGTCCCGCAAGGCGCTGGGCATTTCGATGGCGTACCCTTCACCGACACGGCCATAGCCCAGCATACCGTTGCGCCATGGCGCGAGACCGGTCAGGAGGGCCGTCCGCGCCGGCGTGCACGACGGCGTGCACGTGTAGGCGTTGCTGAACAGGGCGCCTTCGCGCGCGATGCGGTCCAGGTTGGGCGTGTGAATCGCCGGATTCCCCGCGGCGCCCACGCAATCCCCGCGCTGCTGGTCCGTCATGAGGAAGAGGATGTTGGGCTTGCTGGGCATCGGCAAGGCCTGCGCGCTGAAGGCGGGCCCCAATGCCGTCGCGGCGCCCGCGGCCATGCCCAGTTTGAGCAACTCACGTCGTGACAAAGAAGAGGCAGGGTGTTGTGTGTTCATAATGAGTCAGTATGCCATAGGCCGCAGGATTGCACAATTACCAGGCCGGGCGAATGACTTCTTGGTACCGCCTCGCTCTCCGAGCGCGGCGGCACAGGACTATGTTTGGCCGCATGCCGCGACGGTCTCCAGATGCTTGGGGTCTCCTCGTCCTGTTGAGGCAAATGCATTGGCGAAAGGAGTGTAGCTGGTAAGCTCGAACCCTCCGGGGTACCTGTAGTCTTGTGCTGCCGCACTCGGAGAGCGAGGCAGTACTGAAGCGGCCACGTCGAGGTTGCACTGGTTCAGGGTGCCCTCTCAGGGCGTGCGTGGCTCCCCCAGCGCAAGCAGGTTTGCGAAGAGCCGCAGCGCACCGGGATGCAGTTCGCGGAGTTGCCGGTAGAGGCCCAACGCGAGGTACACGTAGTCCCCTTCGCCGGTCTTGGCGTGCAGAAGGCTCCCGGGCGGTATGTCCTCACCGGGGTCCGCGCAGGCGATCAGGGGGGTGTACTGCGCATCCCATTCGCCGGGGAAGTATAGGCCGCGTTCCTGGATCCAGCCGCCCCAATCGGCTTCCCCAATCAGGTTCGGCTGCGTGAAGACGGGATGCTCCGGCGCCAGCACGGTGACGGCCGCGTCCTCCCGCGTGACGCGGTTGCGCGAGAGTTGGATGGGGTAGGGAGCGAACTCCGGCTTCCATTCCCCGGTCTTCTGGTACATCACGAGCAGGCATCCGCCGCGTTTCGCAAACTCGAGCAGGGCCTGGTTGTTCGCGACAAGATCGGGCCTCACCAGATAGGCCCGGATATCAACGATGATCGTCGAGAAGGCATCCAGGCGGGCGGGGGTGAAATCCTCCAGCGTCAGGGCTTGATGCGCGACGTGCATCTTCTCGAGGGTGTTCATGAACGTGTCGTCGTAGCTTTGAATCACCCCGACGGTGATTCCTTCCGGCACTTTCAGATCCACCAGCCGCGCCGTCGCGAAGTGCGGTTCCGTTTCGCCCTCGATCATGGCGTTCAAGAGGTAGTCCCGCGGTTCGAGATTTTCGCCCACGACTGATGTGACGGGGATAACGCGCTGCTCGCCCTCCGCCGCGAACGCGTATTCCGCACGCTGCGTGTCCGGCAGGAATCCCGGCGCCATGGAGAAGACAACGGCGCCCGTGCACGGTCCCGGGCTGTGGTTTGTCAGCACGGCGTTGAACGTGCAGTTCACATCCGCGCCCTTACGCACGAGGTAGGGAGCGTCCGCGAAGGTCACCTCGACGGGCGGCGCGACATCAATCGTCATGGGCAGGCGCAGCGCGATGTCCCCAGTCGAGGCCGTGACCGCCGCGACGACGTCGAACTGCGGCTCCAGGAAATGCGCGTCGAAAAGATGCGCCGCGCCCGGCACGGTGAGGGGAGCCGTCGCCGGCACCGCCAGCGCAAATGCGGCGGTGGCGCGTCCTTGCGCGTCGAAAGTAACCATCTGCGGTTCCGGCACACCCGCGCCAAACCAAGGACGCGGCTCAATGCGAAGCACGGCCTCGTGCGCTTCGCGCACGCCGAAATCGGTGACGGTGGCCGTGATGGCGATGCTCTGGCCGGGAATCGCGCTTTGGTCATCAGCCAGCGCGGAAAGACGCAGCTCCGCCCTGAGATGGGACTGACCCCGTCTTTCGCGCAGGCTCTGCGGAGCGAAACACGGGGTCTGTCCCTGCGCCGTTGCAGGCTCAAAGGGCCGGTTGCGCATGCCTTCGAAGAGCACGCCGCGCGACGCGTCCAGCACTTCACCGGATGCGTCGCTCTGAAGGTATTCCTTGACGCGGACATAGTGAGCCCGGATTGACCCGCTGAGGTAACGGTCGATAAAGAACCCCATGCCCTGCGAGAAATGCTCGTTCAGGGCCTGTGCGGCGATTTCCGCATAGGTCTTACCGAGGACCGGATCGAGCATATTGGGGTCCACGGTCACCGCGCCGGAAACCGGTTCCCAGGAGCGCAGGTACAACCGTTGAGGCTGCCACGGTTCCAGGCCCTCCGCGGCCAGTTCCGGAAAGCGGGCTGGATCGCCGGCAGCGTCGAACGCCTCCTGCAACGCGAGCCCGATGGCTTGGTGATGGCCGTGGTCTTTCGATATGCCGTGGTTGGTGATGATGACGTCGGGGCGGGTCAACCGGATGACCCGTACCAGACGCCGCACGGTCTCCTCGCGGCCCCAGACCTCGAAGGTCTCTTCCGGCGACTTGGAGAAGCCGAATTCGGGCAGGTTCAGGAAGTGCAGCTCCGCGCCGGTTATCTGGGCGGCCCGCATCATCTCGTGCGTGCGGATAACGCCCAGTTCGTTGTACAACTCCGGACCAATCTCGTTCTGGCCGCCCTCGCCGCGCGTGGCGATGACCGCTATCGTCTTGTACCCGTGACGCTTGCGGTACATGGCCAGGGTTGCCCCGTCCTCATCGTCGGGATGCGCGGCCACGCACATTAAGCGCAGGCCGGTGCCTTGGTCGAGGAGGGCTTGGTGCTGGGCGGCTTCGCCCAGCTCGGTCTGCCCGGCGCGCGCCGCTGGAATCAGGAGCGCGAAACAGAGTATACACACGGCAACAGGTTGCAGCTTCATGCCGCCGAGTATACCACGCAAGGAACCGCCGCTCATGCCACGTCACCTACACCGGATAGCCGCTGTCAGTCTTCTCATCCTCGGGGCCGGGTGCGCCCTCGTGAACGACAACCTCCGGAAGGTAGGCGACGGCGAACTGTATCGCGCAGCCCAGATGTCGCGGGGGCGTCTGGGATACGTGATCACGAAGCACCAGATCAAGACGGTGGTCAATTTGCGCGGTGCCAGCCCGGACGAAGAGTGGTACCAGAACGAAGTGGCGGTGTGCGAGGAACGCGGGGTCGCGCATCACGACCTGAAGTGGACCATGAGGCGGATCCCGGAACCCGAGTCATTGCAGCAACTTGTGGATTTTTTCGAAAACGCGGAGAAGCCTATCCTCGTGCACTGCCAAGCGGGTATCCACCGGGCCGGAACCGCCTCAGCCGCATACAAGCTCTATAAGGGCGCCAGTCCTCGGGCCGCGCGCAGGCAGTTCGGCATCTACTTCCACGACGCACCCATCGGCGAACTTGTCGACCTCTATGAGAAAGCAGACAAACCCTTCGCGGAATGGGTTCGCACGGACTACGCGCAGGTATACGAGGACTATGTACGCAACCAGCAGAAGGCTGAGTAGGCACTGAGCTTATGCAGCTTCGTCGCGGCGCTTGGGAGTGGGCGCCGCCTTGGCCCCTTGGGCACGGGCACAGGTTGGAGTGTGGTGTGCGCCCGAGCGGCATCTTTCTGCTCTGTCGCCCACAAGGCCAATCGCTGCAATATTTTACGAAGCCCGGATGCCAACATGCCCCCCGCGACCGCGAAAACCGGAAGGATGCGCGGTATCCCCAAGTCATTGGACAGAAACCAAGCACTAAACATGGCCGGATCGCCTGCGGTGAATGGACCCACAAAGATCCGGACTGATTGATTCACACTACACTTTTCGTACATTTCATTCTTTCTAAGCTACTGCTCTCTGGGGACTAGAAACTCCCCATCAAATCACATAGTAACTATCCGCGGAATGCAAACATTCCCGGGAACACCGTCGCATGACCGCGTGTTTTTCAAGTGGGACCAGCCGGAATTGTGACTGATTCGCATTAGACCCACGTCAGACAATTCCCCACTCAATCCCGAAGAGACTTGCGGAGTTCCGCAAACCGGCCTGAACGGCGGCACATGTCGCTGTCGTTGTTTGGTCGAGCTGGGGCGTGAGCGTGTATACTGAGGCTCGCCGGGCAGGTGATTCAGTCAGGAGCCGCATCGGCACGCAAGGCATGAGACTGCCGGTATCGTACCGGCGCACAGGTTGATATCGAAAGGACTTCCGTTGATGGCCCTCCTACCCTCTTGGGTGAAGCCCGAGCACATCAAAATCCCGACTATTGTGATTGTCGCACTTATCCATGTTGCGGCTCTGGCGGCTCCGTTCACGTTCAGTTGGTCGGGGTTGATCGCCTGCTTCATTCTCTTCTGGGTGACGGGCGGCCTCGGTATCACGCTCTGCTTTCACCGCCTGCTGACACACCGCAGCTACACGACGCCCAAGCCCGTCGAGTACGTGCTGACGCTGTTCGGGTGTCTCGCGTTACAGGGCGGCCCGATCACGTGGGTGGCCACGCACCGCGTCCATCACAAGGAATCCGACCTGGAGCCGGACCCGCATACGCCGGTGGTCGAAAACTTCCTGTGGGCCCACATCCTCTGGAATTTTTTTGATGATCCCAAGCTGAACAGCTACGAAAAGCTCAAGCGTTTTGCGAAAGACCTCGACAAAGACCCCGTGCTGCGGTTTCTCAACAAGTCCTTCTTCGTGCTGTACCTCCTGGTCGCGGTTGGGCTGTATGCGGTGGGTCACGTGATCAACGGCTGGGAACTGGGTCTTTCGCTCCTGGTGTGGGGTGTCGCGCTGCGCACGGTGCTGGTGTGGCACTCGACCTGGCTGGTCAATTCCGCCACGCACCTGTGGGGCTACCGGAACTACCGGACTTCCGACAACAGCAGGAACACTTGGTGGGTGGCCCTGATCACCTTCGGGGAAGGCTGGCACAACAACCACCACGCCGATCAGCGTTCGGCCGCGCACGGCCACAAGTGGTGGGAATTCGACATGACGTATATCACCATCAAGGCAATGCAGTGGCTCGGACTCGCCCGCAATGTCGTCCGCCCGGGCCGCCTCAGCCAAATCCGCGCCAAGGACTTCCGGCTCCCCGAAGACCTCAAGGTCGAGGAGGAAGAGCCCGTCGAGGTGTGAATCGCCACGGGTGGCCCACAAGCACGGAATCGCTTGTCTGCACGGGGCCGCGTGCAAGAGCCCGCAAGGGCGAAAGACAATAGCCCAGCGATTCATCGCTGGGGGGCATGGATAACAAGAGATGAGTCCCGTCAGGGACGACAGAGAATGCGAAGATGATGACGCACACCATTGTCAGCGGCATTCGGCGGGCCAAGCTAATAATATCGGTCTAGTGCTATAGGGTTTTGCATTATCTCTTTCGCCCCTACAGGGCTAGAATTAAGTTAAGATGCCGTAGACCCAGCGATGAATCGCTGGGCTATTATCTATCGTCCCTTCGGGACTGAATCGCCCCGCCTGGAAGCGCGGACCCAAATTCCCCTGCCTGGATTCCCTTGGTGTACAATGGCTCCAAGGGGGACACCTCAATCGGGGCGTGCACGCGCCCCCGCACGCGGGGGGACCGGATCATGGCATCGAGTTCTTCGGAATCGGAACGTGGCATTCCCGGCTGGACGAAAGCAGCGTTGGTACTGCTGCGTTTCGGAATCGGCTGGCATTTCCTTTACGAAGGCGTCACCAAACTGGCCGATCCCGGCTGGACCAGCGCGGGTTACCTGAACCAGTCGTCGTGGGTGTTCGCGGACATGTTTCATGCATTCGCGAGCAACCCGGCTATGTTGCGCGCCATCGACCTCATGAACATGTGGGGCCTCACGCTCATCGGACTGGGACTGATCCTCGGGGCGTTCACACGCACGGCGAGCGTGGCGGGGGCCTTGCTGTTGTTCTTCTACTACATCGCCAATCCGCCGTTCGTGCCGGTGTTGGGCAGTTCGTTTGAAGGCAACTACCTCTACATCGACAAGAACGCGGTGGAGTTCTGCGCGCTGCTTGTGCTGGCGATGATCCCCACAGGCCGTTTCGCGGGTCTCGACGGTCTCCTCAACTACTGGCGGAAGCATCGCGCCGAAGCCAGGTACCTGCGCAAGTCGGGGCCGGTGACCAATCCCGAAACGGCGAGGTCGTTTCAGCGGAGCCGGCGCGAACTCTTGCAGCATCTCGCCATCGTGCCGGTGCTTGGGGGTATGGTGTACGCCTACCAGAAGAAACACGGCTGGCCGAGTTTCGAGACCGAACATCTACTTGACTGGAAGGCGCGCGTCGACGGCACCTCGAGCGCGACCATGAAGACCTTCCACTTCGCGTCGCTGAACGAATTGAAGGGCACCGTGCCAGCCGCGCGCATCGGCAGTTTGAACCTGAGCCGCATGCTGCTCGGAGGCAACCTCATCGGAGGCTGGGCGCACGCGCGCGACCTGATCTACGCGTCGGATCTCGTGAAGGCGTACCACGACGACGCGCGGGTCTTCGCGACATTCCAGATGGCCGAGCAGTGCGGAATCAACACGATCGTCACTAATCCGCGCCTGTGCCGGGTCATCACCGACTACTGGCACAAAGTGGGCGGCAAGATCCAGTTCATTTCCGACTGTGCGGAGGGCACGCTGGTCGAAGGCGCTCAGAAATCCATCGATGCGGGGGCCCACGCATGCTACGCGCAAGGCGGTGTCACGGACCGGCTGGTGCTGGAGAATGATTTCGATCCGATCTTCCAGATGCTCGAACTGACCCGCAAGAATGGCTTGCCGGCAGGCATCGGCGCGCACGCGCTCACGACCGTGCAGGCGTGTGTGGACAAGGGGCTCAAGCCGGACTTCTGGGTGAAGACGCTGCATCCCACCGACTACTGGTCCGCACAGATCCAGCCGGAACACGATAACATCTGGTGCACGAATCCCGAAGAAACGATCGCCTACATGGAACAGCGCGAAGAGCCGTGGATCGCCTTCAAGATTCTCGCGGCCGGCGCGATTCATCCCGACCGGGCGTTTCCGTATGCCTTCAGCAGTGGCGCGGACTTCATCTGCGTGGGGATGTACGACTTCCAGCTAGTGAGCAACGTGAACCTCGTGCTGAATGTGCTGGGGTCGGTGACGGACCGTAGACGGCCCTGGAGGGCGTGAGGAAAGGCCTGGTTCGCTCCACGAAGAGGCAATTGAGAGGCGCCTGCATCATTGGCAGGTTTGACAGGACAGCAAGCCCAAATGATCCGCCCGGATCAACTCGAAGAACCGGGTAACCGCATTCGATGCGGCGCGGACACTCCTGTCCAAGTTGCCGATGAGTTGTTCTCTGACTGCCGCGTGTTCAAGTCTGTTTCCCTTCACCGGCCTGCTTCCGTCCACTCGAGACTTCTGAGATCTTCCACGACCCTGAACGCGTGGCGTGACGCCTGCTGAGGCGCCTCTATAGGATCGCAGCCAACACGAGTCCAAACGCGCCCCTCATGATGAGGAATATCGCCGAGAAGAAACCACGATATCAGGTTCCCTCTGCGTCTATTCACCAAACGATGGTAGTATCCACGTACGACACGCGGCTCCTCCAAGTTGTCCTCGTCCGCATTACGCACGTTGGCCTGATCCGGTGAAGGATTAGAAACGAATTCTCCCGCGCACCACTCGCCTGTGATTCCAGAAATCAGATCCAAGACGCCATCCGGGGTCGCGTTGGCGGGGAAATGACCCACGGGCATTCCTCTGTACCTGTTACTCCCTGGTGCGATTCTCATCCCATTGATGAACCCGTGCTTCTCACTGGGTGACTCATCCCCCCACGGCCAGAGTCTACCCTCTTGTCCGCGTGCCGCGTATTCCCATTCAGCCTCTGACGGAAGGCGATAGTGCTTGCCGGTTAGCTGAGAAAGCCATTGACAGAACCTGACGGCGCCAAGCCATGTCACCTGATTCGCCTGTGTGTCCTCGGCGCCAGGGTTACACCTGTAAACTCCATCTGCGTCGTCGAAGAAGATCGGGGAGAATCGATAGTCATTGTACGGACCGGATTTGTAGTATCGCGCAAGCCGTGTTTCATCTTCACCAATCGAATTGAGAAACCTGCAGAACTGTGTCGCGGTAACCGGCGTCGTGGACATCCTGAAACTCTCGACCGAGATGGTGACCAGGGGCTCATCCGCGTGCCAGTCTGGTGAAGACTTGGGAAGCGGATTGCCCATAGTGAATATCCCTCCCTCGATGAATGCCGTTTCAAACGTGAAGAGCGTACTGCCTCCCTCTGCATCCTTGACGAGCTCGCGAGAGATCTTTGGGATGCTCCCACCTCCCCTCTTCGACGTTTCATCCATCGTGGCACTTTTGGACAAATGGCTCCTGAGGCTCTTGGACAAAGCCGGACGATCATCAGCAAACCGGTACTTTGGGTAGATGATGATGGCGGCCACAACTGCCGCCAAACCTAGAATGGTCACTTTGACACTCAGAGGAGTCGAATTCTTCATTTCAATCGCCCTCAACGCCGCAGCAAGATGCCACCAGCGCAAGAACGGCGACACCTATGATGGGGGCATAGCCTGACGTGATGGCAATAGAGTCTCGCCGCTCGTAGTGTCGCCCCTTGCCGCCCTAGGTCGGTTTGGCAAACAGGAAGAATCGCCTCGCACGGGGTGTGACACGCAATCGTGGAGCGTGGCATCCACCGGCGGGTCGATGCTCAATTCGGTCCTCTGCGCCGCCCCGACTCGTGATTGCTGTGTGGTCAAATTGCACCCCACCGCAACGTTTCAGAACGCGAGTGTCATACTACCACCATTGCCTCAAACCGGCAATAGTAATCCTAAACGATTCATCCCGAGCGCGCATTTCCCTATGCCTTCAGCAGCGGCGCGGACTTCATCTGCGTGGGGATGTACGACTTCCAGCTCGTGAGCAACGTGAACCTCGTGCTGAATGTGCTGGACTCGGTGACGGTCCGCAAGCGGCCGTGGAGGGCGTGAGAGCGGGCAGCCCAGTTTTGAATTGGGATCCAGCAGACGGCGGCTATGCCACACGTCCATCTTCAGTGAGGCGTTCTCGGTTTTCCTTCCATGTGCTCAAGATGCCCAAGCGCGGTGGGGCAAAACCACACATCAAGGCATGGCAAGCGCGTGTGGCATAGCCACGCACGGCGTGGCTGTGCTCCCATTTTAACCTTGCCATGCTGGCTGTTCCTGTCCTTCATCGTGTGGTTTGCCCGATTGCGGCACTAATTCAAAACGGACAATGAAGTGGAGCGGGGCGTGTGTGACAAACGCCTTTACCGGGCTCTTTGTGGGGTACAGGGTGCTACACTGATTGCGTGGGAAGACTAGACTTCCCTCGGTAGAGGAGCCGGGAAGATGATCACTCCACCAGTCCCTAGATCGCCCGCCGATGTGGGATTGTCGAAGGTGACAATGCTGGCGTTCCTCTGCATCACGGCACTGATCTGCACCGGCTGCGTAACAAAGCCGCTGGACATTTCAGGCGTCGCGTCCGAAGCGGAACTCGACAGGTACCTGGGCAAGCGCGTGATGTTTACAGGCGAATGGCAGGACAAACTGAAGGCGGCCAGCATTTCAAACGGTCATGTCTTCATCTCGCCCGACCTAGCCTTTTGGGAAGGAAGTCACAGCTATTGCGCGGGGGCGCGCGAAACAGTGACGGGGTATCTGACAAAGCGCATAGTAGAGGAGCCTCCCAGGGCGCAATTCCCGGTCGCAATACCATATCAAGCACCGCTTCCCGGAGACTATTACTACATAATGAAGGCCAAGCCAAACGTCGATTCCATCGTACGTCGTATGCCACCTCCACCTCGAAAAGGAGGTGGCAACCTGCTAATCACATCGACGGTGCCGGGTGCGGACATAAAGGTGGAAGGTGTAGATGCGGGAACGATTGGACCACATGAAGAACTGCGAATCGACCATCTTCCAGAGGGAGCAGCCCTGATAGAGGTCTTTGTTCAGGAATGCGAGCCTTGGACGTGGAGCGCTGAAATCAAGGAAGGTGAATTGACGCAGGTGACGGCGAATCCGCGAAGACTGCAGACACCAAGACCACAGGTGGCCGGGTGTCCGACGGCAAAGGAGCACGGCGCTGAACCCAGGCCCGGTGAGGAGCGCACCTTTGCGGGGATTCAGTTTGTGTGGATTCCTCCCGGCACATTCATGATGGGAAGCCCTGTGGGTGAGGAGGGTCGCGACGAGGATGAGGCCCTGCATCGAGTCACTTTGACGCGTGGTTTCTGGCTCGGCAAGTATGAGGTTACCCAGGCGCAATGGAAAGCGGTGATTGGGTGTGTTCCATCGACCTTCAAGGGGAGTTCGTTGCCCGTCGACGGCGTCTCAAGATATGACTGCGAGGCGTTCCTTCGCAATCTCAATCAGCGAGACGAAGGCATCTTTCGTCTGCCGACGGAGGCGGAATGGGAGTATGCCTGCCGGGCTGGAACGTCCACAGCGTTCAGTTTCGGAGACGCTGAAGAGGAGCTGGAGAACCACGCATGGTATGAAGGCAATAGCGAAGGGCAAACGCATCCGGTGGGTCAGAAACGCCCGAACGCCTGGGGCCTGCACGATATGGATGGGAATCTCATGGAATGGTGCCAGGACTTGTACGGGGAGTACTCAAGTGGGCCAGTGACCGATCCGACTGGCGCGGCCACAGGGAGTGAGGGCGTTGTGCGTGGTGGGGCTTGGTTTTCTGGTCCATCGGGCTGCCGCGCAGCATTTCGTTACCCCTGGACAACAGGTCTGGAAGGCCGTGATAATTGGTGGGGCTTTCGCCTGTTGCGGACTCAGGACTAACGGGCCAGACATGGACCTAGAAAGCAACGTGAACCTCGTGCTGAATGTGCTGGGCTCGGTCACGGACCGCAAGCGGCCCTGGAGGGCGTGAGGGCGGGCGCTTCGCTCGCAAGAAGACACAGGCGAGGGCGCCTGTGCCACACGCGCTTGCCACGCGCGGAGATGTCCTTCCTCTTCTGCGATTTTGGGTTTGTCCTGAGGCGCCGACAGGGAGGCGCCTGTCCCACACGCGCTTGCCAACCCGTCTGATCGGTCCGATCCGTCTGGTCCGTCCGATTCTGCACTTGCGCCCTCGCCTGTGTTCCGTTGGGGGTACAAACCGGCCCGGGCTCCGTTTGCCCCCCGCGATTTTCTTGTTGCACTCCCGGATAGCCTTCGCTATCGTCTAGCCCTGCTTCATCGGTCGGCAGCACACAATCGGGCGGGACGCGCCGTGCCTGGGCGGTTCCATGTGAAGGGAGTACTGTGGGTAACACGAACCAACATCAACGCACGCGGTACTGGCGTGCCAACGAGCGTCTCATCACCAAGCTACTGCTCATCTGGGCGGCCGTGTCTTTCGGCTGCGGCATCCTATTCGTGGAGCAGCTCAATGCCATCCAATTCCTCGGCGTTCCGCTCGGGTTCTGGATCGCGCAGCAGGGTTCCATCTACGTGTTTGTGGCTCTGATCTTCTACTACGCGTGGCGCATGGACAAGCATGACCACGCGCACCACGTAGACGAGTAACCCGCCATGTTTCACATCACCACCGAAGCCTGGACCTTCGTATTCGTCAGCGTGACGTTCATCGTCTACCTCTACATCGGGTGGAGATCGCGCGTGCGCGAGTCCGCCGGATTCTACGTGGCCGGACAAGGCGTGCCCTCGATCGCGAACGGCGCGGCCACCGCGGCGGACTGGATGTCCGCGGCATCATTTATTTCCATGGCGGGGCTCATCTCGTTTATGGGCTACGACGGGTCCGTCTATCTGATGGGATGGACCGGGGGCTACGTGCTCCTCGCGCTGTTGCTGGCGCCGTATCTGCGCAAGTTCGGCAAGTACACCGTGCCGGACTTCGTCGGCGACCGTTACTATTCGACAACGGCGCGGATCGTCGCGGTGATCGCGGCCATCTTCGTTTCGCTCACGTACGTGGCGGGGCAGATGCGCGGGGTGGGCATCGTGTTCAGCCGTTTCCTGGGCGTCGACATCGAGACGGGCGTCGTGATCGGGATGATCATCGTGGCGTTCTTCTCCGTGCTCGGCGGCATGAAAGGCATCACCTGGACCCAGGTCGCGCAGTATGGGGTGCTGATCGTGGCCTACCTGATCCCGGCCATCGCCATTGCATACGTGCTCACCGGCAACCCGATCCCACAGTTGGCCTTCACGACCAGCGACATCGTCACCCGCCTGAATCAAATCCAGGTGGACCTCGGCTTCAACGAGTACACGAAACCGTTCACGGAAAAGAGCATGTTGGACGTGTTCTGCATCACGGCCGCGCTGATGGTCGGCACGGCCGGGCTGCCGCACGTCATCGTGCGCTTCTATACGGTGCCGACGGTCCGCGCCGCGCGGTACTCGGCGGGGTGGGCGCTGCTCTTCATCGCGCTGCTGTACACGACCGCGCCCGCGTTGGCGGCCTTCGCGCGCTACAACCTCCTGCAATCTCTCGAGGGTGCGCGTATCGAGCACA
>JADLGB010000146.1 GCA_020849535.1 Candidatus Hydrogenedentota bacterium
ATGTGGCAAAACAAGGACACCTACCATGAAGAAATCTACCTCGAAGCCCTCAGGCGCTCAGGCAGCCACTTCGCACTACCCGCTGCCTGATATTTCGCTTGACATTTCCCCATAAGATGTCTGGCTATGGTTGCGGCACGCCTTCAGCGTGCAGGGGCTGGCAGGGAAGTTCAGATTCCTTGTGAATCCGTCTGCCGGAAAGCGGTCGCGAAGAGAGCAGATTGGATCGGGATATTGCACGTGCCACATTTCGCACGCGCGAGGTCTGGTGGCGTCTGGAGGGGAGGCAATTGCGGGGCCTAGCCGGAAGTTGGGTGACTTGTGTGATAGGTGACTCCTAACATAAACCCGTCAGAAACGCCGAAATACCTCGCCGCCAACGTACACCCGCATGCCACCGGCGAATATCCGCGCCCTCTCGGGTGTTTCCCCCCTTGAGCCGAGGCTCGCCCCGGTGGGAAAATAGGTCAGCCCGCTTCGCGGGCCCTGTGCAAGGCAATCAGATTTGGCAACGCTTCCCGCATGCGTCCCGTCGCGTGCGGAAGATGCGTGCTTATTCGGCGTCTGCTCAGGTAGCGAAGGCACGAGTCAACAACCTAGTACCTGTCTTACTGCAAGCAAGGAGATGATCATGGAGAACACGCGTAGAGATTTCTTGAAGACGGCGAGTGCCGTGGCGGCGGCCGGCACGGTGATTGCCGCGCCCCTCGCGGTACCCGCGCAGGCGGCGGCAGCCGTGGCGACCGCGGGCGCCGTCACGGAACACAAGCTGCCCCCTCTGCCTTACGACTACAACGCGCTGGAGCCGTTCATTGACGCCGAAACCATGACGCTCCATCACGACAAGCATCATGCCGCCTACGTGAAGGGTCTCAACGAAGCGGAAACCAAGCTCGCGGAAGCGCGCGCCTCCGGCGATCATGCGCTGGTCCAGCATTGGTCGCGCAAGGTGGCCTTCAACGGCGGCGGCCACTACCTGCACTCCATGTTCTGGACGATCATGGCGCCGGCCGGCAAAGGCGGCGGCGGCGAGCCCAGCGGCCCTCTGGCCGACAAGATCAAGGAAGACTTCGGCAGCTTTGCGGCCTTCAAGGCGCAGTTCTCCGCCGCGGCCAAGGGTGTCGAAGGCAGCGGCTGGGGCCTGCTCCATCATCGCGTGACGGATGGCCGTCTCATTGTGATGCAGGCGGAAAACCAGCAGAAGCTGACCTCGTGGGATTGCGTGCCCATCCTCGGGGTCGACGTCTGGGAACACGCCTACTACGTGAAGTACCGCAACGATCGCGCCGCCTACGTGGACGCGTGGTGGAACGTGGTGAACTGGGAACAGGTCGCCAAGAACTACATGCCGCACGGCGCACCTTCCGCTTAGGAAGACTCAGGCAACACAAAACGCAGGGCCGCCTCATTGAGGGGAGGCCCTGTGTGAAAGAAGGGACAGACACCGTGTTTCGCTTCGCAAAGCCTTCGCGAAAGACGGTGTCAGTCCCCTTTGAGCGCAGGGCCGCCTCTCAATGAAGCGGCCCTGCGTTCTCTTCCATCTATTGCAGTGCGGACACCAACAGCTTGTCGTCTTCATCTTCATCCCCGTCATCATCCAGACGGTGATCGAAGTGGTCATCAGGGCGCTGCGTGTGGCACACGGTGCACGTGTCGATCGTTCCCGCGTGACCCTGTAGTGCGATGGCCTGCACGTTGTCCGCGTCTTCGACGCTGGGCGTTATCGCGTGAGGACTGCCGTGACATGCCGCACAGTGAACTCCGTGGTGGCCCTTCGAATCCCGGTACAACGTGCCGGGCTGTTCGAATTCGAAGCCGCTCTTGTTGTGGCAATCATCGCAGCGCGGCTCATCGGCCCAGGGCTGGCGGCTGGGGTCCGCCACGTCGGTCATATCGCCGTGGCAATCCACGCAGGTCATGCCGTTTGCGTAATGCACGTCGCGCAGGCACTGCGTAACCTGGCCCGGGTGGCATGCATAACAATCAACCTGCAAGTTCGCGGCCGCCATGCGCGAGGCATGCGCGCCATGCATGGCGTGCGAGAGGCTCGGATCGCCCGTGGTGCCCAAGGGCGCTTGCGCGTGACATTCCATGCAGGCCACTGGCGTCTGCGAAGCAAGCGTCGTGCTGTGCAGCCGATCATGGTCCGTGAGTATGTCCATGGCCACGGAAGCATCCGCTTGTCCGTCGGATGCATCCGTCGCATGACACAGGTTGCAGCTAATCTCCCACGACACCGGGACGACGGCCTGGGTTGTAGCGACGTCTTCACCCGAGCGGTTCACCGTAATCGTTGCCAGGGGATACGGATTCAGGTCGTCGTTGTCCATGACCGGCGTGACCGGTATGCCGGTGGCTACCCAATCATTGGTGCCGGTGGGCACCATCGTGCCGGACAAGCCGTTGCCTGTCAGGCCCACATCCGGATCGACGCTCACACCGAACAAGTCTTCGACGTAGTCCCAGAAATTCGTCTTGTCCGAGGACGTCGTGTTTCCGGGAATGGTATACGACACCGTAACACCGCTCTGGAGAATCCGAGGCTCTTCGCCGCGCCGTTCAATCACCTGCGCGTGCAGCGTGTTATACGGCGGCAGGATCATGATCTCCGAGAAGTCTTCGTTCATGCAGTGCATGCCGAGGTCGTTGTAGCCCAGCACGACGACCTTGTTCGACGAAGCCGGCGGATTGGGCGTTGGGCACCCGGAGAGAACAGCGAGCGCCAGTACAGAGGTGGATACAGTGAGGAAACGTCGCAGATTGTGCATGGTAAGGACCCCTTCTGTTGCAGCTACCATTTGCACGGACCCGATGAGACACAGAAGCTACAACTGGAAATGGGGTATATTACGCATGAAAAATACTACATTTGCCGTGTAGGATTATTGCGACGGCGATGCCTCCGGCAGCAGTTCCGGAGTGGGCGGAGTCCGCTCAAACCAGCCTATGATCACGTAGACAAGGAATGCGGATAGCAGCGAGAGCAAGTAGGGGTACGAAACTTCAAACACGTAACTGCCAAAGATCCACATGGCTCCTCCGACAGCGAGGGAAAGAAACGCAGCGACGTTGCCTCCGTATTTTCCGAAGAGCGCGAACACAACCACGATGAATATGCCCGCAGATCCAAACGCGGATGCTTCCTCGACCAACTCATAAACGCCGCCCGATTGCCACGCG
This sequence comes from Candidatus Hydrogenedentota bacterium, assembly GCA_020849535.1. Classification (GTDB taxonomy): domain Bacteria; phylum Hydrogenedentota; class Hydrogenedentia; order Hydrogenedentales; family SLHB01; genus JAHDWY01. Next base: position 3,181 of record JADLGB010000146.1, read on the forward strand.
AGCCCGTAAGCGATCAAGCCGAGAATGACAACTGTGACGCGAGCCGTGCGAACTTTCATACGGTCGTTCGCGCCTTTGAAGAATGGCACGATCAGATTGTGCGAAATCAGCGCCGACGCGGCGAGGAGCGCGCTATCCACGGTGGACAATATCGCGGAGATCAGCGCGCCCGCGAAGAGGATGTAGAGAAACGTTGGCAGCAGTTCCATCGCGGCGGCGGGGAGCAGTTGCTCGGGGTCTTCAAGTCCCGGAACCAACGCAGGGCCGACCAGGCCCAGCATCGCCGGGATCAAGCCGACGCAGATGTAGAGGCCGGAGGCGGTGAGCGTGGCGGCACGCGCCACATTGGCGGAGCGCGCGGCCAGCGTGCGCGCGACAAGCTCTTGCGACATCACGGACCCGAAAATCGGAATGGCCCACGCCTCGATCCGTTCCATCATGCCCAGCCCGTCGCCGGAGAATACACGCAGCCGTTCTGGCTCGACGCTGGCCACGGCGCCTTCGACCCCGCCCAGCGCGTAAATACCGGAGATGAACAATACCGCGAGTCCAATGATGAGCGCGACACCTTGAATCACATCGGTCACGGCGTCCGCCAAGAGGCCCCCGGCAACTGTGTACGTGATCACTACCGCCGCGGCGACTGTGATTCCTACTCCCGCACCCAGGTCGGAGGTAACATCGATGACGTGTCCGAACGCTTTGATCTGTGCGGCGGCCCACATGACCGAACCGGGCACCATGAGCAGGACAGCCAATTCCTCGACGCGCCGCGAATAGCGAATACGAAACAAATCGCCCAGCGTGGTGAGTTTGCGTTTCCATAAGGGAACGGCGAACAGCGCGCCCATGAAGAAGATGCAGAGTGCGTAGCCGAAGGGATCCGCGCGGCCACCCGCGAGGCCCTCTTCATACACGGCGCCCGCGGAGCCGATGCAGGTCTCCGCGCCGAACCAAGTGGCGAAGACCGTCATCGTGGCGATGCCGAATTTCAAACGCCGCCCCGCGAGGAAGTATTCGCTTTCGCTGGTCATGTTGCGGGAGACCAGCAACCCGATGGCCAACTGAATCGCGACGTACACAAGCACGCCCAACAACACGAGGTTCATGATGCGCCAGTACTTCTCCTTCCTGCCCCACTATCCGCGCTATGCCGTGCTAATCCAGAAAACGGTGCTCCAGCCCGCCGTAGGATTCGATGCGCCGGTCGCGTAGAAACGGCCAGATCCTACGGACTTCTTCGCTGCGCGCGCCGTCCACGTCGCACACGAGCACCTGCTCTTCGTGCGAGGATGCCTCTGCGAGCATTTCGCCTTGCGGGCCGCACAAGAAACTGCCGCCCCAAAACAGAAGCCCATCCGTGGCGCCGCTCGGGTCCGCTTCAAAGCCCACGCGATTCGCGCTGAGCACGGGCAGCCCATTGCACACGGCGTGTCCACGTTGGGCCAACTGCCACGCGTCCCGCTGCCGGGCTTTGTCATCTTCCGGCTCGGAAGGCGTCCACCCGATGGCGGTCGGGTAGATGAGCATGTCCGCCCCACGCAACGCCATGAGTCTCGCGCCCTCCGGAAACCACTGGTCCCAGCACACCAGGACCCCGAGTTTTCCCGCGGACGTCTCAACGGGATGAAACCCCAAATCGCCGGGCGTGAAGTAGAACTTCTCGTAGTACCCCGGGTCATCGGGGATGTGCATTTTGCGATACTTGCCCGCAATCGATCCATCCCGCTCAAATATCACGGCCGTGTTGTGATAGAGGCCCGCCGTCCGCCGTTCAAACAGCGAGGCAACCAATACCGCGCCGAGTTCTCGTGCCAGCGATCCAAGCCGCTCCGTGCTGGGGCCGGGGATGGGCTCGGCGAGATTGAAAAAAGAAGTGTCCTCGCTCTGGCAGAAGTAGGGCCCGAGGTGAAGCTCTTGCAGCACGATCAGGGCTGCGCCCTGTGCGGCGGCTTCGCGCGCCATTGTCTCGGTCTTGCTCAGATTCGCATCGCGGTCCGGTCCACACGATTGCTGAATCAGCGCGGCTCTGACAGTCATGGTCATAGGGTGACTCCTTCGGGAAGCTGCATGGTGACGCAATGAAGCGAACCGTGTTGGATGATGAGGCTGCTGCAGTCGATCCCGATGACCTCGCGATCCGGGAAACACGACTGGATGATGTTCAACGCTTCGTCATCCTGGGGCGCTCCATACGTGGGCACGAGCACCGCGCCGTTCAAGATCAGGAAGTTGGCATACGTGGCCGGCAGACGCGAGCCGCACTCGTCGTAGCTGGCACGAGGAAAGGGCAAAGGCACCAGGCGGTACGGGTGGCCCGATTCCGTCCTAAACGATCGAAGTTCTTCTTCCATGAGACGCAACTCCGCGAAGTGCTCGTCTGTCTCATCTCGACAGGCCACATGCGCAATCGTATCTGTGCTGCAGAATCGCGCCAGCGTGTCCACGTGGCTGTCCGTATCATCGCCCGCGATGTAGCCGTGTTCCAACCAGAGCACGCGCCGCGCACCGAGCGTGTCTCGCAACATGCCCTCAATGTGCGCGTGAGACTTGCCCGGATTGCGCGAGGATGCGAGCAGACACTTGGACGTCGTCAGGATCGTGCCCGCTCCGTCGGATTCGATCGACCCGCCTTCCAACACGAAATCGATGGCGCGCAGAGACGCCTGTCCGAACGCGTTCTGTCCATGGAGCTTGGCCGTGAGCGCGTTGTCGAGCGCGGACGGAAACTTGTTTCCCCATCCGTTGAAAACGAAGTCGCACAGAACTGGCGCACCGTTCTCGTAAATGGTTATGGGACCGTGATCGCGCGCCCAGGTATCGTTCGTTGACGCCTTGTAGATCCTTACGCGATCCCGCGTGATGCCGCGTGCTTCCAACACGTTGCACATGTGGTCCGGATCGGGACACGCCACCACGGCAGTCTCGTGCCGGGATATGGCTGCGGCAATTTCACAAAAGCAGGCCTCCACACGCTTGAGTATGGGAGCCCAATCACTTGCGGCGTGCGGCCACGTAAGCTGCACGCCGGCTTGAGGTTCCCACTCCGCGGGCAAGCGCGGCCCTTGCAGGGTCATGTTCGCGGGGCGATGCGCCGCGGACGTGTCGCCGTTCACCTCGTTACGCACCCTCACCGGTTGGCCTGAGCGTCAGACAAAGCACAACAGCCGTCTCCCCACTGCGAGACGGCTGCTCAAGAGTCACTTTCTACGGACACGAATTCAGTACGAGGAAGTATTGGGAGGTTCGTAGCCGCCTCCCGGTGTCCCTTCGGAAGCACTTGGCGCAGAATCGTATGCGGTCGCTCCGCCTTGTCCGGGCGTTGTATCCGCGATAAGTTCTTTCATCTTCTTACCGGGGCGGAACGTAACGACCCGGCGCTCCGGCACCGGAACTTGGTCGCCGGTTCTGGGGTTGCGGCCGATGCGCGACGCGCGCGTCTTAACTTCAAATACGCCAAAGTCGCGCAGTTCCCAACGCTGACCCTCGGCCAGGGTCTGGGAAATGGTGTCAAAAGTGCCTTCGATGATCTTGGCCACATCACTTTGGGTCATCCCCAGCATGTTGGCAACCCGGATCACCAATTCGCGTTTTGTCATTGTCACCGCGCCTGACCCTCCTTCCACTGACGGCCATCTCCCATGGGGGTGGGAGTTCACATTCCAAGTACCGAACTGAGGACTGACTGCATTATACGTTCTATGTCGCTTTTGTGCAAGTCCATTTCATATGGCAGCTTATAGCGGTTGAGCGCATCCGCACAGGGCCACATACGGCGCGCGGTAATTGGTCCTCCCTTTGATTCTCCGGGGAATCTTCACTATACTGCCGCCGTTTCAATACGATCACCCTCGGGCCTGGATTTCGCCGGGGGAAAGCCCCGTTCCAGTTGTATCTCCTTTATTTCCAATGAGGTATCCATCTTGTCGCCCGAATTGACCTTCATGCTGCTCCAGTACGCGGTCCTTGTGTTCTCGCTCAGTGTGCACGAGGCTGCCCATGCTCTGGTAGCTGACCGCTGCGGCGACCCGTCCGCCCGATTGCTGGGGCGCGTCACGCTGAATCCCCTTCCCCACATCGACCCTATCGGGACAGTACTTATGCCGCTGGTGATGATGTTCTCCGGCATTCCGTTTCTTTTCGGGTGGGCCAAACCCGTCCCATTCAACCCTGTCAACCTTGGTAATATCCGGCGCGACCCAGTGCTGATAGCCATCGCAGGCCCCGTTTCCAACCTTCTGTTGGCGGTGATTACAACCATTGTGTTGCGGGTGATCGTGATGGTGGACCCGCCGGAATCGAGCCTGGAATGGATGACAGCGCCTCAGTACGTAATTCCAATGTCACTTATCATTATCAACTTGCTCCTCATGCTGTTTAATGCCATTCCCGTGCCGCCACTAGACGGTCACCACGTGCTGCACTTTTTCCTGCCGCCCTCAGGCCAGCGAATTCTCGAGTCGATCGGGCCGTTCGGGATCTTGATCGCCATCATCGCCGCTAACACGGTGCTCGATACGCCGCTGATCTTCTTGAAGGAATTGGTCTTGAGCTTCGTGCTTGGGGGTTGAGCATCGCCCGCCTCAAAGTCCACGGCCGGACGCTTCGGGAAGGGAATGTACGTAGATGGCGGTCCGAATCTGCTTCGCAAAAGGCTTCTCAATCACGTAGCGATTTGCGCTCTGAGTCCCGGAGGGACGGCCGAAAGTAGCCCATCGCGGCAGAGCCGCAACCAAACGAGGAAGGTGATCCACCGATTTCACCATTTCCGAAAGGAAATGCTGAGGTGGCATGGGCATCCCTGCCCATGGTCTTCAATTAACTCAAACGCAGAGGCGCAGAGTCCGCAGAGGAACGCGGAGAATCGCGAGAGCGGAACGCTCCTCAGTACTGCCTCGCTTTTCACGCCTGCTGCGTGACAGCACAGCGCTTCGGTCAAGTGATCGACTTGACGGCCTGTATCGTCTCCCACACACCTCTTTGATCTTAAGCCCCGGAGGGGCGCAGGTGCATAGCCCCGGGTGGAGCCGCAGGCGGAACCCGGGGTACGCATGCCCTCTCCCCACGAAAGCCCCTACCTTCTTGCCAAATGGCACACCGCTCTAAGAGGGTTTATGGTGTCTCAATGGTGAAGGAGGTCGTTGTATGGGAGTTCGGAACGCCAAGAAAGAAGAACTTTTGCGGTTAGCGGGCAAG
>JADLGB010000147.1 GCA_020849535.1 Candidatus Hydrogenedentota bacterium
ATGTGGCAAAACAAGGACACCTACCATGAAGAAATCTACCTCGAAGCCCTCAGGCGCTCAGGCAGCCACTTCGCACTACCCGCTGCCTGATATTTCGCTTGACATTTCCCCATAAGATGTCTGGCTAGAAATGCGGCACGCTTTCAGCGTGCAGGACCGGACCCCAGGCGCTTGGATCGTATCAAGCCTTCGGTGCTCCGTGCCGGCACTTTTAGAACACTCTATGAGACTTTCAGCGGCCTTCTCTGGGTAAACGATCCAATAGGCGCAGCAGGCCGTCGAGAATCGTCAGCGGGTGCGGCGGGCAGCCTGGTATGTACAGGTCGACAGGAATCGAATCGGGGACGCCGTTGTGCTGCTGCGGATGACCGGCGAAGGGGCCGCCGGAAATGGCGCAGGCGCCCACCGCGATCACGATCTTCGGCGCGGCGACCGCCTCGTACGTGTCCACCAGGGCCGTGCGCATGTTCTCGGATACGCAGCCAGTAACGAGAATGCCATCCGCGTGACGCGGCGACGCGACCATCTGAATGCCGAAGCGTCCGAGATCCCAGCCGATCGTGGACAGCACGTTCACGTCGGCTTCACAGGCGTTGCATCCGCCGGCGCTCACCTGGCGCAGTTTCAGCGAGCGGCCCAAGAGGCGCCGCAGCTTCTCGTCCAGCGCGCGGGCAAGCCGCAGTGCTTCGCCCGGCGCGACGGTCAAGTCTTCGCGCGTGCGCGCGGCGAGCCGATAGTCGTTGCTGTACGCGATCGCCTGCTGTGGACAAGCATCCGCGCAATCCGTGCAGAACAGGCAGCGCCCGAGATCGATATGCGGACTCGTCTCGATGCGAATCGCCTGCGTGGGGCACACGTCCGCGCACGCGCGGCATCCATCGGCGCACTTGGAAGCATCCACTGTGGGTCTGCCTCGGAAGAGCTCAGGCAAGGCAGGGGGCGGCCCATCCGGATAGGGCATCGTGCGGTGGCCTTGCCGCAATCTGGCATACAGCGCGCGAATCATAGATCAAACCCGCAATACGATAGGTCGAAACTCTTGTTGCACAGCGGAAAGTCCGAGATCTCCTGACCGCGCAGGGCCATCGCGAGGCCCGGCCAGTTGTGAAAGGAGGGATCCGTGATCTTGTACCGCGCGAAACGCCCCGCCGCGTCCGTGAGTGCGACATGGCACACTTCGCCACGCCAACCTTCCACCAACGACGCGACGAGCGTGTTGGGCGCCAGCGGGGCCGCGGCCGCGGCGATCTCGCCCTGAGGCAGCGTCCGCAGACGCTCGCGCAGAAACACCAGCGACCGCTCGATCTCGAGCCATCGCACAAAGGCCCTGCTGTTGACGTCTCCATAGTGCGCCGTGGCGAGCGGAATGGTCGTGAACTGATAGATGCCGGTAGGGTGCGTACTCCGAACGTCTACCTCGACACCACACGCGCGCGCCGCCACGCCCACCATGCCGAGGTCCACGCAGTCCTTGCGCGACACAGTCCCCGTATTCTCGAAACGCCCTTGAACCGAGGGCGTCGTCCATAGCAGCGAAATGGCCTGCCGCACGTCGCGTTCGGCCTCTTCGAGACGATTCTGCAGATCGGCGATGGCGCGGGCATCGCAACCGAAACGAACGCCTCCCCGCGTGAGTAGATTGCGTCCAAAGCGGCTTCCGCACAAGACAGCGCTCATGTTCAGGAAATCGCCGCGCAGACGGCCACAAAACGACATGGTGGGCAGAAAGCCCACGTCGCCCGCCAGGGCGCCGAGGTCGCCGGTGTGATTCGCCAGGCGCTCCAGTTCCAGCGCCATCCCACGCAACACGAGCGCGCGCGGCGGCACGTGAATGGATGCCAAGGCCTCCAGATTCTGGCAGTACGCCCATGCGTGCGCGATGGAGCTGTCGCCGGCAATGGTCTCCATTTGGCGGAGTGTCGCCCGATGCGGTCCTCCCCGCATGGCCTCTTCGATGCCGCGATGCTGATACCCGAGCATGATTTCGAGATGAAAGACTTTCTCGCCATGGCACTGGAAGCGGAAATGGCCCGGTTCGATAACGCCCGCGTGGACCGGCCCTACGGCGACCTCGTGGATCTCGTCGCCTTCGACGCGGTAGAACTCCGCGCGGCCGATGGAGGGCCGCGTATTGGCGGACGCACCCGCGCCGCCCATCCAAGGCGATGCGAATCGCACGGGTTTCAACCAGGGATGTCCTTCAGGCAGCAGACCGGACTGCTCGTGGATCTCTCGTTCAAACAGATGCGCCTGAGGACACGCCGACGTGATGGAAGGAAAGGCCGTGCCGCTCACCTTTCCGATTCCCACGTGTAGCGCGGCGCGGGCATCCTCGGCGAGAAGGGCTACCAGCTCCAGCCCATCACCGTTGCTCGCATCTCGCGCGAAGAGGCTGGAGAGTCTCCAGCCGCGCGCCACGCCCTCAAGAATGCTTGACTGAAAGTGGTCCAGTGTCATTCGCGCGACGCGTTCCAGCGGAATCGCCTCGCCGTTCCACATGCGTGTAAAGGATGACGAAGTGCCTGACATCAGGGACGCACCTCCAGATACGCGACGGCCTCTTGGAGCATGCGTAGCAGTGGCGCGGGCATCCACAATCCCAGCACCAGGACTATGCACGCCAATACGGCGACAGGCGCCACCAGCTTCAGGGATTCGCGCGGGGCTGAAGACCCCGTTTCCGGGGCGCCCTGCACGACACGCAGTACCGTGTGGCCCATACCCACGAAGACCACCCACAGCAGGAGCAGAAGCGCGCCGCCGGTGATGTAGTAGTGCGCCTCAAACGCGCCCTGCAAGATCGAAAACAGACTCACGAAGGGGCCGAAGGGCGGCGAGCCCGCAATGGCGATGAACCCCGTGAGAAACAGCACGGCCGACAGCGGTGCGCGCTGAAACGCGCCGCGCACTTCGTCTACCGACTTGCTGCCGTAGGTGCGGTGAATGTTCGCGGCGGAAAGAAACAACACGCCCTTGGTGAACGCGTTGTTCATCATGTGCAGCAGCGCGCCGAAGATTCCCACGCCCCCGATGCCGAGGCCGATTGCCAGGATGCCCATGTGCTCCACGCTCGAGTAGGCGAGCATGCGCTTGAAGTCTTTTTGACGCACAAGGAAGACTGCGGCGGTCAACATCGAAACGAGGCCCAGCCCAATTAAGAGCCGGCTTGCCAGGGCAGCTTCGCCCGCCGCGCCAAGCACCATCGTGAACCGTGACAAGGCCAGGAACGCGCAACTCGTGAGGCCGCCCGCGAGCAAGGCTCCGGCCAGGCCGGGCGCTTCGCCGTACGCGTCGGGCTTCCAGGTGTGCATGGGCGCAAGGCCCATCTTCGTGCCGTATCCCACGAGCAGCGTCACGTACGCCGCGCGAAGCCAAGGTTTCGACAGGTGCTCCGCCCCCCGCACGAGGTCGGAGAAGAGGAGGCTCCTGGACTCGCCACCCACGATGGACGCGTACGCGAGGAAAAAGGACCCCAGCAGGGCCAGCGCCACACCAATGGACGAAAGCAGCAAGTACTTCCACGACGCCTCAATCGCCTCCGAGGTGTGCCGGAAGTAGATGAGAGGCGCGGCCGCCAACGCCATCGCTTC
>JADLGB010000148.1 GCA_020849535.1 Candidatus Hydrogenedentota bacterium
AGCGAAGGCCTACCCTGGGTCACCTTGCCCTCTCGCATTGCTACGCTGAAAGCGTTCAATAGCAGAGACATCCGTCCACAGATTACACAGATTTGCACCGATTTGAAGACAGCAAAACAACGCCAAATCGCTGTAAGAATTCAAAATTCTGACTGTGGGTAGTACAGATTAGCACAGATTGAAGAAACACGGGAATGAAGCCTCCTTCGGAGCTTCTGCCATCGCGCGTATCAAGGACGGCCTTCAAAATGCATGGCACCGTAATAGGATCCCCACTCCATAATCTGTGAAGAGCTGTGCAATCGGTGGACAGTATATTGCCAAAATGGAACGTGCAGTATATGCATCCGTCGGACACTCGGGAACCTCCCTCCCGGTTCCACGGACAGGGTTCTTCGTTGGCTGTTGCGTCTCCATTGCCTGATTGACACACTGACCTTTCAAACACATACTTGTCATGAAGAAGTGGGGAAGGGGGTAATATGGTTGCGTTGTTCCGGGCGTTGTGGCCTTTGGCCTTCGTGCTCTTTGCAGATGAAGACGCTGCTCGTCCGGCCGACGATGCCATTTCCGTCCATTGCCTGACCAAGGACAAGAAGGTGATTCCGCTCTACTGGCAGTGCGGCCAGCTCTGGACAACGAACGTCAAGCTGCCAGACCTTTTGCTGACCAACCGGGGCACGAATCCGGTCACGCCGGTCGAAGTGGAAGTCGTGGGGATGGCCCAGGGCCGGCAAGTGGCGGTGCAATACCTGGGCGAAGATCTCAAAGACATCGTCGCGCAAACGAACCCGCAATTTGTCAACAAACTTGGCGACGGCATACTCGGGGAAGTGATGAATCCCCGCCTGGCAGCGGGTTTCGGCACGATGGTGTTCGGAGATTCCAAGCTCAGCAGCGCCGGCAGCGCCGGCACGGGTGAATGCTGCATCATCCTGCTCTCCAACTGCCTGGTATTTTCCTACACAGGTTTGATGAAGGTAGACGATATTCGCATCACGTTGACTGTCCGCGATGGGACGGAACGGAAGTCGATTGCGTGCCCAATCAACTTTACGCCCTACGAGACGAAGGGTGACTACCTCTTCCCGCTTAAAGGGGACCTCTGCGTTTCCAATCTGCCGATGAATTTGACGCAACACCGGAAGGCGCTTTCCCAGGAGTTCGCGTTTGACGTGATGGGCGCGGGCCCTATCGAGGAGGGACACGGCCCGTTTTTGCGCAGCGCGGATAAGCAGAAGCTGTCTGACTATCCGATCTTCCGCCGCGAGGTTGTTGCCGTTGGCGACGGCACCGTGGCGGAAGTTGGAGCGGGCTTCCCCGAAGCGCTTATGAGCAACCCTGCCGAATTCTCAGAAGAACGGTTCAAGGAATTGGGGAAAGACCTGGTCGAGAAGATCGGATATCAGAATTACCTCTCCGGCAACTACATCGTCATCGATCACGAAAACGGCGAATTCAGTTACTACGCGCACCTGAGCGAAGACACGATTCGCGTGAAGCCCGGCGACCGCGTGGCAAGGGGCGACGCGATCGCCGCCGTGGGCAACACCGGCCATTCAAGCGAACCCCACCTCCACTTTCAACTGATGGACTCGAAAGACTTCCTCACGGCAAACAGCCTGCCCGTGATGTTCACCGATGTGCCGCCCTCCGCCATCAACCAAAACTGCACCGCATCCAACTCGCTGATCGGCACCGACTACGTCATCCTGCGGATTGGCGAATAGGCCTATTCTGACAGTGATTGGCAGGTCCTGGAGCTATGGCCGAGAACACAAAAGTTGCGGCCCGCCAAGGTCTCCAGAGAAGAGACAGGCGATGGCGCCTGCCCCACACTTCTATCTCCAAGCCGCAGTTTCGCTGCAAGTTGTGAAGCCGCTGTGTGAACCACAGGCTGGACGAGAGGAAGAACTATCTCAGGCCTGGCAAGCGCGTGTGGGATAGGCGCCCTCGCCTGTCATCTTCAGCGCCTCCCCGATTTCCCGGAGACTGCGCAAGTACCGCATATGCCCCGCCGGAGGGCGTCTTCGCTCACCGACTGCAACAGGACCACCTCATGGTCGGTACCCTCACGGCTCAATGCCAGTTCGAGCTGCGCTCTCGACTCTTCCGCTTCGTGAAGTTACGCTTCGTCGAATTCCCGCATGCTGATGACATCGCCATGGTGCTTGTCGTATTGGATCAAAGAGAGACTATTCACCGACCTCGGCCCTTGGACTCCCCAGAATCATTGAGCGTCGCCACCACACCGCACGAGAACCGCCAGGGGAATAGAAGATCTTTGTCCACAGATTTCACAGATTAACACAGATTGAAGAAACACGGGAACGAGGCTTACTTTGGAGCTTCTGCCATCGCGCGTATCAAGGACGGCCTTCAACGTGCATGGCACCGTAAGAGGAGCCCCACTCGAGAATCTGTGTAAATCTGTGTAATCTGTGGACAAACCTATTCAAGAATTGCTACCGCGGAGCGCGCTACGGACATCGCGCTTTTCCGTTCCTTCCGGTCAATTCTCGATCCGGCGCAGGCAGGCAAGCCGCCGCCCGATCTCGCCGAACAACGCCTCCCCAATCTCCTCGGGGCTGCAGAAGTACCGCATGTTCATCCGCCGCAACTGTTCCTCACTCGCCGCCTGCAAGATGACCACCTCATGCGCAATCCCCCGATGCAACAGCGCCAACTCCAGCTCCAACTGCGCGTCGTACGCACAGGACAGTTCCGCATCCTCAAACCGCTGCATGCTCACAACCCGCCCCTCCGGGCGATTGTATTCAATCAGGAAAACCACGTTGCCAACCTCCGAACCCAACACGAGAACCCGGCACCATGCGCATCAGCCTGCTATCTTCCGGACTCTCTTGCGACCCAGAGCTACGGCGGACGATCCGAAAACTGCGGCCAGCCAAGCGCGTGTGGCATAGCCGCCCCCGGCTGTGCACTTCATTAGGGAGAAGCAAGGGGCGCTTCCCATATGAATAATCTTACCATCGTACAACTTTATCCCACGCTTCGAAGCCAATGAGTAAACGGTCTTTCAAGAGATCGATGCTCTCCAAGACGCGCTCTTGAGGAACTGGAACAGCCAAGTACTCGTGAATGTGGTAGTCTGGAGGGCACCGTCGCGTCAGTTTCTCGAAGCAGTCGGCAATCCGGTCAAGCGCTGCCTTAGATTGCGGCAGCGTGGAAGCTGCACGCAAGCTCTGAATTCCATCATGGGTCAGGAGTTGCGCGAGTCGCTCATGCAATTTGTCATCGATATTTGCGTACCTGTTGCTCGCGACTTCCAACTCAGCTGGCCAACAGGTTTCGTCTTGCAGAATTCGCAAGCGGGCGGATTCGCAGAATCCGATGTGAAGCAGCGCATGGGCCCATTCATGGATTCGTACTACGTATTGGACATCTGCCTCGCGTAAGTCAAGGATTTTGGCGACTCGCTTTATTCCGAGTCGGAAGAGTGTGATCTTCTGAGACGCCGGAGCGTATGTCCCAAGACATCCATCAATAGGGATACACTCGATATCGTCACCTATTTGAACCGGCGGCTCCTCATCAGTCGAGACTTCACCCGGAAAGTGGTTGAGGGTGAACACCCATCGATTCTGGGCTGCTTGTTGGACTATTTGAAATGGTGGGTTCATCACTTCTGACAGCGCCTTCAGCCTGTTATCCAACTTTTCGCCCACGCTCAAGCCATCCCACGCCGGGGATAGTGTGATTCATTCGGTGTTTGAGGTATTTCCTAATTACGGGCGATTAGGGCCTGTGCAATTCTCCGAACCAATGTGTCGTGATTCTTTAGTCCGACCTGATTCTGCAAGATGAATTCGCCGCACATCAAGAGGCACAGCTTCACGTAGTCGATGGTATCGTCATCCTGCGATCTTTTCTCAACGATATGTTTTGTGAGCGCAATGACCGAAGTCAGCGCGTAGGCTCCAACGCCTCTCGCCAACATCCCAAAACCTTCGGCTCTTAACGAAAAACCGACGTGCTGTGGAGAGTACTGCAGTTTGCAAGTGAAAAGTTTGCGACCTGGCCCGCCGGTGAAGGCGACCAATCGGGGTCGATCAAGCGCGGCAAGTCCCTCACACAATGGCGTGCTCGGGGAGGCCAAAGTGGTCGCCAGTTGGCCGATCGCTTGACTCGGCGCGCCGGGTCCCAGATTTGAAACCTGACGGATTATGTAGGAAGCCAGCAAGATAAGCTCAACAAAGATCTGGGCGTCCTCAGTGGGGGCATTTGTCTCGACAAAGATGTATACATCTTCCGGCTGATAAAAATGAATCTCAAGTACAGCGCCCAAGCTTTCGTTTGACGCAGCAGATAAATCGCGACAAGAATGTTGCGTTGGGTTGGTCTCCTCGATCAATTGAAATGCTTGCCAAAAGGCATCGTCCTGAGCCACTCGAATTTCAACAATTTTGGTTGCCACGTCGGGCGAGTTGCTTTCGCCGATGTGTTGTGCCCCAAACTTCCCAAAAGCCAATATGGTGGTGCCAAACCAATCTGGACCGCCACGCCGAACCTCTCCATCACGCGAACTAATATCGTATAATCTGAGATGGATCGAATAGAACTCCGATATTGTCTGACGCACTAAGTCGTTTCCGCGCATTCGCCAATCCTTGTCCAAGAAGGCGTCTGAGTAAGCATCTATTGCTTGCCCGAACAACTCATCCGTAAAGCGCTCTCTCGAGTGAGTGCGACTAACCGAGTTAAGCATATCCGCGCAGATCACATAGTGGCAGAGGAAATGCATCGTCAGCGTCCACTGTTGCGAAATGGGGATTCCTTTTCCGCTCTCGGTTAGATGCTGGTGCAGTCGGTTGACCCCTTGGATGGCGAGTTGAGTTAATTCCATCGCCAATTCGTGAATTCGAGGGTTCTTAGATTCACTTATCATGCTAAACGCATCCGGGCCTTGAATTTGTCGCAATAACACTTCCGTCTACGTAGAACGTTAGCAGACCTGAATTGAGGTGTTCAAAGGAGTTGACACATTTCGAGGCTGCTATGGCGGATAGTATCTGCGCCCGTTGAGACGCTTGCGCGGTCCGTTTCATTTTGCAACTCTCTGCTGTCGCAATAAAGGTCGCTCATCGAACATACATTTCAGAGGCCCAAACTTGTGCGAGAGCCATATGTGCTTGTCATGACGTTGCTTACAGTGCGCCATATGGTGCGGGCGCATGGCTTGCCACTCTGGCACACCCGTTGCATTTTCCCTTGCCGACGGGCGTAAACCGCCCGTGAAACTACACAGAAGCCCTGTCCGCCTCGCGACCCGCATTGGCCGCGCTGGCGCGACTGGGAAGGAGGTTTAACTCAATGAGCAAGGTGATTGGTATTGACTTGGGTACGACGAACTCGTGTGTGGCGGTCATGGAGGCCGGGGAGCCCGCCGTCATCGCGAATGTGGAAGGCAGCCGGACGACGCCGTCGGTGGTGGCGTTCACGAAGGATGGCGAGCGGTTGGTCGGCGCCGCGGCGAAGCGGCAGGCGGTGACGAATCCGAAGAACACGGTGTTCTCGATCAAGCGGTTCATGGGACGCCGCCACGGCGAGGTGTCGGCGGAAGAGAAGCTGGTGCCGTACAAGGTGACGGGCAGCGCGGCCGGGGACTGTCAGATCGAAGTCCACGGCAAGTCGTATCGTCCGCCCGAGATCTCCGCGATGATCCTTCAAAAGATGAAGGAGACGGCGGAGACGTACCTCGGCGAGAAGGTGACGAAGGCGGTCATCACGGTGCCGGCATACTTTAATGACTCGCAACGCCAGGCCACGAAGGACGCGGGCAAGATCGCGGGACTCGACGTGCTTCGCATCATCAACGAGCCGACGGCGGCCGCGTTGGCCTATGGGTTGGACAAGAAGAAGAACGAGAAGGTCGCGGTGTACGACCTCGGCGGCGGCACCTTCGATATTTCGATCCTCGCGATCGGCGATGACAGTTTCGAGGTGTTGAGCACGAACGGCGACACGCACCTCGGCGGTGACGACTTCGACCAGCGCATCATCGATTGGCTCGCGGAGGAGTTCAAGAAGGAGCAGGGGATCGACCTGCGCAAGGACGCGATGGCGCTGCAGCGCTTGAAGGAAGCCGCCGAGAAGGCGAAGTGCGAGCTGTCGAGCAGCATGCAGACCGATGTGAACCTGCCGTTCATCACGGCGGACGCGTCGGGTCCGAAGCACCTGAACTACCGCCTCACGCGGGCGAAGCTCGAACAGCTCTGCGAAGACCTGCTCGAACGCAGCAAGAACCCGTGCCTGCG
>JADLGB010000149.1 GCA_020849535.1 Candidatus Hydrogenedentota bacterium
ATCTCAGATCTGAAATCTCAGATCTCAGATCTGGCGTAGTTTCGGATTTCGAGCACGCCTTCTGAGTAGGCGTTCACCCCACGCGACCCGCTTTCGTGAACATTCCCACGGCCTGGACACGAGGCCCAATGCGATGGCGAGTTCGCGCCGTGGCCGGTCATCCGGTACTATACTTCCCAGCTATGCGACTTCCGGTGTACATCGTTCTCATCCACCTGTCGGTGTTCGGACTGGGCTGTGCAGCACGGGACGCGGCGCCCGCTGCTCTACCCGCGCCGCTGGTCGTGGACCAGTCCCAGCGGCAAGCGCCTCCGTTGCGCCTCGCCCCGGCGTGGAGGGCCCATACTTCCGCCGCCAAGGCCCCAGACCTGCCCATTCCGCTCGACCGCGCGCGTACACTCACCAACAAGGTTGAAGAGCGTGTGATGTCGAACGGTATCCAAGTCGACATCGATCCCGTGGATGCCGTGCAATACGACACCTTGCTTGTGCGGCTTCGTGTCGCACAAGGCGACACGTGCCTTCTGCGTTGGACAAGCGACATCGAGCCGCGCCTCGAAGATAATCCAGGCATCCTATTTGACGTCATTCCAGACGAAGATTGGCGCGATTACGTCATTGACCTACGGCGCACCGACAAGACCTGGGTATGGCAAGGCCGAATTGCTTCTATCGCGATCACGACCTCCGCGCAAGATAACCCCATCGCCCTCGAGTCGCTCACGCTCGCTGCGCGAAGTGATCGGTCTCCACATCGCGAGACGCTTGACAATGTGACGATGGAAGCGGTCCCGCCCGTTCCTTTGGCGTGGCGCGTGACCGTACCGCCGCGCGGAATGCTGGAACTGCACGTGGGCATGCTCGAATTGGCGTTCAAGGATCCCTTGTCTAACGGTGTGGAATTCCGCGTGCGCGTGCAAGCGACTGACGCAAGTACCGCGACGCTCCTGAAACACAAGTACGTGCCGGACCGCCAGGGTGAACCTCCCCGCTGGCTCCCCTTACAGGCAGACCTAAGCGAATACGCGGGACAGGACGTCGTCCTCATGTTTGATACGGATAACCTCGGTGACAGTGCGGGCGATTATGCGCTCTGGGGCAATCCGATCATCACCACGGCGCAGTCGGGCGCTTCCAAAACGCCGGTGATCCTCATTTCGTGCGATACCATGCGTGCGGATCACCTGTCGTGCTATGGGTATGTGCGGAACACGTCGCCAAATCTTGATGCGTTTGCGCGTGAGGCGGTCTTGTTCGAGAGAGCCTTCACGCCGGAGACGTGGACCCTGACGGGCCACGTCAGCATGCTGACGGGCCTCTATCCCACGCACCACCGGGTAAACGCGACCACCAATCTCGCCGAATCGGTCGAAACCCTGCCCGAAGTTTTGGCACAGGCAGGCTACGCGACAGGCGGCTTCACGGGATACCGTATCTGGATGTTGCCGTGGCGTGGGCTGGCCCACGGGTTCGACCTCTACTCGACTCCAGAGGTCGTGCGAAACATTTACGATACGCATACCATTATGGATCCGTGGCTGGAGGAGCACCGCGATCGCCCCCTGTTTCTCTTCTTCCACAATTACGATCTACACAGCAAGTACGACGAACTCGAGTGCGAGGGCTGCGATCTGCCCTACTACCCCGTCAACGCTTCGCAACTCCATTTCGCCAAGGAGATGCAGGAGCCCGCATCGCTGCGGCGCGGCAAGCGCCCGCGTGCGTCCCAACTCCTGTTCGCCGCGCAGGAGAAGCGCCAGACGATCTCCCCTGACGAACTCGCGTACATGCAGGCCCTCTACGACGACGCGATCCGCAGCGTGGATGAGGCGCTGGGCACGTTCTTCGAAAAGCTCAAAGCGTGGGACCTCTACGATCGCGCGCTGATTATCGTGACGGCCGACCACGGCGAGCACTTCGGTGAACACGGCCAATACCTGCACGAACATCTATATGAGGGCGCCGCGCGGGTCCCGCTGTTGGTGAAGTTTCCTGCCGGCCAGCACGCCGGACACCGCGTGGACGCCATGGTCACGCTCATGGACATTCCACCGACGGTATTGGACGTCCTGGGCCTGGAAGCTCCGCCCATGGATGGACACAGCCTCCTGCCAATCATCGAGGGTGGCGACGGCGCGTCCATGATCTTCATCCGCCGGCAGCAGTATCAGGCCGTGCGCACGAGCGATTGGAAGCTCCTCCGCGACATTCACACCAGCGCAATGGAACTGTACCAACTCACGAGCGACCCGAAGGAAGAGCGGAACGTACTCGGGAGTGCCCCGCTGGAATTGCCGGGGCTGACAGCCGAGTTGGAGCGTTTCTTCCTGGAGGACCCGGTGGGATGGCACGCGGCGTTTGTCTCCTCCGATCCGAAATGGCGTGGCACACTGACCTTCAGCGCGTCCGGCGTCATTGGCACCGCGCGTCTGCTTTATGGCGGCTCCATGAGCCGGAACGACCTCATGAAAAACGAGGCACACTCTTTCACCGCCATGCTAGGCCCGATACTTCGCGAAGAGGTCTTGTTTCGCGCCGCATCTCCAGACGCCGCTACGCGCCTGACCGTGCGCGCCGAGGCGCCGTTCGCCCTGTTGCTGCAAGGGGGGGAACCCTTCACCGGCACCGAGTTCGAGGCCCAGTTGGATCCCGCGCACGCCAAAGCCGCCGGCCCGCCTACGGAGGGTGCAGTATCGGACATCCCCACGCTGCTGGTCTGGTACCAGCTGCCAGCGGCCGAAGGCGGGCAAGCACGCGAACTCACCCCCGAAGAGCGTGAGCAACTGGACGGCATGGGCTACGGCGGATCGAAACGCCCGTAATCCGCACGTACGCATAACCAGCCCAAAGAAGGCGGCCTTTGCGACCGAATCCAGGTTGCATCCCGGCGCGGCCACGTGCTACACTTTCTTTTCGCGACAGACCTGACATGCGTACCCGTAGCTCAATTGGATAGAGTGCTTGGCTACGGACCAAGAGGTTGGGGGTTCAAGTCCCTCCGGGTACGCCATCTTTCTCCTCCTCGAAGCCGGTGCTACCCACTGCACTGCCGAACGAGATCAACTCCCGATCGGCACCATGGCGAAAAAAGTCTCCAGGAACCCAGCCGCAAGGAAAGACGTGGCTCACCAGGCGTTTACGGACGCATCCCGACTACGCGCCGGCGTCCTCAACGGCAGGAACCACTAACCCGATCAGGACCGCGATGACGTACAGAATGACCGCGAAGTTCCGCTCTTCCAGTATGTACTCCAATAGAATGTCAAAGAACGCGCCGGCGCCGCCTATTTCCATTACCGATCTCCTTGCAGCTATTGGGTTCAGCCGAAGTTCATGCCATCAGCGGACGAGGAACAGGCACCGTTCTTCACTGCGGAGATAAGCATCTCAGCGCGCAAAGCCTACCCGAAAGACGGTGTCGGTCCCATTCAACTGCCGGGGATAGCCCGGGTCGCAGTGGAAACACCGCAGTCGCTGCCTCGCATTTCGGCACCTGTGTAATCTCCTGCTGTCGCGTCGACAAGGGCGGACTGTACCGCTCTTGCCCGCCCGGTGCAACTCCGCGGCAGACAGCCGCGCTGCCCCCTTGCCTTCAATTCAGATGTCCCGTAGACTGTGGGTGTCTTTGCTGCAAAACGAGATGCACGTACGCCGCGTGGATTCAATGGCCTGCGCGACCGCGCCGTGGCTTGCGTAGGTGCGTGCTTAGTGTTGGCCGCGCCATGACCCCGAATCAGATGCGGTCATGCGAATCTGCGCCGCACAACTGGCGCAAGCCAGACGCGCCTCCGTCCGCGGTGAGGCACCGTGCACGATCGGAACGAAGGAGTAGTCATGAGCACGACGACGGCAGTACCCGGAGGCACTGTGTCTCCCCAAGGGTTGCCCCGCATAGGCCAGTTGGCATTTCTTCGCTTTCTGGCGAACGGGTCTCGAGGCAACTTCGCCCCGTGGTTCGCAGCGGTCCAGCGGTATCCCCAGGGCTTCGAATCGAGCCTTTTCGGGCAGCGCTGCATTTTGATGAACGATCCCGATGGCATTGAAGAGCTGTTGGTGAAGAACCACAAATACCATCACCGCCGTTCGCGGCCGACGCCGTTGAAAGTCATTACGGGGGAAAGCGTGCTGACGATCAGTGGCGAGCCTCACCTGCGCCAGCGCCGCCTGATTCAGCCTGCGTTCCACAAGTCGCGGATAGACGCCTACGGCGACACCATGGCCGCGCTGGCGGAAAGATATGCCGCACGCTGGCGCGACGGCGCCACCCTTGACGTGCACGCGGAGATGATGCGGGTGACGGCCGCTGTGATTACGAAGACCATGTTCAGTTCCGACATCGAAGAAGATGCGCGCATCGTGGGACACGCCATCAATGCCTTACTGACGCATACGAAGCGGTATTTGATTCCTGGGATTGGCAGCCTGCTGGACCGCCTGCCGTTGAGGAGCACACGGCTGATACAGGAGTCGCTCAGCCAGCTCGACACCATCATCCACCGCTTTATTGAAGAACATCGCGAAGCCGGTGCGGAGATGGATGATCTGTTGTCCATGCTGCTGGAGGCCCGGTACGATGATGGCACCGCGTTGACTGACCAGCAACTTCGCGATGAGTCCATGACGCTCTTCCTCGCTGGGCATGAGACTACCGCGACCGCCTTGAGCTGGACTCTCTATCTGCTGTCACAGCATCCGGAAATCGCGGAGGAACTCCACGCTGAAGTCGATGCCGTGCTCCCTGATGGCCGTTCGCCCGAGGTGGACGACTTCCCGCGGCTCGACTACACCCGGCGCGTGTTGACCGAGAGCATGCGGCTGTACCCGCCAGTGCCGGGGACCGATCGTCAGGCCATCGAGCCGAACGAGATACTCGGAATCCCCATTAACGTGGGGGATCTGGTCCTGGTCTCTCCCATGGTGACCCACCACGATCCGCGATGGTATCCCGAGCCTGAACGATTCGATCCGGATCGGTGGTTGCCCGAGCGTGCGGAGGCGGTGCCGAAGTTCGCGTACGTTCCCTTTGGCGGTGGCGCGCGCAAATGTATCGGCGAGCGTTTTGCCTGGATGGAGGGCGTGTTGCTGTTGGCGGTGTTCTTGAGGGATTGGCGCTTTGAGTTGGCGCCTCACGCCCGGGTTCAGCCCAAGATGAACATCACCTTGCGTCCCGCGTACGGGCTTCCGATGATCGCGAGGCTGCGGCGATCTGCGAGCGCGTCCTGATGCTCCAGGCTTTTCGCGCATTCCTGAAGCTTCTCAAGTTGACGCTGTTTCACAGCAAGGGAACCCATGCGCGGTTCACCGCACGGCGTTTCCGCGTGATGGCCGTCTTTCTCCCTATCCTATTCCTCGGCCAGCTTATCCATTGGGTAGGGTTTCTGCTTGATGAAATCTTCTTCCACGGCTATCGGAAGGTTGCGATCAACGATCCCGTATTCATCGTTGGCATACCGCGAAGCGGAACCACACTGCTGCATCGGGTCATGGCCCGGGATACGGAGCGCTTCACGTCGTTCACGCTGTGGGAAATGCTCATCGCCCCGTCCATCACGGAGCGCACCTTCTGGATGCTCATCGGCCGCATCGACCAGGTCTGCGGCGGATTTGGCCGGCGCCTGCTCGTCACGTTGGACAGGCGAATCTTTCGGCGCTTGAGCGCGATCCACAAGATGAGCCTCTTCGACTACGATGAAGACGATATGGTATTGACCCCCGTCTTCGCGTCCGTGTATTTGTTCTTTCCGTTTCCCTTTCGGGAAGAGCTGTGGTGGCTCATCCGGTTCGACGAAGACACGCCACACGCCGACAAGGAGCGGATCATGCGCTTCTACCGGGCCTGCGTTCAACGTCACCTCTACTTTCACGGCCCGGGAAAACGCTTTCTATCGAAGAACCCCGCCTTCTCATCCAAAGTGGACGCCATACGGAGGCATTTCCCAGACGCGCGCGTGGTGTGCAACATGCGTAGTCCTTATGAGACGATCCCCTCGTTGTTGAGCGCCCTGTATGTGGCCTGGGATATGTTTGACAACGACCTGAAAGGCGACGCCTTTCGTGACTGCGTGTTGGAGTTGGCAGGCCATTGGTATCGCCATCCCATCAATCGCGCGCGCGATTGGCCCGAAGACCATTTCGCTTTCGTCAATTATGACGAACTGCGGCATGACCTGAAAGGAACGGTGACGGGTTTGTACGCCCGCTTTGGCATCGAGATCGGACCGGCCCTCTTGGAGCATCTGGGCAAGGAGCATGAGAAAGCGCGCGCGTACAACAGCAATCACCAGTATTCCATGGAGCAGTTCGGTCTGACGCAGCAGCTCATTCTCGATGACTTCAGCGATATCTTCCAGTGCTTTGGGTTTGGCACGGAGCGCGCATGCGCCGCCGAACCGGAGAAACGACGCGCGTAGAGGTCAGGCGCCTCCACCCAGCATGAGGCGAATAACCCAATCGCAGAAACGGTCGGGCAGAATCCTGCGCGCCGGCACCCAGCACCGCACGTCGCGCCCGACCCGGTAGCGAGTCTTGGGAGTCTTGGCCGTCAGGGCATGGGCAACCTTCCGCGCGACGCGCTCGGGCGAAGCAGAAGTTCGCGCAAGACTCGAGGCCTTTTTCAACATCGCGGTCATGGAACCGGCATACAACACACGGACCTCGTCATCGCGGTCCCGCCAGTTCTCCATTGCGCCCAGGGATTTGTCCCAGATGCTCGTAGCCATGCGGCCGGGCTCGATAATCGAGACGTCAATGCCCCACGGGGCAAGCTCCACACGCAACGAGTCCGTGAGAGCCTCGAGCGCGAACTTTGACGCGGCATAGGCTCCCACGTAAGGACAGGAGAGCAGCCCGAAAATCGAGCCCATGATCACCACGCGGCCGCGCGCTTGCCGGAGCAACGGAAGGAACGCCTGCGTGACGGCGATCTGGCCAATGACGTTGACGTCGAACTGTCTGCGAAGTTCCTCGATGGCCAGCGCTTCGACCGGGCCAACGACGGCGATGCCGGCGTTGTTCACAAGGCCATGAAGACCATCCGGGCATGCGGCCTGGACTTCGGAGACTGCGGCCAACACGGTGTCCGCGTCGGTCACGTCGATGATGATGGGCCGTATGCCGGGCGCTTGGGTCCTCAGGGTCTTGCCATCAGCTTCCTTACGGACGCCCGCGAAGACCGTGAATCCCAAGGCGTCAAGGTGGAGGGCGCATGCCCGTCCAATACCCGATGATGCGCCCGTGATCAGGACTGCGCCTCTGGCCGTGGGCTCTCCCGTTGAACTCATTCGGCAGCTCTTTCATTCAGTGCCGTCCCTTGGGGAACGCGACAAGACCCCGAATTCAAGGAAGCCGGGCCCCCTGTCTTGCCCAATGCTTCAGTCATTGCCAGGACTCCCCAAGGTTTCTACCGCAGTTTTGTGGAACGGTCCACGATTGAATCCATGCAGCGTAAAGCCGTAGGCCCGGCATGCAAGGCATGCACTCACCTGGCGCAACACAGCGAATTGGCGAGGACAATACCCACACTCACGACGGGTTGTGCACAGCGCGATGGTATCGTTGCCGTTCCGCGTTTGCAATTCGACGCAGGGTGCAGACGGTCCTGGCTCCTGGTTGCCCAGCGGTCGTGTCACACTCTCCGGCACAAAAGCCAAGGGAGACGGTACTGTGTGCGTGGGCGTGCGGACGATTCTGCAAGGCTTTCGCAGTGCCCGGGCCTTACTCCCTCTCCGCGACCTTCCGGAGGCGGGAATAACAAGGGGCAGAGGCATTGTTGCACATAAGCCGAAAGCGTGATTGCCGAAGCAAGGCCCGCTGAAGGCATTAGCTGCAAATCTCCCGAAAACGTTTCGACCACAGCAGAAGTGCAGGGGCTGCGGTGCGGTTGAGCGACAGCAAGAAACTGCTGATCAGGGAATATCGCTTTGAGTAATCGACAATTTGTGAACCTTGTGGATTGCCTGGAGCATTGGGCGCAGGCGCAACCGGAAACGACCCTCTTCGATTTTCTCGATGTGAGGGGCCAATCGCGGGAACGATACACGTACCGGCAGTTTCACGAGCGGGTATCGGGGGTGGCGCACCAATTGGCCGGGCAGGCCGCGCTCCACTATGGCGACCGCGTCCTACTCGTCTATCCACCTGGCCTGGAAATGCTGGTGGGCTTCTTCGCTTCCCTGAGCCTGGGCGCCATTCCAGTCCCGGTTTGCGCACCCCTGTCCATGTCCGCGGGCGCGGGGTCCGCACGGATCGAGCACGTTGCGCAGGATTGTGAAGCGCGGCTCGCACTCACTACGGCGAACTATCTGCAAGGGATTTCCCGCGGGCCTTCTCCGCACGAGCGAGGTCAGCAAACGGAGTCACTGCTGGATTCCGTGCGCTGGCTGGCAACGGACGCTCTCACGGAAAGCGAAGGCCAACTCCTCCAACGGCGGACGAATCCCACGCTCTTCCTGCAATACACCTCGGGCTCCACCGGCGACCCCAAAGGGGTCATCGTCACGCATCGCAACGTGATCCACAATGCCGGCGAGACCTTGCGGCATTGTCCCGTGGGCGTATCGTGGCTTCCCCAGTACCACGACATGGGCCTGATCGGCCATTACTTGTTCGTCGTGGTCAAAGGCGGGACCAACTATGGTTTCTCGCCTTTTGACTTTTTGAAGCGGCCCACACTGTGGTTTCAGACGATTTCGCGGGTGCGGGCAACCTTGACCACTGCGCCCAACTTCGCATACGGCTATTGCCTGCGCGAGGACAAGGTCCCCGATTCCGCGCTTCATGATGTGGATTTGAGTTCGCTGAAAGGCATGCTTAACGCCGCGGAACCGATTCGTCCTGAAACGTACGGGCGATTCTATGAACGGTTCGCGCGACACGGCCTCCCGCGCGAAGCCTATTATGGCGGCTACGGCCTGGCGGAAAACACGCTCGCGGTATCGCTGCACGGGCGCCGCACCTTGATCGTCCAGAAGCAGCGATTACAGCAACGCCGGCTGTGCATCCACGAGACGATGACGCGCAACAACAATCAGCTCACCCTGGTCAGTTGCGGCCGCCCGTTCTCGAGCATTGACGTCCGGATTGTGGATCCGGAGTCCCGCGTCTCCCTGGGCGAAAACGCCATCGGTGAAATCTGGATCGACGGAGACAGCAAGTGCGAGGGCTATTGGCAGCGGCCCGATCTGACGCAGGCCACCTTTCACGCGCGCATCGAAAGCGAACCGGAGAATCCCCGCGGCTATCTGCGCACCGGCGACCTTGGCTTCCTGCACGAAGGCGAGCTATACGTCTGCGGCCGGATCAAGGACATGATTATCATCCACGGGACGAACTACTATCCCCAAGATATCGAGGACATTGTCGAGACGGAATTCCCGGACACGACCTCCGCGGGTGGATCCCGATGTGCCGCCTTCGCAGTGGACCACGCCGGGGAAGAGGGCCTGGTTGTCGTGATCGAGGTCCGTTCCCAGCAGGAGATTGACCCCGCCGAGGTCGCCCAAGCCATCCGGTCCCGCTACTTCATCGATCCCTACCAAGTCGTCCTCGTGCCGCCTCGCACCATTGCGAAGACAACCTCGGGAAAAGTCGCGCGCAGCAGAACACGCGATCGGTTGTTGGGTGGCGACTTGCCGGTTTTAGCCTCTTACATTCATGATGGTACCCCGCGCACGAACGGCACCGGCCTCAGGGGTATCCTGAATCGAATCCGCGAGCTGTACCACCTCCGAGGCGACGAGGAAGTTACGCTAACCGACATCGGCCTCGACTCACTCACGTTGGTCGATCTGACGCTGGAGATCCAACGCCACTTCGAGCGGAGGGGATTGGCGCATCTGGTTTCTGAACTCGACGTGCGGTTTCTGCAACGCATTTCCGTGGCCGAACTGACCGGTTTGCTGGAGGTCTATGAATCGGGTCCGGACGTGCCGGTCGACACCTTGCGCATCTGGCTCGACTCGCGACAGCAATCGGACGACGTGCAAGAACGCCTTCTGATGCAGGCCGATGCGCTGTGGCATCCCCCATCGGAACCGGCGAGCGAAGCACAAAACGATCCGCAAAACGTGTTGATGACGGGTGGCAGCGGATACTTCGGCCCCTTTCTTCTTGCCAGTCTTCTGCAGCGCACCGCGTGCTCGCTCGAAGTGTTGGTGCGCGCCGCGGACCCCGCCCATGGACGGGCTCGACTTGTCGAGGCGCTACGCAAGGCTCGGGTGTGGTCCCCAGAAGTCCAGGAGCAATTCTCCTCGCGCGTCCGCGTCGTCTGCGGCGATCTCGGGTTGGGTCGATTAGGGCTGAGTGATACGGAGTGGGCCCGCCTTTGCGAAGAAAGCGACACGGTGATTCATAACGGCGCCCAGGTGAACTACGTGCTCAGCTACGGGGCATTGCGGCCCTACAACGTGGGCGGCACGCGTGAACTCCTGCGGCTCGCGGCCACCAGGCGAAAGAAACCGTTTCACCTGATTTCGAGCACGTTCATTCACGGCTGGTCGGCGCGGCTGATCGCCGCGGAGCACGAGTACAATGAAGAGTTGGAGGAACTCGATTTCGGGTACTCCCAATCGAAATGCATCCAGGAGCATCTCGTGCTCAATGCGGCGCGGCACGGCCATCCCGTTCGCATCTATCGCCCGACGCTGATCACCGCTTCTTCGCGCGGCGTCGGCAGCACGGAGGACATCGGCGTCCGCCTCTTGGCGTTCATGATCAAGTATGGCATCGCGGTTGAGGCGCTCAACCAGATTAGCTTTCTTCCGGCCGACCTCGTCTCGGACCATATCGCCCGGATCTTTACGCTGAAGGACACACCTTCCAACACATTCCACGTCACCACGACCCAGTATTACAATATGATGGACGTAACCCGTATCATCACTGAACGGTTCGGGTACTCGTTCACGTATTACCCGATGGCCGAATTCGTGGAAGAGGTTAACCGGCTCTGCACGCCGGACGATTTGCTCTATCCGCTGCTGGTTTTCATTAACCGCTCGCAGCACAAGTTCAAGCCCATGGAGCCCAAACGTTAC
Organism: Candidatus Hydrogenedentota bacterium; assembly: GCA_020849535.1. Taxonomy (GTDB): domain Bacteria; phylum Hydrogenedentota; class Hydrogenedentia; order Hydrogenedentales; family SLHB01; genus JAHDWY01. Next base: position 11,034 of record JADLGB010000149.1, read on the forward strand.
GACAACCGGCACTATCGCGCCGCCCTGGAACGCGCGAGACCGGAAGTCATGGAACCCGATCCCTCGGATACGGTTACCTACATCGTCAAGCACTTGCAGCGGGAAGGACTAATACCCGCTCCCTGCCTGGTGTGAGAACCGCCGCAAATGAACCCGAATTCGGCAGTTAAATGGGACCGACACGAATGACACTTCCTTTTCGAGCCGGGGCCCTCCTCTGCTTTGAAAGGACAGACTTGCCTGCGGGAAATGGGAATAGGACACCTGTGCCACACGTCCATCTACCATTCCTTGTCTTTCCGAAACTCGTGAAGTCTTCGTGCAAACCAAGGACGGCAGGATGGGAAGAATCCCTGCGGGCCAAGCAAGCGTGTGGCACAGGCGCCCTCGCCTGTGTCTTAATTGTGTAGTCTTTGCGCCTTTGCGAAAGGATACCTCTCCAAGAGTTGGCTGGGATGCCGGCGCTCCCAGTGGGTCCCCTTTCGCCGGGCTTCTTGCTTTGGTCCAGACTCAGCACTATAGAAAGTTAGTGCCATTTTGGTTTGTCCCGCATCCGCAGTGGAATTCTCTGGAGGTGTAGATTCATGTCGAGGCGGTATCGAGGGCCGTTCATCGCGCTGTGCACGTTGCCTCTCATCTGCGGGATTGGCGTGGACGGCTGCGAGGGGCTGAACAAGTTCGATTTCGTACGCATCAGCGAAAACGGATTTGACCCCGCGGACCACAAGGTGGATCAAAACGATTACCCGCAGTCTATGCTGCACTTCGTCCCCGATGGCCAGGAAACAGGTTTCGTCTACGTAGGCACCGGGAACGGCATCAACGAACTCATCGCAGGGACGCTGGGTCTCCTCGGTGCAGACGCCGGCGAACGCCCGCCGGAGATTCGCCGCTACCGCCCCGACCTGGGCCCGCGGACCTGGGAGCGGGTGCTCGACTATCGTGATTTCGAGGTGGGGCCAAACTTCACCGCTTCGAGCTTTCGCAACATGGCCCAATACCGCAGCCCGTCAGACGGAGTGAACCGGCTGTATGCCGCGACGTTCGGGGCCGAGCCTGCGGTGTGGCGTACCGCGACCGGCGACCCCGGGAGTTGGGAGAAGTTCTGGTCCGTCACCGACGGCCGAGGCTCTATCCGCAAGATGACGGAGCACAACGGACTGTTGTATATCGCCATCGCCAACGACATCACCGCCGGCGGCGACATCCTGACCTCGCCCGGCCAGATTTTCGCGACGGACGGCGACACCGTCTGGCCCGTGATGGAGGATGGGTTCGGCAATCCCGACAACGGCGCCATCATGTCCATGATCTCCTACAACGGATGGCTGTGGGCGGGGACGGGGAATTCGGAGACCGGTTTCGAGATTTGGAAACTCGAAGGCCCAGGCGGGCAGGGGCCGGTTCAAGTCGTGGCGAACGGCGCCACCGACCGCTGGAATCAAGCGGCGACCACGGCCTACGTGTATCAAGGCAACCTATACTGGGGCTCGATGATCTTCCTGGGTCTGTACCTCAAGGGATGCGTCCTGCTGCGCATCAACCCGGATGACACGTGGGATACCATCGTCGGGCCGAAGGGCCTGTCAGGCTTCGATGCCGGGTTCAACAATCGCAACAATGCCTACCTATGGAGCCTTCAAGAGCACGAGGGCTGGCTGTATGCGGGCACCGCCGACTTCACGAGCATTCTGCAAGGAGTCGTCGACAACCTGGATGATGCTGTCGCACTGCTGATTCGCAGTCAGCTCGGAAAGGCGGCGGAACTCGACGTGAAACGCGCCCCGGGCGTGGTCGGTGTGGTGACTCAAGGCGGCGGAGACCTCTGGAAATCACAGGACGGCGTGCATTGGACTCCGGTCTTCACAAACGGACTCGGCGACACCTACAACTGGGGCGTGCGCACCATGCAGTCGGTGGACGGCAAGCTCTACGTGGGCATCGCCAATCCGTGGGATGGCTTCGAGATCTGGTGCGGTGAAGACTCACAGGAGTAAACGCTGCGCCGCGTGAAGCCGCGGCCTTAAGTACAAGTAAGCACAAATTGGGGAGCACTTGGCGTCCCCACATCCCTCTCGGCACTGCGGGCCGCGAGTTCTATCGCCAATTGTTGACGTGCCGCCCTCGAGAATCACACACCGTTACATATCGCGGGTTGCGCACGTCCCCCTTTGAAGTTTGAAGGGGGTGTAGGGGGATGTTCTTTGATTCAAGCGCTTGGCTTCAGATACCCACAATTGTGTCGCCGCGGATCAGGGGTGAATTCGATGCCAGTCCCGGCGATAAGCTATGCTAGCGCAGTTCCCAGGACTGGAGAGCGCTATCATGAGACATCTCACGTGGGGTGCGTTGGCGTTCACCGGCGTCATGTGCGTATTCAGCGTAATGGCGTGCGCAGAGAATCCTCCCTATGAACAGCGGTTCGTCCCGGAGATCATGGCGCTCCAGGGCACCCACCCGAGGCTCTTCAGGCTGGTCGAGGAAGAATCCAACGAGCTTGATGCCATGGCGCTCCAGGACTTCACTGTACCTGACACCGCGAGACGCCAGGCAATGGCGGATTGGCACAAAAAGGCGCGCCCACCCGAGGAAGCGTCGTACATCGTCTCAACATTGTTTGGGGCTTACGCACAGGATCCTCCCGATTGGCGCGTCGTACACGCCGCGCTATGTGTGTCTGTGAAGGGAATGCCCGATCTGCGCGTCACCACTCTGGCTGAGGGCTTGGTGAGGTCGGCCTCGGAACTCCCCGACGAAGCGATGAACGCGGTGTCAACAGCACTTATGATTCTGGCCCTGTCTGGGAGGGAAGAGGATATCGAACTCGTGAAGAAGGCTACTTCACGTGCATTCGTAGGGCTCGACGCTGGATCGGAAACGGGCTTCATTGGCGGTCCCCGCGAATTCCTGTGTCAAGGAGCGTTAAATGCTCTGTTCATGTACGCGCCCTTGGAGCAAGCGATAGATGCGCTGGAGGATGTCGCCAAGGCGTACAAGCGTGCCAGGCCCGGCTTCGAGTCGTTTATGAAGGGCACGGCGGAAGGCTGCTTGGACCAGTTGAAACGCGTCCAGAAAGGCGAGAAAGCACCACTGCCCCGTCCATGAACGCAAAGCCGCGGCGACGCGCGCGATTGGCCGGGAGGGTGCACATGATAGTGAATTCACGCATGGCGATTGCCATCTCCCCAATGCTTGTCTCTGTCGTGTGGTCTCTTGTGTCAATTGAAGCCGCTACCCTACGCGCGGCCCAAAAAGTCGAGCAACGCTGGCACGATTTCCTCGTGCGCATCTTCCTGTACATAGTGACCCGCGTCGGTGAGCCGGAGGACCTGCGCGTGGGGGAAGTCGGCGAGCCACAGTTCGTCGAGAAACGCGGGCACGAACGCGATGTCTTTCATTCCCCAGGCGATGAAAACGGGTTTCTGACGCAACGCCATCAATCCATCATGAACTGAAGCGAGGAAATCGCTGACGGCCCCGTCAGGCCCTGCCGGAATCTCCCGGGGAAAGACCAGGACGCCGGTTCTGGAACGCCAATTCGGATGAGGCGCCAGGTACGCGGCCCGCTCATTTGGGCCAAGGCGCTCAGGATGGACCATGCCGCCCCGGAACAAGATGACACGTACGAACGCATGCGCGCCTTTGACGAGAACTTCCCCAACACCTGGAATGCGAAGCACACGGAGTGGCACCGGAAGCCGCACCCTCCCTTGAGGACGGTGCGCCAGCGTGTTCAGAATGGCCAGCGACCGGATTCGCTCGGGGTGCCGCGCCGCCCAGGCAAGGCCGATGGGTCCGCCCCAATCCTGAAGCACAACCGTGGCCTCGTTCAGATCCAGGGACTCGAGCAATTGCTCGAGCCGCGCCGCATGGCGCGGAATACGATAGACGGCGGGATCATCCGGCTTGTCGGAGCGGCCGAAGCCGAGGTGATCCGGAACGATCACACGTAAACCCGCCCCGGCGAGCGGGGGGATAAAATGCCGCCACAGGTACCCCCACGTCGGGTTCCCATGCACGAGGACCACCGGCCGCCCATCGCGTCGGCCTTCATCGACGTAGTGGAGCCGTCCCTCCGGAGTCTCGAACCAACGCGGCTCATACGGCCACGTGCCTCCAAAGGTCCAGTCGATCGGTGAAGCCATCGTTGTCCCTCAGGCTTTGTTCAGGAAAAGACCTGTTACCTCGCCACTGGCGTTATACACGACCCTCGCGTTCAGGTTCGCGCGCTCGAAGGCGCATTCGACGTATACGACCGTGTAGCCCATCTCCTTGGTGACGCGGGACTTGCCCCGGCTTTTGAACGGCCCAGCCTGCTGCGTGAGCGTCGTCCAGGTTTGTTTGAGCGCCGCTTCCGACAGGACCCCTTTCATCGTGGCGTCGAATTCGGCCACCACGGACGCGAAGTCCTCTCGAGAGAGGTTGTCCACCAGCGAGATCGCCTTCGGCTCGACGTTCGCCTCAGACGCGGCGGCCTGCCGCTCCGTGCCGCTATCGCCGAGTGACGTGTCCGCCGCAGGCACGCAACCAGACAGAACGCACGCCGCCATTACGATCGGGAGTGCCGAGAGCATTGCGCATTTCATGACCGTATCTCCCACTTTGCGTTGATTGAAACTTGCCTCAATTGAGTGTCGCGTAGTAGAGCAGCCCGAGAAGCACCTTGGAGACGATTTCCCCGGCGACCATCAATGCGAAGAACAGGCCGATGGCCTTGCCCCCCGACACGTTGCAGGACACCGCGAATGCCCGGTACATCAGGACCACCATCCACGCAACCATCATCAACACGACGAGGACGACACCGCCCACCATCGCGAGTTCCGCGGGCGCGATGAACTGGAACACGCTGTTCGCGGCCGGCGACTGCGCGGACTGAGCCGCCATGGCGGCCTGCGCCAGACGCGCGTTGGCGAGTCGCACCGGCGGCGGCATCACCGTGAGCGCCATGATCAGCGTGGGCACACGCGCCAAAGCCTGTGTCCCCAAAACGTCAAGCACCCGGAAGCGGCTTGTGGACAGCAACTTGCCGCCCGCCAGGAATAGCGCGCTCATCACCAGCCAATTGACGGGGCCTTCCAGCATGGAGACCCACCACGGCGTAACGAGGCCGGTGTGAAAATCGAGCACGCCATCGAAGTGGCTCAACGTGACCGCATTGAGGACGCCCGCCAAGAGCATGGCAACCACACCCGCCACCAATGCCTGGCCCCCCGCAATGTAATAAAACGGATTGAACACCCACGTGCTCAGGCGCTTGCCCTCGGCTCTCCCCATGACTGCTTCGTTACTCATTGGTCACTCCCCCGCTGGTATCCATCTTCTCCGCTGCCAAAGCGCGCACCTTTGCGCGCAGCGCGTCGAGCCGGTTGCGGACCGTCGGATACGACACCCCGTAGCGTTGCGCCAGACCTTTCAGGCTGCCGCTTTCCTCAAGCAACAGGAGCATGAACTCCTGCTCCTCCGGCGCCAGCCGCGCCAGAATCGGGAGGGTGAACTCCCCTTCCACAGCCGTCTTGCAGGCCCGGCATTCAAAACGCTTCACCTCAAGTCCCGCCCCGCAACTGGGACAATTCCGCGGCAACATTCGATTCAGCATCGGTGATACAGGTCCGAGTTTGAGTTAAATTGCATTACATATTATTTATTATATAATCGCGTTTGTCAATACATAATTACGTTTTATTTAACTTAGACTAAATTCCAGGGATATGCAGTTCAACGGAAACGAGTTGCGAACGACGACACTATTGACGCCCCCCCGTACAGATGGCGTGATGAACGACGAGCGCTGATTGGTCTCGCCCAGGCGGACTATGCGGCATTCACCGGAGCCTTGGCGGAGCCTCAGGCGAGGAAAATGAGGTCATCGGCATCCCAAGGGTTTTCGCTATTGCGGGGACACCTTGACCTCTCTAACTTCACCAAAGGAAATGAAAGAAAAGAGTGCTTCACCGCGAAGCCGCGAAGACGCGAAGGAAGAAGAACTCGATCCTCATCTTTGCTTCGCGATCTTCGCGGCTTCGCGGTAAAACGGTCTTGCATCGGGTCCGGCCTGGTGTCTTTGCTTTCCCTGTTCTGAATTCGTGACCATTTCCCTGACTCGAGCACGCGAGCGTTGGTATCAGTACTTTGGCATCGACGGATCGATCTTGCTGGCCCACTCGCTGATACCGCCGCGCACGTTCTTCACGTTCACGAACCCGGCTTGCCGCAGAAGCTCCACCGCCTTGGCGCTGCGCGCGCCGCTCCTGCAGTGAACAACCCATTCGCGGGCCGGGTCGAGTTCCCGCATGCGCTCCTGGAGTTCGCCCAGCGGGACCAGTTTCGCGCTTCCAAGCCGGCAGATCTGCCACTCCTCCGGATTGCGCACATCAAGGATGTCGAAGTCGTCGCCACGATCCATGCGCGCCTTCACCTCTTCGACGCTGATCTCGAAATCAGATTCGAACGGCGCACCGGGTGCCTCCTGGCCGCGCACGCCACAGAACTGCTCGTAGTCGATCAGCTCGCGGAGGGTGGGTTGCTCGCCACAAAGTGGGCACTGCGGATCGCGTTGAATCCTGACCTCGCGGAACTTCATCTCGAGTGCATCGTAGAGCAGCAAGCGTCCGATCAGCGGCTCACCAATGCCCAGGATCAGCTTGACCGCTTCCGTCGCCTGCATGCAGCCAATCACGCCCGGCAGGATTCCCAGCACGCCGCCTTCCGCGCAACTCGGCACCATGCCAGGCGGCGGCGGCTCGGCGAACAGACAGCGATAGCACGGTCCCGCCGGCGGCGCAAACACCGAGACCTGGCCCTCGAACCGGTAGATCGAGCCGTAGATGTTCGATTTGCCGAGCAACACGCAGGCGTCGTTGACGAGATAGCGCGTCGGGAAATTATCCGTGCCATCGATCACGATGTCGTACGGCCGAATCAGCTCCATCGCATTGGCAGAACTGATTCGCGTGTCGTACGTGGTGATCTGGATCTCCGGGTTGATTGCACGCAAATGCGCGGCGGCCGACTCGGTCTTGCGGCGGCCCACGTCGGGCGTCGTGTGAAGCACTTGACGCTGCAAGTTGGAGAACTCCACCACATCGAAGTCGACGATCCCCAACTGCCCGACGCCCGCGGCGGCCAGGTACAACCCGAGCGGCGACCCCAGCCCGCCTGCGCCGATCACCAGCACCTTTGCCGCCTTGAGGCGCTTCTGTCCCTCCGTCGCCACTTCGGGAATGAGCAGATGTCGGCTGTACCGTGCGATCTCGGACGCAGACAGTTCTGTTGCCGAGCCGAATGGCGTCGGCGTGCCCATAGGCGTTGTCCTATTCGCGTTAGCCACCGGCCATGGCCCCTACGATAAGGTAAGGCTCCGCGCCCTTCGCGACGGCGTCAGGCAATGGCGCATCCGGAGACTCGTTGGATAGGTCTTGCTCGCACGCGAAGAACCGGATGAAGGCCCGGCGCTTGTGCGTGACGTGGTCGCGAATGGTCCCGCGCAGCATCGGATAGCGGGCCTCGAGCGCGTCGAGGACCGACCGCTGTGTCACAGGGCCATCGATATCGAGCGTCACGTCGCCACTGACACGCGCCAGCGTGCGCAGGTGTACCGGCAAGGCCACGCGGATCATGACACCACCTGAACCTCGACGGACAGCACGGCGGGGAGATCCCGGACAATCGGCGTCCAACTGTCTCCGGCATCGGCCGACCCGTAAACCTGTCCGCCGGTGGTGCCGAAATACACACCGCACGGATCGAGCGAATCGACGGCCATCGCGTCGCGCAGCACGTTGACGTAACAGTCCTTCTGCGGCAGACCCTTCGTGAGCCCCTCCCATTCGTTACCTCCCGACCGGCTGCGAAACACGCGCAGCTTTCCATCGGGCGGGTAATGTTCCGAGTCGCTCTTGATCGGCACTACGTAGACGGTCTCCGGTTCGTGCGTGTGCACATCGATCGGGAACCCGAAGTCGGTCGGCAGGTTTCCGCTGACTTCGTACCAAGACTCTCCGGAGTCGTCGCTGCGCATCACATCCCAATGCTTCTGCATGAAGAGCACGCCCGGCCGCGACGGGTGCATCGTGATGCGGTGAACGCAGTGGCCGACCTCGGCATTCGGATCAGGGATGTACAGTGAACTCAGGCCCCGGTTGATGGCCTTCCACGTCTTCCCGCCATCATCGGTCCGGAATGTGCCCGCGGCGGAGATGGCGATGAAGATCCGGTCCGGATCGCCCGGGTCGATCAGAATCGTGTGCAGGCACATCCCGCCGGCGCCCGGCGCCCACTGCGGCCCCGAACTGTGGCCGCGCAGACCCGCGAGTTCGTGCCAGGTCTGGCCGCCGTCCGTCGTGCGAAACAGCGCGGCATCTTCGGCCCCGGCATAGATCGTGTCCGGATCGGTCAATGACGGCTCCAGATGCCAAACCCGCTTGAACTCCCAGGGGTGTTGCGTGCCGTCGTACCAACAGTGCGTCGTGAGGGGCTTGCCGGTTTCCGGCGACGTGTCATAGACAAACTTGTTGCTCTCGCCCTTCGGCATGCCGTCCGGAGTCGTGAGCGGTTCATCGGGAGGCGTGCCCGGTTGGTACCACGTCTTGCCGCCGTCATCCGAGCGCTGAATGATCTGGCCGAACCATCCGCTGACCTGCGAGGCATACAGCCGGTTCGGGTCCACGGGCGACCCCTTCATGTGGTAGACCTCCCATCCCGCAAAATGGGGACCGCTGACTTTCCACTTCTTACGTTTGCCGTCCGCCGTCAGGATGAAGGCGCCCTTGCGTGTTCCAACGAGTACGCGTACGTTGCTCATCTCGAATTCCCTTTCCTCAAAGGTGGGCCCGGGATCGAACCGTATAGCAGCGACAGAATTGCTTCTGGGACCGCGCTCTTGCAGAAGCACGGAAGAGAATCGTGAACGGCCAGATGGACCGATCGCGAACAGACAGCCTTGCTGACTTCAATGATAGATACGTCGCTAGGCGGCGTCAAGGGGTCACAAGGGTCCCTTCGTGGAAATCGTTGATGGGCACACCCTTGCGCAGGAGAGAAGGTGATGCCCTCTTCCGCGGAGAAGGTGCAGGAAAGCCGTCTACGCGCAACCGCGCAGTGGCACGATCCGTCCCCTTGACACTCATGCCGACTTTGACCTATTCTTCTATTGCTTTGATACGATGGTTTGGCGCACGTGTTGTGGTGTTGTGAAAGGGGAGGATCGAATCTCGTGTGCCCCGAAGGAGTATTGCCATGAGTGAACCCATTGTAATCTTACTCATCTTCATCGGTGTCCCGATTTTGATTCCAGCCATCTTTCTATTCACCCATGGTGGGAAGATGACCTCCCGAGGGATCTTCTATGTTCTCGGCGTTCTGATATCGCACGTCATGACCTACGTCGCGGTTGGCGTGCTTGGCTTTCTGTGCGGGTTCATCGGTCCCAGCGTTGGAACGGCGATGGGCTCTATTGAACAAGGGATGAGGCTCACCATGGCCACCGTGTTTCCCTTACACGCGGGCGTGGTGTGGGCAATCATGCCAGGCACGGGCCTGGGAGTCCTTCTGAGCGTCGCCGCATTGAAACTGCTCGCGCTGCGTTTCCGCAAAGTGGAGTGCGGCGCGGTGGAAGCAACCGAAGCGGCTGAACCGCACCCCGGACCTGCGTGAGCCGTCTCTGAGTTGGGGGATCTCGTACGCAGCCGCACACAGTCGTTGGAGAGCACCAAGACATGAAACGCACCAACCAATGCCCGAAGTGCGGATCGAGAAATGTCATTGCAGACGCCAAGGTGCCTAATACCGCAACTATGGCTGACAAGTTGACAATTGCGACGTTTCGAAATCCCGACGCGGTCCTATTTACCGGCGAGCAAAGGACGACCGTGTCGGCCTGGGTATGCGCGGACTGCGGATATGTGGAGTTCTACGCCGACTCACCGGGGAGCATCAGAACCACGTAAGCGTCGCGGTGCCGGTTATGCGCAGTATCACTCGACAGAAGAACCACCATGAATTGCTGCAACCATCATGATCGTGACGCGGTCGAAACGTGCGCGTACTGGGGGAATGCCCTGTATTGGGGCTGCGCCTTGGATACGGAAAGAGCACCCGCGGCTATGCCTGAGTCGAATCGTTGGGCCAGGTCTGCACGCGCCTCATGAAGCGACGCCACTTAGACGTAGTACTCATGAGTGTGCTCGTCCTTCTGGCGGTGGGTAGTATTCTCCATTCAGCCACCGGAGGTGAGCGGGTGGCCGTCGAGTTTGTGGGTCTTATCCTTCTGGCAGTGGCCCTAGTCATTAGTTACCTTCTCGTCGCTCACAGGCGCTACACATGGCGTGCGGTATTGCCGGTGCTCGTGATGTCGTTGGTTTGCCTTTCCATCATTATTTCGATTTCTGAAACCCACTGGCCGCTACGAATCACCTACGCCTTGTCACGCGATGCCTTTGACTCTATCGCGCAGCGAGTTCGCGCTGGCGAGCATGTCCCTGTGCCGGTTCGGGCTGGCCTCTTTACTATTCGGCGGATAGACGCTTCTTATCGTGGCATTGTTTGCCTCTGGACTCATCCGCACCCAGGGGGTAGCACCGGATTCGTTCAGTGTCCGCGCGACGACGTGCCTTTCAATCTCTGGTCAATTGTCAGGCTCGACGACCGCTGGCAGTTCATTTCGGAAGACTGACAGCGACATCTTCTAATCTGCGCGAATCTGCGTCATCTGCGGACGAGTTTGTCTCTCTCTTCCATCTTCAAATCTGTGTAAATCTGTGCAATCTGTGGAGAGATTCTTCATCCGGCATTGGCAGGTCACGGCGCTTTAGGAAAACAGGGACAGTCCCGTCTGCGCTCGAAGACTCGCTCCGCTTGGTACAGTCCCTGTTTTCTGAAGACTCGCTCCGCTTGGTGCGGACCTGCTTTTACCGTCTCCGCGCCGCGTTGCCGATTTGACAATTCTGGGCCTGAACTGTACGATTCGGCGTTTAATTACAGCGGCATCGTGCAGTATCCGCGCGTGGAGAATCAGCTACATGCATCCCTTTCGAACGCACACCTGTGGTGAATTGCGCCCCGAGCACGTGGGCAAACAGGTCCGCCTGTCGGGCTGGGTCCATCGCAAACGCGATCACGGCGGGGTGATCTTCATCGACCTGCGCGACCACTACGGTCTGACCCAGATCGTCATCAATCCCGGACAGCCCTTCTTCAAAGAGGCAGAGCAGGTCCGTGCGGAGAGTGTCGTGCGTATCGACGGCGACGTGGTCGCACGCAGTCCGGAGACGGCGAATCCCAACCTCGCCACCGGCGGCATCGAAGTCGTCGCGACGGGCTTCCATGTGGAATCGATCGCGGAGCTGATCCCGTTCCCGGTGAACCAGGAGTTGGAGTATCCGGAAGAGACGCGCCTGGCGTATCGCTTTCTCGACCTGCGCCGCGAGCGGCTGCACCGAAACATCCTGTTGCGCTCGAAGACGGCCCAGCTCACGCGCGCACACCTGACCAGCCGTGGATTCACGGAGTATCACACGCCGATCCTGACCAGTTCTTCGCCGGAAGGCGCGCGCGACTACCTTGTGCCGAGCCGCATTTATCCGGGTGAGTTCTACGCGCTGCCCCAGGCGCCGCAGCAGTTCAAGCAGTTGCTCATGATCTCGGGCTTCGACCGTTACTTCCAGATCGCGCCCTGTTTTCGCGATGAAGACAGCCGCGCGGATCGCAGTCCCGGCGAGTTCTATCAGATCGATATGGAGATGTCGTTTATCACGCAAGACGATCTCTTCCACGAGGTCGAGCTGCTGCTGGTGCGTCTGTTCAGCGAACTGTCCTCGAAGAAGATCCTCGCCAATCCCTTCCCGCGCATCCCCTATCGCGAGTCGATGGAGAAGTACGGGACCGACAAGCCGGACATCCGTTTCGGACTCGAGATGATCGACGTGACAGGCATCTTTGGCGATTCCGAATTCAAAGTCTTCAGCGCCGCGGTGAAAAGCGGCGGCGCGGTGAAGGTGATCAACGCGAAGGGCGTGGCTTCGCAGTCCCGCAAGTTCTTCGATGACGCCGAGGCCTTCGCGAAGAGTGAAGGCGCGAAAGGCCTCGCCTGGATCGCCCTGCGCGACGGCGAGCTGAAGGGCCCCATCGTAAAATTCCTCAGCGAAGTCGAACAGAAGGCCCTCATCGAGAAAACCGCCGCGCGCGAGGGCGACGCGCTCTTTTTCGGCGCGGGCGATCGCGCGACCACGAACGCGCTCCTGGGCAAGGTGCGGACGTATTTAGCCAACGCGCTCGGCATCGTCGATCCGAACCTCGCGGCCTTCTGCTGGATCGTCGACTTCCCCATGTTCGAGTGGAACGAAGACGAGAAGAAAGTCGACTTCTCGCACAACCCGTTCTCAATGCCGCAGGGCGGGCTCGATGCGTTGCTGGAAAAGGATCCGCTGGACATCCTCGCCTACCAGTATGACGTGGTGTGCAACGGTATCGAGCTGTCTTCGGGCGCCATCCGCAACCACCGGCCCGAAGTCATGCTTAAAGCGTTTGAGATCGCCGGGTACCCCGAGGAAACCGTCAAGACCAAGTTTCCGGCCTTGTGGCAGGCCTTCCATTACGGCGCCCCGCCTCACGGTGGCATCGCGCCTGGCTTCGACCGCATCGTCATGTTGCTGGCCGACGAGCCGAACATCCGCGAGGTGATCGCCTTCCCGCTGAACCAAAAGGCGCAGGATCTGCTCATGGGCGCGCCCAGCGAGGTGACCGCGCGGCAGCTCCAGGAACTGCACCTCCAGATCAAGTACCCGCCCAAGCCCGAGCGCTGAGCGCGCGACGGCGGAGAAGACAAAGAGAAGAACATCCCCCTTCACCGCCTTCAAAGGGGGATACTGCAACACTACGTCTACTGTATATCAGCGACTCTTGTGCGACGCGAATTCTTCCTGCTTCTCACGCAAACAGCCCGAAGAGCCGAGGGGAATGTGTAGCCCCACACCCGGACCGTCGAACAAGCACCGGTCGCACGCCGGACTGCATCCAGGCACATGAGTCTTCCCGCATGAGCACCAAAGTATTCACTTGACATCGGATTTGTTTGCGGTTAAAATACTGAATAGATATTCAGTTTATTGGCCGCGAACGAAAGGAGCAGTCATGGCTACCACTTCATATCTTTTTGATTTGGAGCAGTTTACGCCGAAACCGCCCCGGCCACGCCGCAGCCCTATGGCGCCCGGAGTCCGCCAGGCCCTGGCCCGTCTGCGGCGTACAATGGATGCCATCCCCGCTGAGGAATGGGAGAGTCGGCGCCGCCGCTGGGAACGGCTGGACCAGAGTCTGCGCGCGTGATACGTCCCTGCCTTATGGTTCAGTCAGGGCCCTGAACGTGAATCACGGAGCAAGGATTAAGAAGCTCCCTGAAATCCGCTGATCAGCAGGTAGCATAGTCCCTATCGTTCACGGAGGGTTTCCCGGATGCGCTTCCAGCGCGCGCGCACGGCCTCCTCTTCCGAGGCCAGGGCTTCGGACCACCCGAACGCTTGGGCCGAAGCAAACAACGCGGCTGTCTGGCGGAATTTGTCTTCGGGCGACATGGCGCGCAGTTCCTCGCGTTCCCTGCGTGCAAATGCTTCCCACCGGGCCCGGAAACGGTCGCCATCCTCCCTGCTCATAGGGCTTGTCATGCTATTCTCCTGGAACCACTCTACCTCGTGCTGGCAGTGCACGCAAATAGCAGCGCAAACGAAAAGGGAATGCCGGTGAGGGAAACGCCAACGCAATCAGGGAACAGTCATCGTTGTGGTGTCGGGACCTTGCCCTGGGCGCGGCGGGGGATGGGGCGGCTATCGGCCTCGGACCGTTTGGCACTGCTGGGTCAAGCATGCCGCCTTCAGGGAAAGCTCCTGCTCAGCTTGCTGCATCGCGCTACCTTCGGAGCAGCGATCAGGTTGGACTTGGACGAACTGCTACCGCCTGACTCGGAGGCCGCACACAAGGCGACACTGCTCTGCACCCAGGTCTCGTCTCCGTTCCTCGTCACGCACTGCCAGCGCATGTATGTTTGGGCGCGTCTGCTCGGCGAACGGCAGACGCTGCGCTATGACTCCGAACTGCTTTATGTCGCGTGCATGCTCCATGACCTCGGGCTTACACCCGCCTACGCCGGTTGCGGCGAACACGCGGAGTGCTTCACAGTGGACAGCGTGCAGGGCGCGGGCGCGGTAGCCCGGCATGCGGAATGGCCCCCGGAGCGGCAGGACGCGCTCGCGGAGGCTATCTTGTTGCATCTGAATGTGGATGTGCCGCTGCGCCAAGGTGTCGAGGCGCATCTGCTTCACGAGGCCGCGGCGCTGGACGTGCTGGGGTTGCGCTCGTGGGAGATCGCGCCGGAAACGCGGAAGGTGTGCGTCGAGCGATTTCCCCGGTGGAACTTCAAGAAAGAGATTGCCGCGCTATTCGACCGCGAGAGCAGGGAACGCCCCCACGGTCGCGCGCGCTTCCTGCGCAGGTACTGCGGATTCATGCCGCTGCTGCGGCTGGCGCCTTTCTCGGAATAGAAGAGCACAGCCACGCCGCGGCGTGGCTGTGCTCTTTCTTGGTCCTACACGGGCGCGAGTGGACAAGATGCAAGCCTTTCGCCGCGTACCGGAGGCAAGCCTCCTCAGTCAAAGCAGCGGCAAGCCGCCGCACTCCATACCAGAAACAAGCACCGCCTTTCGCTTGGTTAGTCCAGTGCGAAAGACGGTGCCTTTTCCCAAACCAGTCTTTGTTACGCGAAGCAGTCCAGCACGCGGTTGAGCGCTTCATCGAGCGTGCCGATTTTGCCGCACTCGAGCGCCACGTAGCCGTCGTAGCCTGTGTCCGCGATGGCCTTGAAAATGTTCTTGTAGTTCAACTCGCCGGTGCCGGGTTCTTTGCGGCCGGGATTATCCGCGACGTGGAAGTGGCCAATATGGGCGATGTTCGCCGTGAGGTTGCGGATAACGTTGCCCTCGGTGATCTGCTGGTGATAGATGTCGAACAGCATCTTTACGTTCGGGCTGCCGACCGCTTCGAGCAGGGCCATGGTTTGGTCCGTGCGCGTGAGGAAGAAGCCCTTGTGATCGACCAGTGGATTCAAGGCTTCCATGATGATCGTCACATCATTCTCTTCCGCGATGGGCGCGAGGCGTTTCACGCACTGAATGACGAGATTCATCTGCTCCTCGTAGGAGATGTCCGTGCGCGCATTGCCGGTGAGGCCGATAAGGCGCGTCGTGCCCAGCGTCTTCGCGATGGGGATACGCTGACGGAACATCTCGACCACGGCGTCGTGTTGAGCCGGGTCCATCATGTGGCCCGCCTCGATGCGCCCGCAGCCGAGGATACACGTGAGGGGCAGACCGGCGGCTTCAGCCTTCCGGCGCAGTTCTTCGAGGTCGCCCTCGGGGCTGTGCCACTCGTACGCCGCGAAGCCCCATTTCGCGGCCGCTTTCAACTGCTCATCGACAGAGCCCTCAAAATACGAGAGTTGCACCGCCATCTTGAGGGGCACCTTCGCAAAGGGCCCTGCCGCGTTGGCGGGTTGCGCGGCGGCGGAGGTGACGAATGCGGCTCCGCTCAAGGCGGCCGCGGATTGAAGAAACGCACGTCTGTCCATGATCGATAACTCCTTGCTTCAGTGGAAAGACAGCACCCGGCAGGCGGCGAGCCTGCCGGGTGTCGCGGGTAGAAACGTTACATGCCCGGAACGGGGATCGGCGCCACCGGGTACGGCTTCGTGAAATCAAACTCCTGCGGCACGATGCTGAGGTCCGACTTCATGGCGTCTTCCCACGTCACCACCTTGCCGGTGTACGCGGACATGCGGGCCATGATCGCCGTCATCGTGCTTTCGGCCACCTGCACGCCTTCATTGATGTACGGCGTGACGCCTCGGATGGCGTTCCCGAGGTCAGTGTGCTCCTGCACGTACGGGTCGACCATCTTCTCCTGCGGGCTGTCCATCATGTCCATGCACTTGCTCTCGCCCTTGGAGCCATAGGCCACCTCGAACACGCCGCCGTCGGCCTTGCCCCAGTGACGCGACATGCTGAACACGCGCACGCCGTTCGGGTACTCGTAGTCGCACGAGAACTGGTCGTACATGTCGCCGTACTTCGCTTCCATCGGCTTCCACGCGCGCCCGCCGGATGCGAACACGGACACGGGGTGCGCCTTCAAGACCCAGTTGGCCACGTCGAGGTTGTGCACGTGCTGTTCGACGATGTTGTCGCCGCAGACCCAGCAGTAGGCGTACCAGTTGCGGATGCG
The DNA here is from genome assembly GCA_020849535.1 of Candidatus Hydrogenedentota bacterium. GTDB lineage: Bacteria > Hydrogenedentota > Hydrogenedentia > Hydrogenedentales > SLHB01 > JAHDWY01. The sequence goes on from JADLGB010000149.1 coordinate 27,300, forward strand.
GTACTCGAGTTCGCTCCAGTTCGGGGCGCGGTCGTGCACGAACGGCAAGCCGCCGCACCAGTAGACGCGCATCATACGGATATCGCCGATGGCGCCATCGTGCAACTTCTTGATGGTTTCCACATAGTTCAGTTGGTGGCGGCGCTGCGTGCCCGCGACAAAGCACAGCTTCTTCTCGGTGGCCTTCTCGGCAGCGGCGATGAATTGGCGGATACCGGTGGGATCGACGGCGGCGGGCTTCTCCGTGAAGACGTGCTTGCCGGCTTCAACGGCGGCCTCGACGTGCTTGGGGCGGCTGTACGGCAGCGTGCCTTCAATGATCACGTCGATGTCTGTCTCGAGGATTTTCTTGTATGCGTCCCAGCCCGTGAAACACATCTTGTCCGTGACCTTGAACTTGCCGGCCACACGCTCGTCCTTGTTCTCGGCGATCTTTTGACGCGAGGCATTAAGACGATCCGGGAAAAGGTCAGCCATCGCGACCAATTCCACGTTGTCATTGCCGATCAGGTGCTGCGTGGCTGCCCCCGAACCACGTGAGCCGCAGCCCAGCAGACCGACCCGCAGCTTGTTGTTCGCGGCGTATGCCCGACCCGAACTGAGAATGGTCAGTCCCGCGGCCGCCGCGGAAAGCTTGGTGAAATCCCGCCTTGTCATTCCCTCTGTCTTCCCTTCGCTCATGGCTCCCTCCTGGACCTGTGGATTGGTTCCCTTCGTTCATTCGATGTCCAACCGCCCCCTCCGCTCTGGACCCTGCGAAACGTGGCGGCGCGAATTTCCAGCATAGCACAGTCCTGCGAGATGCGCGCAAGCACTCTTCTCAGAATTTCAGCACCGACATCAGGAACACGTAATCCGCGTCGTCGGTGTCCGAGCCACCGCTGAAGCCCGTACCATTGAACTGGAAATAGCCGCCATCCGTCAGGCCGTCATCCGGGAAGAGGTGGCTGTAGTACAGGAGAAAGTAGAGGTCCTCGGAGTACGTGTATTTGATGTATCCGGAGGCTTCCCATCCGATGTCATCGCTGCCCTCATCCGTCCAGAAGGACAGTGCGGGCGCGAGCGGAACGCGCCATTTGCCGACGGTAAACGTGGCGGGCGGATTGAAGGGGGCTGTAATCCAGGCGCGCGCAAGTTGCACATGCGCGCTGATGGCGTCCGTGGGCTTTACATCGACGCCTCCGCCGACCATATAGAAGTTGGAGAGCCAGCCGTTGTCATTCACCACCGGCAGGTAGTTCTTGTCCGCGAAGAGCCGGTTGAACGATACGCTCGCCTCTGCTTCATAAAACGGATTGATCCAGTCGATGAAGCTGAGGTCGCGGTTGTCGTGTCCCCCGAAGTAGGCGGCGATCAGCGAAACGCGCGGACTCCACGCCACGTCGAACGTGTAGCCCGTGTTGAGGTCCGCGCCCCAATTGTCGTACTCGGCCTCGTCATCGCCATACGTGAAGCCGATCGGCACAAAACGCGCCCCGTGGGCATCCGCTTCGCCGAACTGATACGCAACCTCGAGGTCGTAGTCCCACGCGCCCAAGGCGCCGTTCAAGCGAGCGCCCACCGTATGCAGATTGGTCGCATCGTAATTGTCGAGGTCTGCGATGTTCTCGATCCACTCGAGAACGGCTGTCTCGTTGGTGTCATTCAGGCTCCGTGCATCGCGCAGCCAGTACCAGTACGCGGAGATGTCGAGCGCTTTCAGTGGCTTGTACGTCGCATAGACGCCATAGAAATCGACGTCGCCGTCCTGCTCGCTGATACCGGTTTCCAAGACCTTCGAGGCGAAGGCATCCACCGTGAACGCCTCCGTATCGTAGGTCAAGCGCACGGCATCAAAGGAAAGCCGCTGGGTAGGCGTCAGGAATTCATTCACGAGCCAGCCTTTGCCCATCACGAGGGCTTGCCTTCCCACGCGCAGGCGCAGCGGTGTCCCAAACATCTCATCCACCTGGATATAAGCTTGGTTGACCTCCACGTCGTCGCCAGTCGTGGCGCGCGAGTCCTGGCCGGTGAGGTAGTCCGAACGAAAATCCTCGCCCCACTCGTAGTAGTCGTACAGCTCGATGTAGCTGCTCACGTTGTTCGTGAAATCGGCGCTGACGTTCAGCAGCACGGCTGACTCCGAGAAATGCCAGTCGCCGCCGGAACCATTCCAATCAAATAGCGAAACGACCGCCGGTGCGCCGATGGGGCGCTTCGGCAGGAAGAAACCCGGGATGCGGATCGTCGGGCTGAAATCCTCCTCGAACACATTTCGGTAGTAGCGGTACCGCATGCGGAGTTCGCCGCCGATATCCACGTTTTGAAGTTCAGCAAACGCGGACTGTGTGGCAAGCAGACAGGCCATTCCGGCCAGAACGCGCGACAGAATCCCCCCGAATAAGGTATTACCCATGATTCCCCCTCCCCGTCTGATCTTGTGGCCCGCGAGCGATTCCCCCTCGCCGCGGACCTCGGCGGGTATATAGGTATCAGTCTACGCTTCTCCCATCACGCCCGTCAAAACGCCCACCAGGAGCGAGCCTGCGTCGCCAAGGCGGGTGTTGCCGCTTCATCGCGATACTGCGGCGGAACCCCCTTCACTGATGATGCGCGATACCATCGTGGCGGGTTCCACACGCCACAGCTCTTCGCCATAGATGGGATCTTCGGCCACGAAGCAGACGGCGTTCCCGACGGCTGTCAATTCTCGAGGACGCGCACTCTGGTTCCCTTCAATAAGGGAAGGGGCCAATCGAAGCGTGTAGCCGCCGCCACCCCAGTCCAAGTGCAGCAGCTCGATGTCCTCGAACGGGCTGAAGGGAGTGGCGGCGGCCAGAATCAGGATGTTTGGGGGCAGATAGCAGCTTTCTTGCACGCGGTGAATGGGCTCTGTGGTTCCCGTGCTCAGGCGCACACAAAGCACAGAAGACGTCCCCTCTGTAGTTCCGTCGGTCTTGTACAAGATGCGGCCATCCTGCGGAGCCTCCGCGGCGAAGAACACCCGATCATCTACTGCCAGCAACGCGGAAGGACTTGAACTTCCCGGACCCGGGTACACATCGGCGACGAGGCGGGTGTCGGCCCATGTGCCATCCGTGGCCCAGAGTTCCGTTCCGTATTCCCTGGCGTGATTGACAAAGAAGGTTGTTGCGCCAAGTGTCACCGGGCGTGTGCCGTTCTCTTCACAGTGAGGCGGGTGAACGGTTTTGACGAGTAGTGCGGAGGATTTGCCAAGGCGTCCACTCTTGATTGCCCCCAGCGCGCTCACGGAGCCGTCGGATTCCTGCGTGCCTTCCCGCGCATCGAGCAATGTCATGGGGACGGAATCCAGGATGCATTGCGCAGTCCCGGCGGCGGAATCGTACCACCATAAGGTCAGGTCTCCGTCGGCGGGTGTGACGTACAGGAAGAGCTGTCCCCACAGCTCAAACAACTCCCCAAACGAGCTTCCTCTAGCGCCGGGCGTCAACTCAGCGGCGAGCGTGGGGGAGGTGACGTCAGGGCCGCATCTCCAAAGTTCACACCCGGTGACACCGTCGTCTGCGGTGAAGTACAGAGAATCCTGGACAGCGGTGAGCATCCGCGGTTGCGAGCCCATTGGGCCAGGCGCAAGGTCGGCCACGGCCGCGGTCCCCTGCCCGGTGCCGTCCGTTCGCCACAACTCGCTGCCGAGGCCGGACGTGTCGGCCGCGAAGTACACGCGCCCGTGCGATGCCGTCATCTCGCGTGGGTTCGAGCCCTCGGGTCCCGGATTCAGATCGGCGATAACGTGCGTGCCAACGTTTGTCCCATCGCTCACCCACAGCTCGGTGCCGTGGTCCGGGTCCGTGGCGGCGAACATGACCCGGCCGGCGAGGGCCGTCAATCCGGCGGGACGCGAAGACGCGGGCCGCTGCTTCTCGTGCATCCACAGATCGGCCGCCAGGCGGGTCCCCGCGGCGGTACCGTCAGTTAGCCAGAGTTCCTCTCCATGGATGACGTCATTGCAGGAGAAGATGAGCGCGGAATCATGGAGGTTTGTGAGGTTGTCGGGTCCGCTGTGGCCCACGCCCGGAACGATGTCCTTCAGGATTCGAGTTCCCTGGGGTGTTCCATCCGTTACAAAGACTTCCTCTCCATACTGTTGTGAAGTGGCGCAGAAGAACAGGCGCCCGCGAAACTCTACGAGGCTCCAGGGCTGGCTACCCACAGGCCCGGGCACCAGATCGGCGACGAGGCTCGTGCCGTTGGCGGTGAGGTCGGACCGGTACAGCTCTGTCCCGTGTTGGCCATCGTTGGCGCAGAAGAAGATGAAGGATCCCGCGCGCGTAAAATAGTGCGGGTCGCTCGGAACGCTATCAGGCGCGATGTCGGCGGCGAGTCGCGTTCCCTCCACGGTTCCATCGGTGACCCAAAGCTCCAACCCGTGAGTCCCATCGTCTGCCTGAAAGCACACCACGTCCCCCAGATCCGTGACCTCGCCAATGGACGAATCCGAAGGTCCGGGGAAAATGTCCTGGATGAGGTGCGCGCCTGCGGGTGTCCCGTCTGTTGTCCAGAGTTCTCGGCCGTGCTCGGCGTCCTTCGCTCGGAATACCACCTTGTCACGGACAGGCGTCATCAGCCCGGCCTGGGCAAAGCGGTCAGTATCCTCCAAGACGACAGTGCCTTCTGGCGAGCCATCCGTTAGCCACAAGCCGATGTTACTGCCCACGATAAACGACGCGTCTGCGAATGGACAGGCTGTCGGCATGTCGACGAGCGTCACGACCGGAATAGGAAGCAAAGCTACCATGCCTTTGACGGTCACGCCAAAGACCGCGTGTCTGTCGTTTGCACTGTTCTTGGCCACAACCAGGAACTTCTTCCCGTGGACGGTAATGATGGACGCATCGGAGCTTTCTGGGCCCGGCATAAAGTCCTTCAAGATTCTGCAGGATTGAGTAGCCTCGTTCCAGATCCACAGCTCCCGGCCGTAATCAGACGTTTCGGCGACGAACGGCATGTTACCGCCTTCCAGACTCACCAGATTCCGTGGATTCCCACCAGCGGGCCCCCCTTCCAGAATGACCGCCAACCTGCACAGGCCCGCGGTATCGACTCCCCAGAGTTCACGGCCATACACTCCGTTGTCCGCCGAGAACAGCACCCGATCACCGCAGACGGTCAAGTACTGTGGCGATGAAGATGGAACATCGGTGCTGGAGCCTTTGCCGGGCGTTCTGCCCTGCGCCACTGCGAGTGACGCGGCGAGGCTCCATACGCCCAGCAGCGCGATCTCGGCGGCCCTAGCGGTTGCGCGGGTCCCGGCTGAAGATGAGGACCATTCCATGTGGTGTTTCCAGCAGGTTCTTTGACCCCCACCACGTTACCGGCTCGAGAGGTTCCCGCTCTCCATCCATCAAGGCGCAATTCAGGCGCCACCTCTTGCCGGGCTGCGGTGTGACTACGGATTCCAGGCCCGCGAATGGGATGCGGACTTCCCCGTACCAGTGGCCCTTTTCAGTGAAGGTCGCCGCCTCCCAATCGCAGGCCCACGGCCTGTCCTGGCCGCTCGCCGTGTGGGCCGATGCGAGCAGCGTCTTCCCATCGAACAGCGCATTCCAACGCGGCGTATGGCCGGTAATGACCTCGAACTCCGCGGAAAGAGATATCTGGAGCAGCGGATGCCGCGGCGTTTGGCGCGAATGAACTCCCAGCAACAACGCGGTCCCATCATATCGAAGCGCAAGCGTGGCAGACTGCCCCGCAGGCTGCCCCGGCACCACCCCGAGCGACAGCGGATTCGGACTCAGCGGGGGGCTCCAGAAGCTTTCGCCCAGGCGCCCGTCCATCGCGAACCCGGCGAGTTCCGTATCCACCTCGATCACATTCGCAATCGTACTCGCCCGGTTCAGCCACTGTTGCTCGAACGTCTCGAGCCAAGGCAGCGCCCGCGGTTGAATCTCGTTATACAGCAGGGCGGGGATGAAGTCCGCGCCTTCCATGTGTTGCAGAAACGCACGGGCATCGAGAGATCGCTCGCCCATGCGCACCACGACCGACTTCTGGTCGGAGTTGCCATTGGCCGCGTTCTTGCGGTCGACGGATACGGCGATTTCCCTTCCCGGGCGCGTCCAATGTCCTTCTCCTGTCAAGGTACCGTACTGAAAAGACAGGATGTGAGGATCCACGTATCCCGCCCAATTCCCATGCAGCGTGAACGTGTCGGTCCGTGTGGAAGCGCCCTCCACTATCCAGAACTCCGGCCCCAGGTAGGCGACGATGGAAACCCCTCCCGAACCGGCATCTTCCTGCATGAGCCAGCCAGCGGCATAGACGGCCGGCACCGACGGGTCGATGATGTCGAAACTGCGCGCATCTCCAGGCGCGAACGCGGCATTGTCTTCCGTTCGCGTTCGGATGGTCTGCGGCCTCGACAGCCACAGGAGCACGGCCGCAAGAACGGCCACGACCAACGCGGCCGTGCCAAGAAGCGGCAGCATGCGCCGCACGCGGACTAGCGAAAAGCGCCCCGACTTCGTGCGGAGCAAACGGGGAATCCTCTTGCGCTTCGCCTGAAGCGTGGACGGCATCGCCGCGCCCGTCTCGTATTCGGGCGTGCGGTAGAGCAGCCCCAGCGCCTCCTCGGCGGTGGGGATACGGCTCACCGGATTCGAAGCGAGCATCTGTTCGACCGTCTCGCTTAATTGGGGCGAGACTTTCTCCGCGACTTCGACCAGTTTTGGCAGGGGCCGTTCGATCATCTGCCGGATCAGTGAAAAGGGCGTCGTGGCGCTGTACGGCGGATCCGGCGCGAGTCGTTCGTACAGCATCATCCCCATGGAATACACGTCCCATGCGGGAGTCGGCTCCGCCCCATCCCATGCTTCCGGAGGGGCGTACCGCGGCGTTCCCACAAACATGCACGAAGACGTCATGCTTGAAATGAACATCGACTGCTGATCGGCGCGCAGCTTCGCCAGCCCAAAGTCGCCCAGTGATGCGTGACCGCTCAGCGAGAGGAGAACGTTGCTGGGCTTCACATCCCGGTGCACGATCTTGGAGGCGTGGCAGCATGCGAGCGCCTCCAAAACGTCGCACGCAATGCAGACAATCTGAACAGGCGTGGTGGTGGTCTGATTGACAGGTCCGCCCTCGATGTAGGCCATGTCGATGGCGAGCATATCGTCCACTTTTTCAAGAGAATGGATTTGAACGATGTTCGGGTGATCCAGGCGGGCAATGATCTTGGCTTCGCGCCGGAACCGTTCCTCGAAATCTGCGTCGGAAGAATGGGCTTGGTTGAGGATCTTCAGGGCCACGTCGCGGCCCAGCGTCTCGTCCTCCGCCAGGTAGACGACCCCCATGGAACCGCGGCCTAACAGACGGACGATGCGGTACTTCCCGAAAGACTGACCCCCTGCGAGCGCTGACACCGACAACCAACTCCCAAGTACGTGCACACCGCCCCGCCCCCGAAATCCAGTATAGCAGAAACGGGGAGTCTTGTAAGCCCGCAACAAGCGGGGGCAAACGCACCCATTCCGGTTCAACGGCCGCGTGCTTTCGCCGCGTCCTTCTCTCAATGGTGCGGTGGTACACGGATTACAGACCGGGCGGGTTTAGTAGGGCGGGATTTGTTCCCGCCCTCTTAATTCGTTCCCGCCCTCTTACGTCTTCCAATCGCGAATTGGAACGGGACTAGCCCCGGACGTGCATAAGCGTGCTACCCACCGGGAACGCCGGCATCCTCACCGGCTATTGAGCATCCCGGCGGCGATCTCGAGCCCATCAAGAAGGCGGGAACAAATCCCGCCCTACTCAATTCGCACGGCGTCGTTTGGTCGTTCCTGCTGAAGACCGATGCACGCCAAGTGGAATGGCCCTGCCGCAACCAAGCAGGGGCCTTCTCGACCGATTTCAAGAGGCTCTGTGGCAAGGGGGTACAGACTTCGCCCCGTGATTTGACAGGATTCCGACTCGGATTCGGCAGTTCACCCCCGCTCAGCGGGTTCGGGAGTGCCCCCCGTCTTTCGCCGCCGAGACAGGAATCTCAGCGGCCGAGATAGGAATCTCGGCGCGCAAAGCCTACGCGAAGGACGGGGTTAAGTCTATTCAACGGCAGAATTCGGGTTCACCGGATGCGCCGCCAGCCACGCGGCGGTCGGCTCGTACAGATCGCGCCGCCCGTTGCGGGCAAAGGCTAATTCCATGTGGTTATAGTCCACCTCACAGCCGTTCTGTCGCGACAGCACCAGCATCCTCTTCTCCTCGTGAGCGAGAGACTCGAAGAAGGTTCTGGCCTTGTGCAGCGGAACAAGCGGGTCCTTCGCGCCATAGACCGCGAGCAATGGGACTTTGAGTTCGTTCAGGTGTTCCTGCACGTCCAGCGTGCCGTCGCACATGACCCACGTCCCACTCGAGGTCCAGGCGTCCATTTGCATGGCGAACTTCGGCGCCGGCAGTTCCACAGAATGGAAGAGTTCAGCGTTGCTCAGTTTCGGGTGGACATTTTCCCAGTTGATCGGGAGGAGGTGAGTCTTTGGGTGCAAGCGCATGGCCAGCGGGATGAGGGCGCGCATGAAGAACTCCATGATGCCGTGCGCGAACGGGGCCACCGCGTTCAGCGCCGAACGCTTGCGGAAGCGCATTCCCTTGAACCCTGGCGGGCTCCCCCAGGTTACCCCGCTCGCAATGTGGTCCGGGCCAAAGCGCAGCGCATACGCGTACATCAGCATGCCGCCCAGTGAGTGCCCGATCCAATGGACCTTCGGATACCCCGTTGTCTCTCTGATGAACGCAATTGCGGCGGGGAGATCCTTCAGCAAGGCGCCATCGAGCGTCGCCGAACCCTTTCGGGCGCCCCGCGGCGGAACGGCACTCCGGCATGCGCGCGTGTCGACGCCCCAGCAGTCGTAGCCTGCTTCGATGAGCACGTCGACTACGGACTCCGCCGCGGGGATCTCGAAATTGAGATGGTTCGATGACAGGCTATGGCACAGCAGCACGGGCTCGCCACGCCCTTGGCGTGGACACCGCCGGTGAAGCGTGATCTGCCAGCCATCCTCCGTGCGCACCCCGTGCACTTCATCCGCGCGAATGGGTTCGCGGTAATGCATCCGCAAGAAAAGCAAGTAGCCTTTCCCCATAAGGAATAGACCCAGGACCACGCCCGCAGCAATAAGAAGGCCACTCATGAGGCGTCCGTTTCCTCGGGGGTGCTATCCGATGCCGTAAGATGCTCCTTGATCGCTTGTGCGAGTTCCGCGCTGAATCCCGGAAGCGCCGCGATTTCGTCCAAGGTCGCGCTGCGGACCTTGGCCAGCGAACCGAGACTGTTCAGGAGCATTCTCGCCCGCTTGGGGCCGACACCGGGGATCGACGTCAACGCACTGGACAGCGTGGCCTTGCCGCGCCGCTTGCGATGATAGGTTACGGCGAAACGGTGGGCCTCATCGCGAATGCGCGCCAGGAACAGCACCACCGGTGAGTTCTGGGGCAGGATGATCGGGTCTTTGCGGCCCGGCAGGAAGAAGCGCTCCGGCGAATGGCCACCGGCGTCCAGCGTCCGCGATTTCGCGATACCGACCGCTTCGAGGTCCTCGATGCCGAGATCCTTGAAGACCGTGGTTGCGACGTTGAGTTGCCCTTTGCCGCCGTCGATCATGACGAGGTCGGGCAAGTCGCTCTCTTCGATGGCGCGCTTGAAGCGCCGCAGCAACACCTCCCGCATCATCGCGAAGTCGTCTTGCCCTTCCACCATCTTGATGGCGAAGCGGCGGTAGCGGGACTTGGCTGGCGCCCCGCCTTCAAACGTCACCATCGAGCCGACCGCCTGCGTGCCTTGTATCGTCGAGATGTCGAAGCACTCGATGCGATTCGGCACGGCCCGTAACCGCAGCTTCTCGCGTAATTGCGCGACGAGATCGCGGTTGGCCTGCTCGGCAAGACGCTTCTCTTCAAAACGGTTCTTCGCGTTGCGCGCCGCGAGGTCGATCAGGGCCCGCTTCTCGCCGCGTTGCGGCCAATGGACCGTGATTTTCGTGCCACGCTGTTCGGAGAAAAGCTCCGCGAGCGTCGCGCTGTCCTCCAGTTCGAGTGGCAACAGGATCTCCGAGGGCACTGTGGACATTTCGGAATAGTATTGCAGGAGGAACGAACTCAGGACTTCTTCCAGCGGCATTTCGCGCTGGTTGAACGAGAACGAGCGGCCACCCATCATTTTCCCTCCGCGAAAGAAGAGCACCTGGATCTCGCTGAAGCGGCCTTGTGTGAACACGCCGAAGACATCCTGATCGCCTTCCCCCATGGACCGCACGGTGCGCTGACGTTCGAGCGTCGTGCGCAACGCGTAGACGCGGTCGCGAACTTCCGCGGCCTTCTCGAATTCGAGGCGTTCCGCATGCTGCTGGATGCGCTGCATGAGGAGTCTTTCTAGTTCCGCGCTGCGTCCCTCCAGCACCATGATGACCTGATCCACCAGCTCGCGGTAGGCCTCCCGCTCGATGTAGCCCACGCAGGGCGCGCTGCACTGTTTCATCTGGTGATAGAGACAGGGCCGGGTCCGGTTGCGCAGCACGCTGTCCGAGCACAGGCGCAGCGGGAACAGCCGCTGGATCTGCTTGATGGTTTCGCGCACCGCGCCCGCGCTCGAGTACGGACCGAAATACCGGGATCCATCCTTGCGAAGATTGCGCGTCACCGTCACGCGCGGGAACTCGTGCGGGAGATTGATCCGCAGGCTGACGTAGGTTTTGTCATCCTTCAACTGCACGTTGTAGCGCGGCCGGTGCTCCTTGATCAGACTGTTCTCGAGCAGCAAGGCCTCTTTCTCATTCGTCGTGAGCAGAAAGTCGATGTGCGCCACGCGGCGCATGAGGAACTTCACGGTGTAGCGGGTGTCGCTCTCGTTGATATACGCACGCACGCGCGACCGCAGATTGTTGGCCTTGCCCACGTAGATGACGCGGTCCTTCTCGTCGCGCATGATGTAACAGCCTGGCGACGTGGGCACGCGCGCCATGTCGAAGGACGCGAGGAATTCCTCGGCGCTCAAGCGCTTGGAAGGAAGCCCCTCCAGGTCCAAGCGTTCATGCGCCGCAATTTCGGGGACGTTGGCCATACGCCGCTATCGTAACAGATGCACGCGTGTAGAGGCATGAACTCCCAAGCCCCGAGGGCCGCCGGGCGGGCCTGGGCCGCCCAGCAAGAAGCCAAACGGGGTGTGAGGCGCTAAGGGGGCGTGTTTCCGCAGTCAGCTTCTTACTTCCCAACGAGTTCGCCATTTCGACCCGGCGCTGTTTCGCGCTCACTCGCGCGCTTACTTGTGAAACTGCCTATGAACCGCGAACTTGCATTGCGGTGTTTTGTGTATATAGGCTGAAGGCGTGTGTATGGCAACGGAATCCACTGGAACGGCGAATGGCTGACGAGATTTACACGTATTCCATTATTGTGCGCGGGAGTATGAATCCACCAATCCACCACCCCACGTGGTATCTTCACGTTGGGCTGCTCAATGAAGACGCGGTTGCCGTAGCACTTCAATCGAATCAGTTCCTATGCGGAACGCCTATCTCCCAATTTTCGACCGCCACAATGACAATTCAATGCTTCCCTGACAATTGGACGCTTCAGACCACTCGACGAGATTCGATCGGGGATGCGGTTTCATTGACCGCCGAACTCTTCGACGGCAAGTTGCCTCATACTCCAGTTCAAGCAGTAGGCTTCAATGTGGCCGCCCACGTAAATGCAGGGTCTGGTCATATTGAAGCTCTCCTGGGGTCCCTAGCCCCGACGAATGAACTGGGAATAGATTGGTTTCAAAACGTTGGCGCTGGATACACCATCGTAAGCGAGATTCCAGACTGTCGAATCCGCATCCAGATAGAACCTTCCCTGCAGGTGAAGGGGTTCCTATTTCTCAGTCTTAACTTTCATTATTCGCTGAAGAAGCGTGATGCCTCATCCATCTTTGTGGACATAGGCCCTGTTCTCAAGGGCCGCTACCTGGAGAATCTCGATTTTTCTGATAGGGTTATGTCATCTATAGTTAAGGCCATAATCGAGAGAGGACAGTAATCCAAGTATGTCATCGGAAAACAAATCCCCAGAGACTACGTTTCAAGATCAGCAAGACACAATTAGGCTTGCCGCGAAGCGCGAGGTAGATGCGATATTCGAGCCGGGCAGGGCCCGGACAGCCATTTTCGACAAGGGCCTCGATTCGCAGTCACTCTCGCATGCTGGTGTGGAATGGTGGTTAGCCTCACTTCCTATGGATTCTGCTGATCGGGTCACATCTTTTTCGAGGTTGCTCTGCGCTCTGGAAACGAACGTGTTACAGACGGTTTTTGGCCAAAGTCACCACTTGTCTGAGATTTCCGAATTGCGCGAGGAGAACCGTAGCCTGAAAGAAAAAGTACTCGGGCTAGAGCAGACACTCGAACTGATTCGACAGAATGTGGTAGACCTGTCTGAAATGGTGCTCAGCGAGGTAGCGTTAGACGACGTCGATGTCGTGTTCGCACGAGGTCTTCGCTTTTCGGTAAGCCTATCCGATGACAAGTCACTTTTTATCGCGCAGAACGAGTGCCTGCATATCCGCACGTTTGGAGCTAGCCGCGCGGAGCTTCTCGCTAAGCTCCGAGACGAGGTCGCTTTTCTTTGGATGGAGTATGCCTGCGCGGACGATTCTGAACTCTCCCCGGATGCTATAGAGTTGAAAGGAACGCTGCGAAGTCTTGGCGAGGAAATCTCTGATGCCGCGCAAGGCTCGTGACGTAGAGAAGGCGTTGCAGTCCAAGGGTTTTCGACTCAGCAAGAAGAGCCATCGGCACTTCATCTATTACAACCTTGATGGCAAAAAGACCCAAGTACACACTGAAATGAGCCACGGTGAAAGAGAGATACACGATTCTCTACTTGGAGAAATGGCAAAGCAGTGCCGCTTACGGCGTGAGGAGTTTGACCGCCTCATAGACTGCCCTTTAGATCAGATTGCGTATGACGCGCTCGTGAAAGAGCGAGCTTCTGCCGTCCGATAAGTTCCCCTGCGACGTTGAATGCTGTGGACTCCCAATGCCGTAGACAGGGCATCGTGGACTTTGCCGTAGGCACCGGTTCGCGGCCGTTTTCTTCCTGGCACCTCAGCGTCACTGAGGATCTCGGCCCGCATGCACCGACCGGGGACCCAATGAAGGGAGTTCCGAGAGGCTCACCCGCGCTTGACTTGCCCGGCGTAAATGCGCTATTGTACCGGACTTGTTGACCGCCGGGAGCGGCGGAATTGTGCTTTTTTCGGTGCGCGGGCTCGAAAGTAGTCTCTTTCGTCCGCACAGGTAGACGGATGGCGGCGCGTAAAGCCACCGTCCCTCGCAATCCACTTCTTGAGGAGGAAGCTGAAAGGGTTATGGCCAAGTACACGGGACCAAAACACAAACTCTGCCGCCGCTTGGGTTCATGCATCTGGGGCGATCCCAAGTGCCCGTCGCTGCGGCGTCCTTATGCGCCGGGACAG